>JBGSTX010000135.1:0-3915 GCA_041736305.1 Oligoflexus sp. | reverse complement strand
ATGAAAGTAGCTGTACAGAAGAGAGGCATTCCGTCTTTATCGGCCGCCCGATCTTTCATAATGAGGACTACTGCTGGAAATTCTTCCTCGCCGATACTGATACCGTTGGTCACCTGAAGGTCTGAGCTTTGAGAAGGTGATTTGCCGCAAGCTATCAGGCCAAAAAATCCAAGCCAAAAATAGGAAAGAATATACCGCAAAACCATGGCGGACCTCCCAGGTCATTGCGACCATCTAGCTAAGGAATTCAGAAACTACATATTTTGCTTCGGAGCAACCTATCACGAAGATAATCTCCTTCATCCTCCAAGTAAATCCCTCTCAAAAAGCTTTCACAAAAAATTTCCCTCGAATAGGTTTGTGATAAAAGCCTTGCCTCAAGGTTTCGCGTATGTGAAAGCACATGTCGGCGGCAGATTTTTCCTGTACACACGCAGCTAGCAGCCCTCCCTAAGGAGCACCTTTATGTGGCGTCTGCCCTTGCTTTTACTCATAATTATGTGGCTTTCGGCCTGCCAGGTGCCGCTTGCAAACTCTTCGCTTCGCATGGTCTACGGGCAGACTCCTTCGAACCAGGATCCCGCCTCTTGGAGTGCGGTGGCGCTCGTCGACAGTAAAGGCGAGGTATTCTGTTCGGGGACCTTGATTGCCCCTCAGCTCGTCGTTTCCGCCGCCCACTGCGTCTTTGACAAGCGGACAGAAGACTTGCGTATTGCATTTGGATCGACTGCCAATGGCGGCACTGCGGTGCAACTGCTGGTCCTGCGCAAAGAAACTTTCAAAAAAAATCAGAAATTCGAATCCAACTTTGATGTAGCTTGGCTCAGCTTCGAAGGTAGCGTTCCTTCTCCCTATCGTCCTATAGAAATCTGGCATGGAGAATCTGAGCTCAAAGCCGACAGTTCGCTGACTATTGCTGGCTACGGTGCTACGGCATCCAACTGCGACGTGGGTGATGCCTCCTGCGAAGGTGGAAGCATACTTAAGGTGGACACCAATGTGCGGGAGTTTGTTAGGCAAGGGCGAATCTATGATCTGATAGTTGTGGAGGGTGAGAAGATCGACGATGCTGAGACCAGAAGTGGTCCTTGCTTTGGCGACAGCGGTGGCCCCGCCTATTTGAAACGAGGCGATCGCTGGTATCTGGTCGGTAGCTTTATGGGCTGGGATCGGATTCTCGTGCCGGAAGAAATGGCCACAGTCTGTGATCAAGGGCAAGGCATTTACACCTATCTGGGTACTTACGCCGCCTGGATAGAGAAGAGTTCCGGTATCCCGCTCAGCTACGATCCGGCGACGAATCCTCGCGCCAAAGCCAAAGCGCTTATGACGCTGAACGAGCTTCCCGAGACATTTGCCGCTTGGTGCGCTTACGATAATTATGAAGACCCGGCCTGGTATACAGTCCAGCGTCTGATCCGACAGGCTAGCGATTTCCGACTGGCGCGCGAAGGTGTTGCAGCCGCGCGTGCGGTCTTTGAGGACTGTGCTTTTGCGGAAACTTCGCTGCGCGAATTGATAGCCACGGGTGAACCCCTCTCGATCTTAGGTTACGATCCCGAACGTTTTGTCGACAGCGCCCGGATCGAGGACGTGCGGCCGCTCGCTAGTCTCGCCTCGATGAACTTGAAAGGCCTTATACTGAGCGATCACAGCATCCCCGACCTCTCACCGCTCACCAAGATAGCTTCCCTCGAGCAGCTGGAAGTCTTAGATAACATGCCTGAAGAAAGCGGTGAGTTCGACGGCGCTCCGAGCTTTCGCGTGCAAGAGCTGCCGAATCTGCAAAAACTGAAGATTCAAAATTCGACAGCGCCGCTTAACCTCGAGGGACTCGGCCAACTCCCAAATCTGGTCCAACTTCAGCTCGCCTTTATTAATTTCGATCAGGCTCTGGATTTAGCGAACCCCATGCTGGAGAATCTGCGGATAGAAGCCGTAAAAACACCAGAGAAGCTGAGCTTCGACCGCCTGCGCAAACTGCGGACGTTGACGCTCAGCAAGATTCCCGTCGGCGAACTGCCGCCTAGTCTGCCCAGTCTCGAAGTCTTGCAGCTGATCGAGACGAGTCAGGTCCTGAGCCTGCCGGAGGAGCTGCCTGCGCTCAAAAATTTGGTAATTTACGGCAGCGATTTTGCGGGAACCTTGAGCCTTAACCCTTGGAAAAACCTTGAAAACGTGTCCGTCATTGCCAACCTGCAGCTGAAGAAAATCAGCTCAATCAGCGACCTCAGCAAACTAAAGGATCTGGAGATCAGCGATAACAGTCTGGAACCCCTGGCCGAGATAGCTCGGCTACCTCAGCTTGTGGAACTGAGTCTGGTCAGGAACAAACTTACGGCTCTGCCCTTGCTGAGCGATATGCCCTCGCTGAAAAAATTAGATCTCGAAGGTAATCTGTTCAAGACACTTCCCCAGCTCAGTGGACTATCCAGTCTGGAATGGCTCAACCTCAACAACAACGCTCTCCGCAGCCTCGAGGGGGTTGCGGGACTGCCGAAACTCAAGCGGCTCACAGCCCGCAATACTCCAGGAGCTGGTCTGCAGACGCTCGAAGGTTTGGCTGCTTTACCCGCGCTCGATGACCTCAATCTAAGCCGCAATTCCCTCTCGAGCGCCGATGTCCTCGCATCTTTTCCTCAAGTAAGAGTGCTGGTCTTGAGCGACAATAAAATCACCGATCTCAGCCCACTCAAAGCCCTTGATCAGCTAGAGTATCTCGAAGTGGTCAACAATCCTCTCACGTCTCGCGTATGCCCTGTAGCAGGACCGAATGTTTGCCGCTTCGAGTGGACGAGCTTCACGGGAAACATAGTCTTTCCCATTTAAGAGCTTTCTCAACGAGCTGTACCTTTGAGCAAAGTTCCGTGATAATGCACGCAGGGGAGCACAGCTGTGCCTGGTAAGAGCACAGATCCCGGTGAGAGGACGGCGTTGCATCCGGTCTGAGCGTGATCGCCGATAAGAGCTCCTAGCTTGCGTAAGCCCGAATCGAGCTTGAGTCCGCTAACAGGATGGACTACACGAACGGCGTTCCCTCGCAGCTTGAGGTTGGCGAGTTTCGTACCTGCCCCAAGGTTGACGTCTCTACCGAGAATTGAGTCTCCCACGTAGGCGAAGTGTCCAGCTTTGGCTTCATCGAAGAAGATCGATCCTTTGACCTCAGTCGTATGACCAACGACAGCCCTGGGACCAATGTAGGCGTTGCCTCGAATGAAAGCGCCGTGTCGCACTTCAGCTCCAGGTGCAATAAAAGTCGGGCCCTGCACATAGGCGAAGGGGCCAATTTCTGCACCTTCAGCGACGAAAACGGGCCCTTCGAGGATAGCGTGAGGTGACACCTTGCCTCGGATTACGGGCTGATCGCTAACCCCCACATGTGAGAGCATGAGCTTCAAGCGTGCAGCAAGGGCCGAGCCGAGGAGCTGAAAAACGTCGTCTACATCGAATTGTTCAGCCATAAAGATTTGCTTAAGATCGAAGAGGAGCTGGGGTCTTAGAGGATCCTGCATGGGGCACTCCGCGGGAGGAAGGCAATTTATGCCTCAAGTCTGTCGTATCAATGCCGAATCGGATCTGTAAGGTAACAAAACCCGGGCCCGCTGTCATGTAAGATGCAGGGTTTAGGTAGGCAGCTCAGTAGGGGCTGAGAAGAGGTCAAATTTCTTATGTTCGATGTAAATCAGTTCAAGAAAGAAGTGAAGGAATGGATTCGCGTCAATCCATCCGGGTCCGAGCATGATTTACGGGATTACTGCGATGAAATCATTCCTCCTCCGCAGTACCAGGCCCATCTTTGGCTGCTTGAGCAGACTCTGTCTTGGTACCGGCATATCCTCGAGCGTCGCGAACATGACGTTGATGATATGGAATCGAACGAGGCCTGATTCATTCAGGTCCTCTCTTCTCTTCTCT
>JBGSTX010000132.1:0-4970 GCA_041736305.1 Oligoflexus sp. | reverse complement strand
GCCTTACTCTGGTCAGGGCGATCATACAATAGCCCATGAGCTGGGGCACTTTTTTGGGCTCGGCCACGAGTTCGCGAAGAGTGATACGGGGGCTTCACTTTACAGCAGTGTCATGGCCTACAGCGATGCAAGCAAGATGGTTAGTGAACGGGACCGAGCTGCAATCCGAGCTCTCTATGATAAGGATTTGGGACCAAGCCAACCTTAAACTCCCCTCTCTAGTTCAGATTAAGCAGCTGAAATAAATGGTTTTTCATGACACCTCTACCAGCTGCTAAAATCTTTCTTTTAAAAAATTGCAGAGGCGACTTTTGCAGACCTAAAAGACACCCTTATCGATCTCAGAGCCGGCCAGCAAGTAGCTTGGAACTCACTCGCGCCCCGCTACCTCGGAATCGCTTTGAAAAGTATCGCACTCATCCATGTCACCCCGGGCGAAACCTCTGGAAAACCATTTCATTCGCTGCTCTGAGCTGCCATGGGTAAAAGAGTCAGGCACGACTTCTCCCTGACCGCGGCTCTGCAGAGCGTCATCTCCAACAGCAGCCGCTGCAGCTATTGCCTCTTCCTGGTCACCAGCTTCGAGTACATTTTTTTTCTGATGGGTACGTTGTGCCCAGACTCCTGCCAGACAATCGGCCTGCAGCTCGACTTTTACAGAAAGACGGTTATAGGCAGCCTCACTTAGCTTCTGCCTTTGCTCAGCTGCATAGCGCGATATACCTAAGAGATTTTGGACATGATGACCGACCTCATGCGCAATCACATAGGCACGTGCAAAATCACCTTTCGCGCCTAAGTCCCGGCTGAGAGTCGCAAAGAAATCGAGGTCTAGATAAACTTCTTGGTCTGCAGGGCAGTAGAAAGGGCCTACTGCACTGCTAGCTCCTCCACACGCTGTATTGACTCTTCCATTGAAGAGTACCAGCTTAGGATCTTTGTACTGACGGCCCGTTGCACTGAAGGTTTCTCGCCACACGTCTTCTGTATCAGCCAGAACTACCGCGACAAATTCTCTTTGCTCGTCGCTCCCGGAGCCAGCGGTCTGTGCCGAACCTGGCTCGCTCGATTCCTGACGACCAGAACCGCCTTCTGTCTCCGTCTGCATTCCGTCTAAAATGACTCGGGGGTCACCACCTAGCAAAGCATAGATAAGGGCGAGTATCAGCCCGCCTCCTCCGACTGTTCCAGCTGTCTTCAGCCCTCTTCTGTCGTCGACATTGTCACTTTGCCTACGCCCACGCCATTGCATACGGACCTCCTATTGAGCTCGCTTCTTCATTCTTTGAGCAAGAGCCATTCCAGACTTCCAGTCAGCTCGACGAAGTTCAGGATATTTGCTAGATCTGGCTTAGGCTGAGACAGAAGCGTTGTTACTCAGTTAAGCTAGGAGCTTTTGATGGCGCGGCATAAATCCTATTTAGGCTTTTCAATACCCGCGTGGATCCTGCTGTGCTGCTCATTTGCGTTTATTAGCACAGGGCTAAGCCAGGGAAGAGCTCAAACTAACACTGGTCAGGCAGAACAGGGATCCCCTGATGCCACAGGACCCTGGCTCGAGCTTGAAATCGGAATTATTGGTGTCGCCAGTACGGACATCCTTCGCCATGCGATAAAACAGGCTCAGGAAGAGAATTTCGCTGGGCTACTCATTGTACTCGATACCCCCGGGGGTTCACTCGACGCGACGCGGGCCATGGTTAAAGACATTCTTTCCACTCCCATACCTTTGGTCGTGTGGGTAGGCCCGGGTGGTGCTCGCGCAGGCAGTGCCGGCGCCTTCATAACCCTGGCAGCTCCTATTGCGGCTCTTTCACCAGGATCCAACATCGGTGCGGCCCATCCGGTCCAAGCGTTAGGCCAAGATTTTGAGCAAGGCTCCGATATACGCACCAAAGTCGAAAACGATACAGTAGCATTCATGGAATCAATAGCGACGGTTCGGGGACGCAACAAGGAAATGGCCACCTCTTTTGTCGTGAATTCTCTGTCAGTAAGCGCAGAGGAAGCGCTCAAGGGTGGAGTGATCGACCTCATTGCACCTGATCAAGACAGCCTCCTTAGACTGATAGATGGGCGTAAGGTGACTCTTGACGGAGGTCGAGAGCTGACCCTGAAGTCTCAGGGAGCCCGCCGCATTATGTTTGAGAAAAGTCTCGGCCAATCACTGCTCGAGACCCTTTCCAACCCGAATCTTTTCTACCTGCTCTTTATTCTCGGTATCGTGGGTATTGGCTTTGAGCTGACGCATCCAGGGACGATTTTGCCGGGAGTGATAGGAGCTCTATCCCTCATCCTGTCGCTTATCGCCACATCTGTGCTACCGATCAACTTCGGCGCGTTTCTCCTCATAGTGGCCAGCATAGCCTTCATGGTCGCGGAACTTTTTTTGCCAAGCTTTGGCGCATTGGGAATCGGTGGATTTATCGGCTTTGTTGTCGGTTCAACCCTGCTGGTTGATTCGAGTCGCGAGCTCGGTCTAGCCATTTCGTGGTGGACGATCGTTCCAGGTTCGTTGGTCATCCTCGGCTTTATGCTGCTAGTTTCCTGGCTGGTGCTGCACAATCAGCGCTTACGCGTCAAAAGTGGCGCCGAAGGTCTGCTTGGGCAAGATGCAGAAGCCATCGAAGATTTCAGCTTACGCCACAGTTCGACTAGCCAAGGCCAGGTGAGGCTCCTCGGCGAGATTTGGAATGCACAAGAAAGCAGCGGGCTACCCGTTAAGAAGGGTGATCTATTGAAAGTAGGGGCTGTCCAAGGACTTACTCTCAAGGTCAATTTGATTCGCAATTAATTCGAACTCAACAAGAAAAAAGGACCAGCTCATGTCAATTGGATTGATCATCGCGCTCATTATTATTCTCGCCATTCTCGCGACGACGGTGCGCATAATCCCCGAGTATCAACGGGCCATCATTTTTCGCTTTGGTAGAGCCTTGCCGGAGCCGAAAGGGCCAGGAATTATTTTCCTCATTCCTTTTGCTGACAAAGTCGAAGCCAAGATCTCTTTGCGCATCGTTACAATGGACATAGAACCCCAGGATGTAATTACCAGGGACAATATCTCTCTGAAGGTGAACGCAGTAGTTTACTTTAAGGTCGTCGATGCGATGAGGACCGTCATCAACGTCGAAAACTATCTCTACGCAACGTCTCAGGTCGCTCAGACTCATCTCCGTTCCGTACTCGGCGAACATTCTCTCGATGAACTCTTGGCCGAGCGCGAACGCATCAATATGCAACTGCAGAAAATCCTCGATCAGAACACGGATCCTTGGGGGATCAAGGTCGTGTCTGTTGAAGTGAAGCATATCGATCTTCCTCCCGATCAACAGCGAGCAATGGCAAGGCAAGCGGAAGCTGAACGGGAAAGACGGGCGAAGGTGATTGCAGCCGAAGGTGAATTGCAGGCGGCCCAGATGATCAGCGACGCAGCAGATAAGCTTTCGCAGAATCCAACTGCCATTCAGCTGCGCTATCTGCAGACGATGGTCGATGTATCGACCTCCAATAATGCCAAAACCGTCTTTTTTCCGATACCCATGGACCTTTTAGAGGCGTTTCAGGCAATGGCTAAAAAGTCTTGACTACATAGATGCATTTTCTTCTGAGCTTTTGAGAGGATAAACAGGGACATGCTTGATAACTCAACTCCCCCCCCAAGCAAGCAGACTCTTGATCTAAGCAACACGCAGATCGCTTTCGCGCATCTCAGCAATGGCCAGCTCATGCAGGCCTACTGGCTATTTAGAATCATTGGTCAAGACTTCGTTGTTCGGTGGGGGCCCCAGCTGGCTTCAACCTCTCTCAAGCTGCGTCTGCCAGTTCAAACCCTGATCAAAAAAACTATATTCTCCCACTTCTGTGGGGGAGAGGACATCAAGACTTGTTTGCCGCGCATAGAAGAACTCGCTCGCTACCAAGTCGGGACAATTCTTGACTATGCAAAAGAAGGTGGTGGGCGGGAGGCTGATTTTGATGCGGTAAGCGCCGAAATTCAGCGAACGATACTAGAGGCCGACATTCACCGTTCGATTCCCTTCGCAGTTTTCAAACCGACAGGGGTAGCCTCATTAGATCTTCTCACTAAAGTTGAAAAGGGCGTTTCTCTCAGTCGCGAGGAAGCTGCGGCTTGGCAACGGGTCCAGCAACGTTTCCGCTCGATCTGTCAGCTGGCTTTTGAGAAGAAAGTTCGCATCATGATCGATGCCGAGGAGTCTTGGATACAGAATACGGTCGATGGACTCGCCGAAGCTATGATGCACGACTACAATAAGGCCGAAGCGTTCGTCTACAATACCGTCCAGCTCTATCGTCACGATCGATTGCAATATCTCAAGAGAGCTCACGAGAAAGCCACAGCACAAGGCTATCAACTTGGATTCAAGCTGGTCCGAGGCGCCTATTTGGAAAAAGAGAATAAGGTAGCGCTGGCCGAAGGCCGTCCTTCACCACTGAATTCGAGTAAGGCTTCGACGGATCACATGTATAACGCAGCCCTTCGCTTCTGTATCGAGCATATAGACCGCATCGCCCTAGTCGCGGGAACTCACAATGAAGAGTCGGTCCTCCTCCTCACGGAACTGATGGCGAAGCATGGTCTCTCTCCCTCTGATCGCCGTATCAGCTTCGCTCAACTGCTCGGAATGAGTGATCACATCAGCTACAATCTAGCCAAACTCGGCTATCAGGTCGCTAAATACGTCCCCTACGGCCCTGTTGCCGACCTTCTTCCCTATCTCACGCGCCGCGCCCAAGAGAATAGCTCGGTAGCGGGACAGAGCAGTCGCGAACTCAAACTTCTGCAAAAAGAACTCGTTCGTCGGGGCCTTGGCTGAGGCCTTAGCCTGCTCCGCGACTAAAGGCTGTCTCAATAATATCTTAAAAGTATAAGCAGACATGCTAGGGCAACTAGACTTAAGAAATTTTCTGCATGGCATTCGTATCTCACTACTAGTCGACGAAAGTTC
>JBGSTX010000119.1:0-17344 GCA_041736305.1 Oligoflexus sp. | reverse complement strand
ACGTGCAGGCCAAGAAAAAGGCGAAATGGCCTGGACTCCAGCCACTACGCTGGTACTTGCCCTCCTCAGTGCGCTGCGACAGCTCGCTGCCGTAGGCGTAGAAGGCTGCGATGCCCATCACCGTCGCTTGGCTGTGGCCTGTCGGACGGCCGCAGAAGCCATGGGTTTGGGCCTTTTTGCGCAAAGTCACCCTTCGCAAGCGCTGACTGCTGTGAGCCTGCCTGCTGCGATCGATGGCTCGGCGCTCGTCAAAGTTTGCCGAAGCGCTTACGGGGCCATAATCGCTGGAGGGCAAGACCATCTCAAAGGCAAAATCATGCGGATTGCTCACCTGGGTATGGTCGATGAACTCGATCTCCTCAGTGGTATTTCAGCCTTTGAAATGGGGCTGCAACGCTTGGGTTACAGGCATACGCTGGGCTCAGGAGTTGGGGCTGCGATGCAGTCTTTGTTGCATGTTCGGCAATAGCGAAGTGGGTTTTAGAGCAGTTGCCAAGGAAGAAGGCACCTGCTACTCTCAGCAGCCTGATAGTTCAGGTAGATTTTACTAACGAGGACTAAGCGGACCGAGGTTTAGAGTCAACTACCCGCCTTTAAAGAGGCAGGCATGTGAAGATTGGTTCTGAACATGTCTCACGTTGACCCGCCCGAGCAAGAGGGGCAACTCTCAAGCTACGTTACGAGCGAGTCAGATAGTTACCCCCGGATGCTTCACCAGTCCTGGGCTCTAAGGCAAGTGGTTAAACAGGAGTAAGGGGATTAGGCCAGTGCTACTTGCAAGTAAACTGCTCGATAACTTCGGCAAGGTGACCTTTACCCGCGCAAGCGGAGAACCCTGGTGTAAACCAGGACTGTCTCTCACGAGACTGACAGCCGGAAAAGACCGGCACCCTTTTTAGAGATCATCTCCGTCCTGGGAGATAGCTTACTCTAATTCCTCCCACCAATAAATTGGTGGGTATCCTTGTGAGGAGATATTATGAAAATTTTGGTTTTTCTAAAAAAGACTCCCGACACAGAAACCAAGATCCAGCTGTCGAACAACAATTCTGCGATCGAGAGCGGTGACGTTAAGTTTATTATCAATCCTTACGATGAATACGCTATCGAAGAAGCGATTCAAATCAAAGAGCGCAGCGGCGGTGCCGAGGTTGTCATTGGTAGCTACGGTGATGACAGTGTGCGTGAATTGATTATCAAAGGTCTCGCGATGGGTGGTGACCGCGGCCTACTCATCTCCAATCAGGGCCTTGCTGATGCTGATTCTCTGACTATCGCTAAAATTCTTGCAGCGGCCGTCAAAGCTGAGAACCCCGACCTGGTCTTAGTCGGTAAGCAAGCGATTGACGACGACAACATGCACATAGCGCCTATGCTCGCTGAGCTGCTCGGTTGGGCTCACGTTAACGTAGTCAACAAGCTGAGCATTGAAGGTGGTAATGCCACTGCCGAACGCGAAGCAGAAGGTGGCTACGTTGAAGTTTATAAATTCCCACTTCCGGCAGTTATCGGTGCGAACAAGACCTTGAACAACCCTCGCTACGCGGCTCTTCCGGGCATTATGAAGGCGAAGAAAAAGCCTTTTGATGTCAAGAAAATCTCCGACCTCGGGCTCGACCAAGCCCAGCTTCAAGGGAAAGTTAAGGTCGCGATAAAGAGTTATCAGTACCCACCTGAGAAAAAAGCCGGACAGGTTTTCAAGGGCGAAGGCGTCGATGAAATGGTGGCGAAGGTTGTCAAACTCTTGCGCGAAGAAGCGAAAGTGATCTAAGGAGGGTTCTCTATGAAAGTTCTAGTTTTTGTCGAGCAGCGCGAAAATAAGCTGAAGAAAAGCTCTCATGAAGCCCTCGCGACCGCCAGAAAGCTCGCTGGATCTGCCAGCGACGTGGCAGCACTAGTCGTTGGCGGCAGCGTCGAAGGCCTTACATCAGAGATCAAAGGTTACGGAGCTGATACCGTTTACTCGGTGAGTGGAAACGCATTCCATCATTACAACGTACTCAACTACGCCGCCGCTCTCGAGCAGGCTATCAAGACCTTCGCACCTAAGCTAGTTCTAGCCATGGCAACCCCTATGGGCCGCGATCTCCTACCCCGCCTCGCCGCTCGCTTTGATGCAGGAATGGCTACGGACCTGGTCGATATCAAAAACGAAAATGGGACGATTTCCGGCACCAAGCCTATGTATTCAGGCAAGTGCTTCGCCCAGCTTCAGCTGCAAAACGCCGAGCTTCACTTCGCCAGCCTCCGTCCTAATGTGTTCAAGGGCGACAGCACCGGTGATGGCAATGCACAGCTAACGAAACTCGACGTGTCTCCTGTTACTGGCAAGCTGGAGACAGTAGAAATCAGAAAGGGTAAGAGCGAGAAAGCCGACCTTACCGAGGCAAGTGTCATCGTTTCCGGCGGCCGAGCTCTGGGCTCAGCCGATGCTTTCTCCATTCTTCATGAGTTTGCGGATACTCTTGGCGCAACTGTCGGCGCCTCCCGCGCTGCTGTTGATGCCGGTTTCGCACCTCATGATATGCAGGTAGGCCAGACGGGCAAGACCGTTAACCCGAATCTCTACTTTGCTGCAGGTATAAGTGGATCAATTCAGCACATGGCAGGTATGAGAACTTCGAAAGTCATTGTTGCCGTCAACACTGATCCAGAAGCGCCCATATTCAAAATCGCCAATTACGGGATCGTAGGCGACTTGTTCAAAGTCGTACCAGCTATGACCAAGAAAATTAAAGAACTTCGCGGGTAAATCGCTAGGCTATTTCTCCTCATGAGGAGAAATAGCCTTCAGCCGAGCTCTTCTGTTTCTGCTTCAGCTTTCTTTTCCTGCTCATCAAAAAGCTCACGCCAGTTCTCGCTTTGCAGAATCTTCAGAGGTGCGCCTTGATAGAAGACTTGGCCGCGTCTCAGCACTATTAATTCGTCAGCAATCTGCAGGGCTGAGATTCTATGAGCAACCATGATCAGAGTGGCTCCCTCTTCAGCCATTTCTCTGAGAGTCTTAAAGATAGTTGCCTCGGTCTCAGGATCGAGGGCTGATGTGCCTTCGTCGATCACGACCAGGGGAAAGCGGTGGTAGATTAAACGGGCTAGCTTGATTCGCTGGGCTTGCCCTCCCGAAAGAGTTACAGCCCTCCCCTCACCGACTTCGCTCTGCCAAGATTCAGGAAGAGCTTTCACGAAATCGTGCAAACCTACCCGCCGCAAGGCATCTTCAAGTCGAACTTGATCAGTTTCAGGATGAGGGTAAGAGATATTAGCTGCAATGCTTCCAGGCATGAGCTGAACTGTTTGCGGCAGATAGCCAAGATCTTCTGTTCGGGTGAGACCATAGGAAAGTGAACCATCTTGGACCTGCCAGAGCCCGAGGATTAGCTTGAGAAGAGTTGTCTTTCCTGATCCAGAGGGACCCGCAATCGCATAGATACGTCCTTTGCCAAAAACCAGGTTGATGTCTTCAAGCGCTGCTTTTTTCGACTTATCCCCTCTGGCAGAGGTGTAGTTGTAGCTCAGTTTGCTAATGAGGAGCCGGCTTTCCTGCTCAGGACGCAAAGTGAGAGTTCGTAGCTTACGACTCCCTTGCTCCATCGACTCGCTCAGTTTATTGAGTCTGGCTAAAGCCGCTTCGCCCTCCTTATTGCTGTTGAAGTAGCGGCCCAGCTTCGCGGCTGATTGCGAAAGGTTAGCAAGAACTGCAAAAAAAGATAAAAGAACGCTGCTGTTAAGACTTCCGCCAGCAATTTTCTGCAGCGCGTAACCAAGCACAAACATCATGGCTGCAATGGCAAAAACTTCAAGCAGAGGTGAAGTTCGGGCCTTGAGACGAGCGGCCTTTACAAAAAGTTGAAAGAGTCTTTCTGAATAGCGATGAAGCTGCTCCTCTTCCAATTTCTCAGTTCGAAACTGCTTTATGGTCTCAATACCGGAAAGTCTTTGCTGGAGCCATTCGATCATCACACTGCTGTTGTCGAGCACGCGCTGCGATCGTTTGCGCATCTTTTTGCCGAGCCGTGAAAGAAGGAGCGCCGAAGGCCCAAG
This sequence comes from Oligoflexus sp., assembly GCA_041736305.1. GTDB lineage: Bacteria > Bdellovibrionota_B > Oligoflexia > Oligoflexales > Oligoflexaceae > Oligoflexus. Next base: position 13,303 of record JBGSTX010000119.1, on the reverse strand, counting down.
TCCGAGAAGAAAAAAAGCTGCGAGCGTCGGCTCCAGCAGAAAAAGGGTAATGAGATAAAGAATGACCTGCAAAGATTCCCGGGGAAATCCGCCGAAGAAATGCACCAGGTATTCGCGGACCAGACGGATATCACTACTTACTCCCGCAGCTATCTCTTTATCGACCTCTTGGGTGCGATCACGCCTGGCTTCTGGATGCAGGCTGAGATAGCGAGTGATCAAATCCTGTCGCATGTCACGAGCTATCAGTTCGCTACTTTTTTCCCAAAGAAACCACTGCATCATCGCCAGAATAGCTCGAAGGAAAGCTGCTATCAGGATGAAGAGTGGCAAAGAATCCCAAAGCTCACCAGCACTGACGCTCTGACGGCCTATTACATATTCAAGGTAGGGTGCGAGACGGGGGCCAAATAATTCCGTGAGAGGGACTTCGCTCAGACGATGGGGATTACTGAGAATTTGCACGGCAGGACCGAGCATCGCAAAAGTTAGAGCCGAAACGATTCCAAGAATGAAGGTACAGGCTGTAGCTACACTCAAGGAGACGAGCCGGCGCTTCAGGAAAGGTTTTATCAAGGGATACTCAGTCGGTATGCAAGACTACTATAGAGGAGCTGGTGCGAAGGGGGGGACTTGAACCCCCAAAGGCTACGCCCACTAGCTTCTGAGACTAGCGTGTCTACCAATTCCACCACCTTCGCGGATCATCTCTCGTATGAGATAGAGATCTCGCTTTTACAAGATCTCTTTCATGTTCGCTACAATTTTTGTGATCAAGCCATAAGCAAGTGCTTCTTCGGCGTTCATCCAATAATCGCGCACTGTATCTTCTTCAACTTTTTCAAGTGCTTGCTTACACTCTTTGGCAAGCATTTGATTGATTTTAGCGCGGGTCTTGATGATTTCCCGTGCAGTAATCTCAAGGTCTGAAGCCTGCCCCTGCACATGACCACCGATAAGAGGCTGATGAATCAGAAAGCGAGTATTCGGCATGCTGTAACGATGCTGACGCGGTGCCCCAAGAAGCATAACCGTAGCTATGCTAGCTGTGAGGCCTGTACAAACAACGTGCACTTCAGACCCTATGTAACGCATCGTGTCATAGATCGAAAAGCCGCTGTTAACTTCCCCACCAGGACTATTGAGGTACATATAGATGGGTTTGCCGGTATCTTGGGCATCGAGAGCTAAGAGATGGCTGACGACTCGTTTTGCAACGGTCGCATTAATTGCTTCAGATACAAATATGACTCTCTTTTCGAGAAGTTTGTTTTCACTCTGCTGGCCCGCCAACTGATCGAGATCCATACTGCTCATGACCACTCCTGTCCCCATTCTGGCAGAAAACCTAGTAATCTCATATATTCTATAGTCGTGAGCCGGGTAAATGCAAATCGCTTTTCGCCGTCTCTGGCTGCGAGGACTACATGAGACTCTGCGGATCGACGTCGACGCGTAGCTGTAAATCGCCTGGCAGCTTTGCAAAGTCGCTTTTGAGCTGCTTTGCAAGCGACCAGAGACTGTGACGATCTTCACTGATGAGGAGTAACGTACGCCGCAGACGCCCTCTTATCATCTCGATGGGAGGTACGGCTGGACCGAGGATTTGAAGCCTTGACAGCTCTGTAGGGTAACGCTTCTGCAGACTGCTGAGCCATTGACTCAGCCCACGAACCCAGGATTCCAGAAGGTCCTTCTTCGCTGAAGATATTTCGAAAAGTATCATGCGGGAGTAAGGCGGGTAGCCGTGGACACGGCGGAAAGCTTTCTGATCATCCCAAAAAGCCAGGTAATCCTGAGCGATGCCTGCCTCGAGCACAGGGTGGCCTTGTTTCTGACTCTGGATGAGAACCTCACCAGCCCAAGCATCTCGCCCGGCTCGACCGGCAGCCTGTACCATGAGCTGAAAAGTTCTTTCACCGGCACGAAAATCTGGAAGATTCAGGGTTTGGTCGATTTCAAGAATGCAAATAAGAGTCACCTTTGCAAAATCGTGACCCTTAGCCAGCATCTGGGTTCCGACCAAGACATCGATACGCCCCATCCGAAAATCTTCCAAAATTTTTGGAAGAGCGTCACGCTGGGTGACAGTATCGGAATCGACCCTTTGGATTCTCACCCCAGGAAGGGCTTCGCCGAGAAAAATTTCCATTTGCTCGCTGCCATAACCAACTAGCACATAGGCATCTCTATCCTCACTGCCCAGCATTTGATCGAGTCGCCGCTGGTAATCGCAGTAGTGACACCGCAGCAGACTCGAATTTTTATGAACAGTAAGTGAAATACTGCACTGAGGACAGGTGACTGCCTTTCGTTCGCGCAGCGAGAATAGGTAATAGGCATAGCCACGACGATTGACAAGGACCATCGATTGCAGCCCTTTAGCATGATTTTCCCGGAGAGCCGTCAGTATTCTGGGATCAACAGGAAGGTCGAGAAGCGTGAGTTCGACACCAGGCCGCTGCAGTCTTTTGGCATATGACTGGCTCATTTCTGGCTCGATAAGAGTAATGTGCGGCATCGGCCTTCCCAGAGCCCTCTCTGACAGCCTCAGAAGTTGGTATTTACCCTGTTCTGCATTGGCGTAGGATTCCATAGAAGGAGTGGCGCTGCCCAAGACGACGAGAACTTTTTCCAGATGCCCTCGCATAACGGCTACATCCCGGCCATTATAACTCAACCCCGCACCCTGCTTGTAGCTACTGTCATGCTCTTCATCGACGATGATAAGTCGTAACGAAGTAAAGGGAGCAAAAACTGCTGATCGCGGACCTATGAGAATGCTTTTTTGCTTCTGCTTGATTGCCGTCAGCTGGGCCCAGCGATCACTTGGACTCATCGCCGAATGCACGACGGCAATCCGCTGCGGAAACCTGTGTGTGAAGACGCGTGTCATCTGGGGAGTAAGCGCGATCTCTGGCACTAGAACGAGTATCTGAGAATCAGCGTCAGAACTCAGATAACGGGCGATGAGCTGGAGATAAAGCTCGGTCTTACCTGCACCGGTTACACCATGAAGAAGAACAGGCTTCATTTCTTCAGGCTTGGATTGAGCAGCGAGAGAGAGAGCCTCGAGCACGGTTTTTTGTGCTTCGCTCAAGTCTTTTTCAAATTCTGCCGTCCCACCTGCCGCGAGTTCGTCGTCAAAGTCCTTCCAGCGTCTCACGCTCGTACTCTGGCTGCTTTCTTTGATGAGCCAGCCGTCCTTTTCCATGCGGCTGAGACTTAACTTTTTACCTGGAGGTGCTGTTTCTAAGAAGAGCTGCAAACGCTTCGTCCATACGGTCAAACTGACTGTACCCCTCTTTTTCCAGAGAGCACGCAAAGTCTGATGCAAAGGGTGAGCTTCGTCTTTCCATGCTACTTCCCCCTCCACGCTCATGCGGACTTTGTTAGCTTTCGTCTTGGTTTGCGAGGCGGGGAGCATGCTCCGCAGAACTTCGCCAAGAGGGTATAGGTAATATTGACTTATCCACTGAGCGAGACGCATAAGCTCGCTACTATAAGCCGGTCCATCGTCGAGCCGTTCTAGAACCTCCTTCAGGGGTCCTTTGCCTGCAGACCTATGGGGGCTCGCACCTAAAACAACGCCTACAGTTTTGCGGTTCCGCTCTCCAAAAGGCACTAATACCCGACAGCCCGCCGGAATATCGCTGCTGGCGAGGTAAGTAAAGCTTTGGTCTAAGGCAACGGGGATAGAAATATCGAGATAATGCACGGGCACCACGCCTTCCAAAATCGTCTGAGGAGCTGGATCTTCTATTTTTGCGCTTAAAAACAAGGCAAAATGACCTGCCTAGCTTTCTATTTACGCTTGCCAGTAACGCGTGTTTGAGTTAACTTGCAACACCTTTAGGGTGGTGTCCCACATGGCCGGGAGCAAGACTCCTGGCTTATGCGTGTTGTTGAAACTACTAGCATCCCCCATCAGATCGCAAGAATATCTGATTTAGCATTACCGGAGGCCGCAATGGCAAACGCTAGGAAAAAAAGACGTCTGATGTTCCGTCGCAAGCGGACCTTGGACCCGAGCATCATTATCGACTACAAAAACCCAGAAGTCCTTCGGCGCTTCATCACTGACCGTGGTAAAATCATTCCACGCCGCATTTCGGGTGCTACTGCCAAGCAGCAACGCGCGATCTGTAACGCGGTTAAGAGAGCTCGGTATCTGGCCCTGATCCCCTACAGTCTCGGCCATCGTCAAGAACGCAATTTTGCAACGGAAATGTCCGCGATTGCTACTTCAGCTATGGGCACTTCTAGCCGGTCCGGCGGCCCAAGGGGTCCTCGTTCTGAAGACAAGCCAAATCGTGACGGAGAGGAATAAACATGTCTCGTCGCTGTGAATTGACTGGCAAGGGTGTTTTGGTTGGAAACCGCGTATCGCATTCCAACATTAAATCCAAGCACCGCTTCCTTCCCAATCTTCAGAGGAAGAAATTCTGGTCGACTGAGCTGAAAAAGTTCATCACCTTGAAAGTTTCGACATCTACTATTCGGACGATCGATAAGCTTGGTCTGGATAGTTTTGCACGCAAAAACGGCCTAAAACTGAAGTAAGAGGTATATATGGGACGCGGGGATAATCGCAGAACACTCAAAGTCAAGCGCTCCAAGGCTCGCCGTAAATTGAAGGCTCGCCGTAAGCGCCGTATCGAAGCTGGCAAATCTGCTAAATAAAAGAGAGGCTTCGCCTCGACCGCAAAGCGCTCTCGCCGTAGGGCGCTTTTGCTTTTTGCAGGGCTTTCGATGAAAAAAGTCATGTTGATCACCGATGGTGCGTGTCTCGACAACCCTGGGCCAGGCGGATGGGCTGCACTTTTGCGCTATCGAGAGCATGAGAAGATGCTTTCTGGCAGCGAGAAGCTCACCACCAACAATCGCATGGAACTCATGGCTGTGATACGTGGATTGGCGTATCTGAAAGAAAGCTGTGACGTCGAGCTTGTGGTCGACAGTCGTTACGTAATGGATGCCTTCGAAAAGAATTGGCTGAAAAATTGGCATGCTAATGGTTGGAAGACCGCTGCCAACAAAGAGGTAAAAAACCAGGACCTCTGGCTAGAACTCGAAGAGCAGACTCGTCGGCACCGGCTAAAATGGACCTGGGTAAAGGGCCACGCTGGGCACCCTGAAAATGAAAGAGTTGATGAGGCTGCACGTCAGGCTGCCTTGCTTGCTAAGCAAGGTCTCTGGACAGAAACCCTCTCCAAATCAAGCCTATAAGGCATAGACCTCATTGAAATTACTTGACGAGCCTGACTCAGGCTGTTATCAGACAGGGTCTCACTGAAACTGCTGATAGAGATCAGAGACAGAAGAAGCATAAGAGGAACGAAAAGTGGCACAACATAAATCGGCTAAAAAACGCATCCTGACTAACGCCAAAAAGCGCACTCGCAATCAGTCTTATATCTCTTCAGTTAGGACTGCTGTGAAAAGGTTCCGCTTGGCTGTAGAAAAAGGTCAGACCGCTGAAGCCAATACTCTCCTGGCCGAAGCTCAATCTCTACTGCACAAAGCAGCGTCGCGTGGTCTCATCCACCGCAACAACGCCTCTCGCAAGGTAGCTCGTTTGGTTGCTCTAGTAAAAACCAAAACTGCCTGAGTTCGAGAGTTTTGCCTGAATTGCCCTGCTCTTGCTGGGCTTTTTTTATTTCTTTTTTTTCGCTTTCTTCCATAAGTCTTCGAGCTGGCTTTGCGTTAGCTCTTCAACTGACTTCATTCCTTCTTTCGCCATAGCCTCGACAACTTTAAACCGCTTGAGGAATTTCACATTTCCGGCTTGTGCGGCAGCTTCTGGCTCAAAGTCCAGATGCCTCGCCAATTGGGCTAGAGTAAAAAATACATCTCCAAGCTCTTGCTCGATCGCCATTCGGTCAGGTTTTGCAGCTCTCAGCTCAGCTTCCAGCTCACCGAGTTCCGAACGGAGCTGACCCAGGACTTCCAGCGAATCTTTCCAATCGAAATCAATTTTTTTCGCTTTTTTGCCGATTTTATAAGCTTGCGTCAGGGCGGGGATTATTTTTTCTTCGCTCGCAAAGGTTTCGATCCCAGCATCACTTTCCCGACGCTCAGCTTTCTTGATTGCTTCCCACGAGACTTTTACTTCCACAGGCTGTAGCCGGCTCTGACTTTGATTCCCTCCTTTATCTAGACCGAATACATGGGGATGCCGCCGCCGCATCTTCTCTTCAATCCCGGTGATGACAGCACGAATATCTCCTACACCACGATCACTGGTGAGTTGGGCATTCAGAACTACTTGCAAGAGTACATCGCCCAACTCCTCTAGAAGGTGCTGTTCGTCGTCGCCCAACATAGCTTCGGCTGCTTCATAGGCTTCTTCCAACATAAAGCGCCGCAGCGTTTTATGGTCCTGTTCTAGGTCCCATGGGCAGCCGCTCTGAGGATGACGCAATGCTGCGATGGTTTTTACAAATCCTCCGAACAAGGCCCCTGCAGCTTCTGCTCGCTGATCGAGTTCAGCTAGCCAATCCTCCTCATTCATAACGGCTCCAGTAAGCTCGGAAGATAATCCGGACAAGGCGGCAAACCCATAACCGTCAGAACCGTCGCCGCTATATTTGCTATACCTGCCTCAGGAATATCAGCGAGACGATAGGCACCAGGCCCTCGAGGATCGAAAAAATAGAAAGGAACCTCACTGACCGTATGCGCAGTACGCGGCTTCGGCCAACTCTCAGGAGAAAGGTCCAACCAATCAGCCGGGCCTTCTTTATTTGTGTCAAACATCTCATCAGCATTGCCATGATCAGCTGTCACCATCAACACGGTATCTGTCTCACGAGCGGCTTCGATGAGTCGTCCTAAACAAAGATCGACTGTGGACACTGCAACTATGCAGGCACTGAGATTACCTGTATGTCCAACCATGTCACCGTTAGGATAATTGATGCGGCCGAAGTTGAAATCCTTAGCTTGCATATGATCGATTGTGCACTGCGTAATCTCTGCGGCTTTCATCCAGGGTTTGAGATCAAACTGAATGTTGTCGGAGGGGATTTCTACGTAATCTTCGAGCGTTTCGTCGAACTTTCCTGAGCGGTTACCATTCCAAAAATATGTTACGTGCCCAAACTTTTGCGTCTCTGAGCAAGCAAACTGTCGAACGCCCGCGTTGACCAGATATTCGGTCAGGGTCTTATCAATCTGTGGAGGGGTCACCAAAAAAAGAGGGGGGATATGAAGATCGCCATCGTATTCCATCATTCCGGCAAACTTCACGGCAGGAAATCGTCGCCGAGGAAAGGCCGCAAAAGTCGGTTCTGAAAAGGCTCGCGCGATTTCGATGGCCCGGTCGCCACGGAAATTAAAAAGTATGACGCTATCGCCATCAAGAACAGGGCCCACTGGCATACCGTGGTCTGTAACTACGAAAGGAGGCAAATACTGATCGGTGACCTTGCTATCCATCAAGCGAAGAGAGTCTATAGCTTCGTGCGCGGAGCTGAAAGTCTTAGGGGCCTCGCCTAACACATGAGTCTCCCAGCCCCGCTGGACCATGCTCCAATCGGCTTCATAACGATCCATCGTTATACTCATCCGGCCCCCACCCGACGCTACTTTCACGTCGAAAGCTGGGCCCTGCAACTCGTCTATCACTGCCTGAAGACGAGCCAGGTAAACTTCCGCCGTCTTTTCCCCAACATCGCGCCCGTCAAATAAAAGATGGAGTCGAACCTTCGACACCCCTTCTCGCTTTGCCCTTCTCATCATGGCATAGAGATGCTGCTCGTGCGCATGGACATTGCCGTCCGAGAGGAGCCCTAAAAAGTGCAAGGTGGATTTCTTCTGGACTACGTTTGATATGAGTTCCTGCCAGCTCTGGCCTTCGAAGAGCCTCCCTGAATCAATAGCCTCTTGTACCAATTTGGCTCCCTGATCGAATATACGTCCGGCTCCCATCGCGTTATGTCCGACTTCGCTATTGCCAATGTCGGCATTGCTAGGCAGGCCCACATAAGTCCCGTGAGCCTTGAGGGTTCGGTACAGTCCTTTTTTCTCAAGAAAGTGCATATAAGGAGTGTAAGCGAGCTTTACCGCATTCCCGTAGTTACTAGAGCGCACACCGACCCCATCCATGACGACAACCAGGACTCTCCGCTTTGCTTTTGACACAACCTACTCCTTAAGCTATTCGTGGGTCGTTGCCTCGAAATTAGCCCAGAGTCACCATGAAAAAAAAGGGCTTTTAGCTAGAAAGTGCGGATAAGTTTCCGCCGAGCCTCATGATCGAGCAATTGAGTCAGACCAAACGCCAGAGGAGGAAGCTTGAGCCCCCAACCTGCATCGCGACCGGCAATTGCTGTCTTTTATGTCCCTTGTGCTACTGAAACTATAGCTGAAAACTTGGCCAGGCAACTTCTGGAAGAGAACCTTATCGCTTGTGCTCAGATAATTCCCGAAGCGAAGTCTATATACAGGTGGGAAGGTGAAATTAAAAATACTCAGGAATCCGTACTTATCTTAAAGACGATTCCTCAGGCCAGATCTGGACTATTGAAGCGACTAAAGGAACTCCACAGCTATGACTGCCCTTGTTTTTTGGAACTAGAACCCCGCTCTATCAACCCTGAATACTCTGCTTGGCTTGCGACGCAGGTCAAGGTCGTCCCTGCTGTAGGGCCGATAGCTCCAAAAGCAAAGACAGCTATGCCTTTGCAGGAAAACCCTGGTAACGAGGGCGAAGATGATGGTCTTCCTCCCTGGGATTAATAGCGCCGCACACGGCCCCAAATAAAAAAAACCTCCAGAAGGAGGTTTTTGCATGAGTAAAGTATCTCAATCGTTGTTGGATTCGCTGTCGTCGATCCCGATCTTGTTATAAAAGAGTTCATCGATGGTTTTCTTGATAAGGATCCAAAGTAGTTCTTTATCAGAGCACTTACCGAAGACCCCAAGCGGAATCTGGAAGCCACCCTTATCTTTACGACCACCGCCGTAATACACCCCATGCTGATCCTGACCGAAAACGTCTTTGATCCACTTATCAGGATCTAAAGTATGAGATTTAGTGCGGAGTGAACCATCAACAAATTCACCCCCTACAACCCCGTAGACGACCACGGTATCGATACCTTCGCGATTGAGAAGATAGTCGGCGCACTGGCCAATCCCGTCGCGATCCTCTTCTCGCACATAGCCGACACCGGAAAACATGAATGTACCCCGAATATCTTTCCGCTGCAGGGCAATCTGAGTGAGATCCATTGTCTTCGCGGGAATAGACTGGCGCGAAATAAGCGCCAGCAGGTCCTTATCCACATAGCGAGACAAAAACTCACTCCCTTTATAGTCGAGAGGAGTAGCATTAACGAAATTATCTGTGTCGGTTCTCACGCCGTGCATGAGGGCTGTTGCAATCTTCGCTTCTTCTAAGCTATCGCCGGTGAAATTGAAGCGGGGATTCTGCAGATACTCGCCATAGATAGCTGAAGTCGAGCCAACGTTTTCCCGAATATCTAGAAAATGGGCCTTAATCGTCCCGAGCTTCCTATGATGGTCGACGAAGACCAAGAGCTCACAGGTTTCGGGTAACTTGATCGGCAACTCTGTATTCTGCGAATCATTGACAGCATAGTAGTCGTAGCTCGAATAATCGAACTGGTCCGAGTATTCTTCGATGTCGAGATCGAGCTTCTTCACCAATGCTCGATTTTCGTGATGAGAAATTTGCTCGAAATGAAGAATAGTTGATTGAATATCGAACTGTGCTGCCATGTAACTGAGAGCAAGCGAAGTTGCTATGTTATCCGGATCGGGATAACCTTTTATCGTGACAAGCAAGCGCTTGCCCCTAGCTTTTTCTAAAATATCAATGAGCTCTTCAGTCTTACTTTTCTTCTCGGATTTCACGGGCTCTGGGCTCAAATCTGCCTCTAGCAAGTCAGCGTCGGTACTTGTGCTCATCTCTTTCTGCGCTTTGACTTTTTTCTTGAGGCTGATGAGCTCAGCCTCTTTTTCTTTAATGCGGGTATTGTCCATGCTTGTCAAAGGCCTTACTCCTTCCATTTACGCTTGTGAAAGGCTAGAAAAAGCACTGTCTGCAAGCTCAGACAGGGTTGAGTCTTTACCTTATTATAGCACTGCAATCGGAACTTTCACCTTTGCCAGGTAGGTCAATATTGCCTTTAGGCTAGGGAACTGCCTAAAGGTAAAAATACTTATGTCCCTTTCCTGAAACTTTGCAAGTCTTGCTTCTAAGTCACTGTCTTTACTAATATCCTTTGATACGCCAAAAAAGAAATTTTCATTTTGTTCTAATCCTAAACCTTCGAGACGCCTTAAAAGTTCGGCTTTGTGCCAACGATGAAATATCTCTAAATGCCGTACCGCACCAGCTGGATGCCTAAAGCTCATGTCCGGAACGCAGTAGTTCTGCTGACCCAGGTTCAAACATTCGCTCCCAATCTCGACCGTCCATCCCTTGCGCTCTGCCTCAGACAGTTGATTAAAAGCGCTAATAAGTTCCTTAAATTCCTCCGGAATATGGCCAGTAAAACTTCTATAATGACTGCGAATCGGGCGGCTATCGTCGAGCGATAGACTAAGAGATTTTTCACCTATTCGAATATCAGCTTCAAGCGTCCACTGATCAAAGAGAACAATATAAGGAAAAAACCGACATAAGCGCATTCCATAGCTTTGAGTCTGCTCGAACAGAGCAAGGGGACCGGAGAGCTCAAGACTTAGCTCATTCTCTTCTTCGCTAAATTCGGCCAGCAGATGACAAAAACGAAGTCTCTGCAAGAGACGGCGGCGTTCCAAAAGGTCGGCCGAACGAACTTTCACACGGACCCGAACTGCTCTCAAGAGCAGGCCTTGAATCTGCGCCAGATTGTAACGATGGACCAAACGCTCTCCACCCAGGGGCTCGAAGCTGATCATGACTTTGTTTTCTTCAAGATCCCCATAAAGCCGATCTTGAATTTCAAGCAATGATATTCCCAGACTTTGACTTACAGCACCTTGAAATTCTGCATATGAGCTATAAGTTTCTTGCCGCAGGGCTCGTGCCTTAAGCATCCAGTTCCACCGTTGCTCCTCTACCTCAAGATCCACCCCCGAAAAAGTGCAACGGTCTTCAAGAAGCTTACAAAAACCTTGAAAAACTGTCTCTCCAGCCTGCGGCGACTGCTTCAAGTCTTCGCCGAGCTCGCGATAACGGCGACCGATGCTGCGTGCGTAAAATCCCTCGAGCTCACTAGCAAGTGAGGTAAAAGCCCTATCAGTGGGCTTCAAATACTTAGGAAAAATCTTATCCGCGCGTATGGTGTACTTGAGCAGGTCTTTGGTAAGCATGATGGTTCCGTCGGCGTTTGTTCACATAGTATTCGCTGGTGTCCTTGGAGATAACCTCGTACAGAACCGCCCGCTTGCCTTCCTGATGCCTGAGTATGCGTCCCAATCGTTGTACATGTTCTCGAACTGTACCACTTCCTGATATGACTACGCCGACGCTGGCCTCAGGGACATCAACTCCTTCGTTGAGAACCTTTGAGGTCACCATAACATCGATATCACCATCTCGAAACGCCTGGAGCATTTGCTTCCGTTCCTTGGGCCTTGTCTGATGAGTCAGAACGGGAAGAAACAGCGTCCTACCGATCTGATAGGCCATCGAATTATCTTGGGTAAAAACAAGAAGGCGGTCTCCCCGGTGATTCTGCAGGATCCGCCAAAGCTCATCCAGTTTGCCTTCCGCGCCATGGGCCAGCCGCTTTTGTTCGCGGTAGGCGTCCATCGCCTCCCGGCCTCCAGGCAAAGTCGCTGCTTTGCGGATAAAGTCCTGCCATCCCTGTGGGGAAGAGAAGTCTATCCTATGCTTTCGCAAAAACTGCGTATATATACCGCGCGCTTCCAAATAAGCGGCTTTTTCTCTTTCGCTTAAGGGCACCTCAACGCTCACTACATCGTATGGAGCAAGCACACGCTCAACCATATCCCGAATCTGACCTTCGTAACACAAGTCGCCGAGCAGATCGTAGATCAGTTCTTCTCGCCCATCGGTACGCTCTACAGTAGCGGACAGACCCAAGCGAAAGGGAGCGATTGCCGCCTTAGCAATCATTTGATACTGAGTCGAAGGTAGATGATGGCACTCATCAAAAATCAAAAGTCCGAAGCGCTGACCTATAGTCTCTATAAGAAGGTAAGCCGAATCATAGGTTGCAACCGTTACGGCCTGGAGATCGCGGACGCCGCCTCCAAGAGCTCCTATGGGGATTCCAAAGTACCTACCGAGCACTGTCTGCCACTGCAAAAGTAAATCGATAGTTGGTACCACGACTAGAGTCGGGCGCTGAGTCGCGACCATTGCCAAGACTGCAAGTATGGTTTTGCCAGCCCCAGTTGGCAAAGATACAACCCCCCGCGAATGCTGTTCGCGCCAAGCTTTCAGCGCAGCAGCCTGGTGTTCCCGCGGAACGATAGCCTCTTTGAGGCTGAGTGCTAGAGCTTGATATGCACGCGCCTGATCAAGAAGAGGTATCTTCTGTTCCACGGCCTTGACGACTATATCTCGATAGCGGAAAGCTGGGGCAACCCAGTCTTTTGTCCGGGGGTCAAGTTGGAAGAAAGGGAGACGTTTAGCCCATTCGCTAGGCCCATTCCCAAGATCACGAACGTCGAGGGGAGCGGCAAGCGCTAGCATTCCCTGCTCGTAGCGAAGACTGATGCTCATCGATAGGGAGTCCTCATTCTTGCACGTTATGGTCTCGCTCAGGATCCTCTTTGGGTCGAATTGATTGCAGGAGGATATGCAACCCCAAGCCTAAACCGCTCACCAGCAGCCAGAAAATATTTACCACGAACGTGAGCTGGAGCCAGTGTGGTGCCTGGGGGTGAGACATACCTAGGATAAACCAGATATTGCCTAATACGACTAGACTTATGAAACCTGCCGCCGACAACTTGCTCCAAATACTATGCCGCCATTTTTGATGCACAACACTCTCACTTATTATGACATATAAGCAGAGCGCCACGGCTACCGCAAAATTCCGTATAGAGCAATTGCGTGTCTACTGGCAAGCGTCAATAAGCAGGCAGCAAAAGTTCACTTGTGTTCGATTGATTTTCGGGAAGTTTCGTAGGCAGGGAAAGACAGGGATCAGGCAGCATCTGAGAAGCAACCTGAGCCCTGGCAGTCAAAGATTAGAACTTACCTGTGAGACCGAGCATGAGATCCGTCTTTGAGCGTTCTTCGCTATTGGCGACATTTTCTGGATCGACAAAGTCACCCGCATACCGAGCAAGCGCTACATAAGGACGGTAA
>JBGSTX010000095.1:0-41559 GCA_041736305.1 Oligoflexus sp. | reverse complement strand
AGAGAAGCTATGTTCACGAAGCGATTTAAACCAACATCTCCGATATGGGAGATAGCAGCAGCCCTTATATCTCCACCCAAACCCGTTTATTTCCTCGCCGGCTCGGAACGGGTTATGGATGGAGTATTACGGTCTAGCCTGATAAATGCTTTTGAAGAATGATCCGTAATAGAGGAAATGGACATCCCAGTCCAATATTCCCAGATTCGAGCCCGACGCAAGGAAGGGGAGACAAAACCAGAGGCTCAAGCCCAGATAAGCAAAGCAGCTCAGTAAAGTCTTTGCTCTCCACTGCTTTCTTCTATTCGTTTTTTCCACTGTTTTTCGAACCGCACTTTTTATGATAGTTAATTTCTGATACATGATTGATCAAAACAGCACCAGGCAAAAGACCCTGAAAGAAATCAGCAAATAGTTGCATTTTGGCAGCGTAGTCTTTATGAAAGTAGCTTCTTCAGCTACCTTGGGGGACTACTTCTATGGCTCACATACTTTCTGGCTTACCTCGCGCTCTCGGCTATCGAATGCCTGCCGAATGGAGCCCCCATAATGCGACCTGGATGAGCTGGCCTTTCGATGACGAGATGTGGCACGGTCACCTCCGCGAAGTTCGAGCCGAGTATACCCAGTTGGTGAAGACTCTTTCCCGCTTTGACCCCGTGCATCTCCTAGTCCGAGACCCCGAAGCCCGCAGCAGTGCAGCGGAAGCATTGCAGGGCGTTGCGCGTGTCAAGCTTCACGATGTTCCACTCGATGATGTCTGGCTGCGGGATAATGGACCTATTTTCCTTACCCGTTCCCTGAGCGAAAACCTGAGCCCAGCTGCGGGTCCCTTACCGCCGGTAGCTCCCGTTAAATGGGAATTCAATGCCTGGGGCGATAAATACGACTGGGAACTCGATAATCAGGCCGCCAAGGAAATCACTCGCTTCCTGGATCTTCCCTCCTTTGAAAACCCTCTCATCATGGAAGGGGGTTCGCTGGAGGTCAACGGCCAGGGCCTATGCCTAACCACCGAACAGTGCCTGCTCAGTCCCAAGAGGAACCCGCAGCTGGGTAAGGCCGAAATCGAAGCCGCCCTTCGCGACTACCTCGGCATCGATCAGCTAGTCTGGCTCAAGCTAGGCCTCGAAGGTGATCACACCGATGGTCACATCGATACGATTACGCGCTTTGCCGACGAACAGACTATCCTCCATTCGCAGTGCCTCGATCGAAGCGACGTCAACTATGAACGTATGGAAGAAAATAAGGAGATTCTGAAAAAGCTCCGCCTGCCGAACGGCAAAGGCTGCGAACTCATCGATCTACCCCTGCCGAGAGAGCGTCTCGAACTTGCCGACGGCACCCGCCTGCCACCTACTTATGCTAATTTCTATGTGGCGAATGGCGCCGTCCTCGTTCCGCAGTACGGTGATCCATCTGACGAGCCCGCGCTCGCTATCCTGCGTCAGGCGTTTAGCAAGCATCAGGTCATCGGACTACCTTCGCGCTTTATCATCACCGGTGGCGGCAGCTTTCACTGTCTAACCCAGCAAGAGCCCAAGACGGATTAGAAAGCGCTCAGTTAGGCAATAACTGCTACGACTCGGAAAGACATCGCGGTTCAAAGACGGATTTACTCTTGCAGGAGAAAAAAATGATCAGTAAGAGAAAAATGATGGTCATCAACACCACGTTAGTAATGGGAATTTTCTTCTTTCCGCTCATAGCTTCCTACATCCTAGGCTACGGCGACACCTACCGAACGCTATCATATCTACTCTCAGGTGGCCTGGTCATGCTCGGCTATTACGCTCGTATGCTCGTCGAGTGGTCAAGGAAAAAAAGAAATGCATAAGCTAGCAATCGCGCTATCTCTTACCCTCACGCCGTCCGTCTCCGAAGCTGCAGTAACTCAAACACCCTGGTACTGGCAAGGTATCGTGCGCTCACATTGCAGCAGTCCAAACGTGAGATGCACGAATTATAAAGACGGCAATACGCTGACGAACTTCACCTACGTGGGCGATGGACATAAGAAGGTCTTCATGCTCAACTGGAGACTGTGGCAAGAATACGGCGGCGACGACTATATGAACGCCGACCGGACAGCGACAAGAAAAGATATTCTAGTTCTGAATAAAAAGAGAATTCAGCTAGCACAATCCGCTTGCGCTGGATCGGCAATTGCTTGCGGCGTGGCGGTTACAGCGATACCCCTTATTATTCCAAAGATCATTCTATCGTTTACTTGCGGCACGGGGGCCACCTACTGCAATCTGAGAACCGAAGATGAGATAGCACAGATCGATGCAGAGATAAAAGAACTCGACTCCGTGGCAGCAGGCTCGTCATCGGATGCAACAGGGGGCGGAAGTCCGCCGGCTCCAACGCAGCCGGCGCCCTCGCTGCCACCTGTGCCTAACGGAGTGGTGACGATAAACGACAATCCACATAATAAGAAAAATATTCCATAACAGAGAATAAGGTCTTCATGAAAGGATCTATCGTGCATCCGCAGTGTCGTTTTCAGGACAACAACGGCCCCGACCCGTGCCCTCGCAACCCCCTAAGGAGATGAGTCTCATGGCTGTAAGCAAACTCGCTCTCGTGCAGATGCAAATCGGCCGCAATCTGCAAGAAAATATCCAAAAAGCTGAAGAACTTGTGCACCGAGCGGCTAGCGAAGGCGCGCGAATAGTCCTCTTACCCGAGCTCTTTGAAAATCATTACTTCTGCCAGGTCGAGCGCGAAGAATATTTCTCTTGGGCACATCCACTCGATGCCCACCCATTCGTTCCTCGTTTTCAAAAGCTCGCCGCTCAACTCGGAGTAGTCCTACCGCTCAGTTTTTTTGAAAAGGCAGGTCAGGCGCACTTTAACAGCCTAGTCATGATTGATGCTGACGGGCAGCGTTTGGGCGTTTACCGCAAAAGCCACATACCCGACGGCCCTGGCTACGAGGAAAAATACTACTTCAATCCCGGCGACAGCGGTTTTCGCACCTGGACGACACGTTACGGCCGGATCGGAGTCGGCATCTGCTGGGACCAGTGGTTTCCCGAGTGCGCACGGATCATGGCTCTCCAGGGTGCCGACCTTCTCCTCTACCCGACAGCGATCGGCAGCGAGCCAGCTGAGCTCGTCGAGACCCCTAACACTCCAGCCATGTGGCAAAGAGCGATGCAAGGGCATGCTGTGAGCAACTCCTGCTACGTGGCCGCAGCGAACCGCATCGGCACGGAAGCCTTTGGTGATGCCAGCTGCACTTTCTATGGCCATTCTTTTGTCAGCGATTTTCGTGGGGAGATCACGGTTGAGGCAGCTAGTGATTTTGAAGGCGTGATCACATCTTCACTAGACTTTAGTGAAGCTCAAAAGTTCAGAGCGGGCATGGGCTTTTTTCGCGACCGGCGCCCTGAACTCTATAGACCTCTTCTCAGCTTGGATGGCCAAAAATAGCTAGAAATACCGCCGCTCTATAAGTGGCGGTACCCCTCAGGATGCGTCTGATGCCACTTCGTTGCCGAAGTGATTATTGTTTCGAGATTCGAGCGATGAGGATTGAATCCAATCAGGCTCTTCGCCTTGCGATTATCAGCGAAAAGCGCTGGCGGATCTCCAGCTCGCCGCTCGCCGACGGTGTAGCCAATCTTCTTACCAATGACTTTTGAGGTCGCTTCTACTATCTCAAGGTTGCTGAAACCCTGCCCCGTCCCAAGATGCATAGCATCGAAGGTCCCTGCACTCTGCTTTTTGAGATAAAGAGCCGCTTTAATGTGCGCATCAGCCAGATCAAGCACATGAATATAATCCCTAACGCAGGTCCCATCTTTCGTCGGAAAGTCCTGCCCAAAAATCGTGAGTTTCTCATTGGCAGCCACCGCCCGAAGTATATTCGGAATCAGGTGAGTCTCCGGCTGATGATCCTCACCGCAATCCCCACTAGCTTCAGCGCCGCAGGCATTAAAGTAGCGCAGCGCCATCGCCTTGAGGCCATAGGCCCTGCAGTAATCCTCCATCAACCACTCAGCCATCAACTTGGAGCGCCCATAAGGCGAAATTGGATTCTTCGGATCATCCTCGGCTATAGGCAGCTTCTGAGGTGTACCGAAGACGGCGCAGGTCGACGAAAAGATGAGGGGAGCTTCTCGGAAACCCTCCCGCATAACGTCGAGAAGAATCCGGACTCCTTCGGTATTATTTCGGTAGTAGAGATCCGGTTGAGTCACCGACTCACCCACAAGAGCAAGAGCCGCAAAGTGAAAAATAGCATCGAAGGGCTTTTCTTTGAGGGTGCGATGCAAGGCCTTCGCATCCATGAGATCAGCCTCGACCAATTGAATTCCCTTGGGAACCGCTGACCTGTGACCGCGACTCAAATTATCATAGACCACGCATTCATGACCCTGACGGCTTGATTCTAATACGAAGTGGGAACCTATATAGCCGGCTCCGCCGATCACTAAAAAGCGCATAGGGCTTCCTCCTAATTATTCAGAAACGTAGCCAATATTTTTGAAGTGCTGCTGACAGAATTTCTGGTTCTCACCTTGGAGCTGAGCGCAGCGATCCGCATATTTTTTGAAGATACGGACGAATTCTGCCTCAGCTTTAAACTCTAGCATCACCTCTTTGACCTTTTCAGCGCGCGTCCGATTGCGACCTACGAAACCATCACTAAGTTCTGTAGCTAAATCGTAGTACTCGGTCGCAAGGCTGGCGAGATAAGCCTGCTGCGCCGGCGCCTGAGGTTTCGCATTCATTAAGATATCGCTGGTGATCCATTGGATTTTACTCGCGCGACCCTGAGCGCTCTGTCGGGCTAAAGCCGCCCATTTTTGAGCCTCTTTTTTGCTTCCAACTTCTTCTTCGAGCGCCGCGAGACTGCTGTAGTAATACCAAGGGGTATCCGATCGAGTCGCTTCTTTTTTCAGCAGTTCTCTGGCTCCGTCATAATCCTTAACCTGTCGCAATAAAAAAGCAGCACCTGAAATCACAGCATGCCGATCGAAAGCCTGAGTAGCCTGCTGATCAGCAAGCTCAACTGCAGCTTTCACGTCTTTCTTGAGATCGACTGGGACCTCTGCACTCTTCTGCTCATGTCGAAAAAATTGTAGGCGAGGATTGATCGACCAGAGGCGGGTATCAATGGAAGCCGCTTCCGACTTTGCAATAGCCGTAGCTGAGTCGAGCCACTGTTTCTTAAAGTCCTCATAGTCTTTGCCAGAAGGGGCAGGATGGAGCCACTCAGCGAAATTGCCTGCCTCATTATTAATAAAGACTCGCAAGGGTCCCAAACGCACCGACTCGGCAAAAATCAGCTTGAGATAAGACGGTGCCAAAGTCTTTAGAGTAGTCTGCTTGGGATTATTTTCAGCGCTAGCGGCGAACGACAGCAGCGACGCGGTCAAGAGGGCTTTTTCACTCTGCAAGTTTTCAGGGCAGATGGCCGCAGCTTTTTGCAGGAGTTCGATGCGCACATTTTCCGGCTTATCTGAAAGTTGCATCCAGTCCGCAAAGGCAAGCAAACGCCAATCGGCCTGATCGAGAGCTGGTTGAGGCTTCTGCAGCTCCTCGATAGCCCGAGCAAAATTTCGATTTTTCCCGAGCAATCCCTGCAGAGCGCTATCAAACTCATCGAGGCTTACGCTGCTGTTCAAGCGAAAGAGTTCCTGACGCTCAGAGTCGAGGACGAGTACGGTCGGGTATCCAGAGATCTTGAGCTGCTCCCCCCAGATCTGCGCCTCCTCTGTGTCGCCATCGAGGTAGACGGGCACGAACGACTGCATAATTTCTGCAAAACGAGCCTTAGAAAAAACGTTCGCTTTAAGTTCGTTGCAGGGTGGACACCAAATAGCCCCCCAGTAGAGAAACACCAGTTTTTTCTGCTTTTTTGCCTGGAGAAAAGCATCTTGCGGAGTTCCTGGGAACCAAATCTCTGCCTGTGGTTGACCGCGCAAGCCCTTCATTGGCTGAATTCCTTCTTCAATTTTGAGTTTTGCCGAATGGGAGCTGCAAGCCATAAAAAGACTTAAAATACCCACTAAGAAAGGGCGCGTGAGCACGAGCGTCTTGAAGCAAAGGCTTCGCATACTTTTTGTATCTCCGTTCAGAAAACCGCGGGGACCGCCCCAAGACTAGCGTTTCGACTGGTAGGTGCCAAGTACTTTCACGCTTTGGCTCAGTGCTTTCGCAGCTTCGATTGCAGCTTGCCACTGAGGGTGCTCGGGCCCACCTTCGAGTTCGAGAAAATAGCTGTAGCTCCAGGCGCCTGCACGGCTGGGGCGTGCTTCGCAGTGCACAGGCGTGAGGCCCATCCCCTGGAGGAGGCTGCTGAGAGAGATGATACGACTAAAGCCCAAGTCGGAGCGCAGAAGCAGCGTGCTGAGAGTACGTCTACCCTTCCGCGAAATGGGCGCCGATGCTCTCTTCCCCTGGCGACGCAGGTGAAGAAAACGCGTCAAATTCTCTGATTTATCGGCTATCGTGCGGCTGGCGATAGTCAGACCATAAAGTTTGGCTGCCTGGGCGCTAGCGATTACTGCCGTATGAGCAGGCTGCATCTCGGCCAGGTGCTGGGCAGCCCCGGCCGTATCAAAGAATGGGCGGGCTTCCCAAGCCTTATCTTTCAAAAAGCGGGCACACTGCGCGAGAGCCTGCGGATGAGACAATACGGTCCGAATGGATGATATCTTTGTAGAGGGGAGGACGAGCAGACAGTGCTGCACCTCCAGGATTTCCTCGGCTACTATCTCGACGGGGAAGAGATCGAGCAGGTCAAAATTTTCGTGGATCATTCCGGCTACTGAATTTTCAAAGGGCAGGAGAGCATCTTGCACTGAGCCAGCCGCCAAAGCTGAATACACCGCTTCAAAACTAGGATAAGGGCAGGGCCGCGCTCCATCGCTACCGAAAGCCTGCAAGATCGCCATCTCGCTGTAAGCGCCTCGCATGCCCTGAAAGCCGACTTTGCGCATATTACTCTCCTTCAGAGTTTTCAAGAGCTGCTAAGAGCTTTTCTTCCGTCCAGACAGGAATGCCTAGATCCCGAGCTTTCTTCATTTTTGAGCTGTTCGAATCGGCTTCATTCGTCACGAGGGCAAAGGTATTCTTAGAAACCGAAGCCGAGGCTTTCCCGCCGGCTTCTCGAATAAGCTTTTCGATTTCCTCGCGTGAGCGCGAGAGAGCTCCGGTGATAACAAACTGTTTTCCAGCTAGGGGGCCTTCACCAGGGGCATGACGTCGTTCAGGAATCCGCGGTTTTACCCCGACCTTCAGCAATTTCTTGATCAAAGAACGACGCTGACGCAAGCCTTCGACGATTTGCTCAGCCGACTTTGCCGCGAATCCGTCTATCTCTTCTATCGAAGCCTGATCAGCAGCAAGGATGGCGTCCAAATTGTGAAAATGTTCGACTAACTTCTCCCAGGTTCGGAGGCCAGCGCCTTCGATTCCCATTCCATTGAGAAATTGCGCCAGAGTCAGATTGCGACTGCTTTGGATATTGTCAAAGAGTTTTTGAGCCATCTTTTCTTTGGTCGCTGGCAACTTGAGAAAGTCCTCGACCTTAAGGCGGTAGAGGTCGCTCACATCTTCCACCAAAGCGGCCTGCACAATCTGCTCGAGACGTTTATCGGAAAGATCTTCAATTTCGGCCGCTCGAATCCAATTGAGAATGAAGCCGCTGCGCTGGGCTGGGCATGCGCTCCCATTCGGGCATTTCAGCCTGACCCCATCGAACTCAAGTATCGTCAGACAGGAAGGACATTGCTTTGGCCAGACATAGCTTCCCGGCGCCGGCACCAAGACTTGCAAGAACTTGGGAATTACCTCGCCCGATCGAATGATTTCGATCTTATCCCCCGCCTTTAGATTATAGGCGCTGACGTGTTCGGCATTATGCAAGGTGATATTGGTGATAGTCGCACCGCTGAGATAAACAGGCTTCACCACGGCCACAGGCGTGATGATACCGAGACGCGAAGTAGCCCATTCAATCCGCTCAATATCAGCTTCTGCCGTTTGACCTGGCCACTTAAACGAGAGCTTGTAACGCGGGTGATGCGAAGTATTGCCCAGCTGCTGATGCAGGGCGAGCCGCTCATAGGCGAAGACCGCACCATCGTACGCTATTTCATCTTCAGCCATCCTGCGGCGCATATCCTCCAAGAAATCTTGGACTCCGGTTTCATCGTCGACGAGTTTATGGGGAAGCACCTTGAAGCCTCGTTTGGCCAACCAAGCGTATTTTTCAGTTTCGGTCTGGCTGGCCTTATCGACTTCCGCCCCTAGTGCATCAAACGCAAAAAATTGAAAGAAATGACAAAGGTCGAAGTGGACCTTGCGTCCCAGCATTCCTGCCACAATATTCCGGGGATTGGTCGGACGCTCGAGACCACGTTTGAGCATTTCCTCCACCAGGCCCGCAAAGGCATGCGTAGAGCAATAGACTTCTCCCCGAATCTCGCAGGAGATCGGCTGGTCGAGTCGCGGTGGACACTCCGCTATCCAGCGGACTTTATCGGTGACGTCCTCACCCACGCGCCCGTCGCCACGCGTCTTGGCAATAGTCAGCACACCTTTTTCATAGATCAAGCTGAGACTGTTGCCGTCTACCTTAGGACTACCAACTATTTTTTCTTTGCCCATCCAGGCAATGAGATCTTCAACCTTGTAGGTTTTGTTAAGCGAGAGCATGGGCTTATCGTGAGATACACGACGGCTGCTACTCGTCGCTTCGGTACCGACGAACTGGAGGGCAGGATGCTGAGGATCGAGCGAGCGCAGCTCCTGCTCGAGCTTATCATAGGCAGCATCGGAGATTTCAGGCTTGCCGGCGTAGTAGAGTCGCTTGTGATGCATAATCACAGCAGCCAGTTGGGCCGTTCGGTTCAACTCGCTGATTTCACCGCTTCCCTCAGCTTTCGCCTTCTTCGCTGGCACTCTAATCGCTCCTCGCTGCTCAAGTTTCTCTCAATCGCCAGATGCAGAGCCATTCCTGGACTCCAGCTCGCATCGCTGGGGTAGGCTCGGAAGCTCCAGCGAAGCAGAGATCAAAATCTTCAGAAAATAATTCGCTCGCGGTGCGCTCGTTGATCGCAAAGGGCGGGCCTTCTTCGCTTGCTACTTCCCTGAAGAGTATTCCCATCCAGAGTCCGCCTGGGGCTAGCCTGGCCTTTGACGCTTCTATATAGGAATTTCTATCAGCAGGTGGCAGAGCACAAAGCATAGCCCTATCAAAAATAGCTGCATAATGCCCGTGTTCGCCGGGTTGCAGCACCTTAGCATCACCCGCGCGAAGACTTAGTCCCGGGACCTGCCCGTAAAGTTTAGTGGCTTCTTCTATAGCTTCTGGGACGAGGTCGACGGCTGTGAGGGGATAACCTACAAGGGCTAGAGCTGCCTCGCTGTGAGCGCGGCCGCAGCCTCCGGAAAATATAGGTCGTCCAGCCTTCAATCCGCCTTCGAGCACGGCATGCTGCAAAAGTCGTCGAAGCTCGTGATGGGCCGCTCCCTGATCCCAGGGAGTTTGTCCCGTTCTCCATAATTCTTGCCAAGGAACATCACCCGCAGACGGGCTTGGTACGCTAGTCGAATTCATGCTAATGTGACCTATTCATACTGACAAGATAAATGGGCCTTTTTTCTAGCTCTAATTGCAGGTAGCCTGGACTATATGCAGGGACCTGCCCTCACGTTGCCAGAAAAGGGAGACTTGTGAAAGTGCGGAATAGTCTTCTAACAGTACTTTTCTCGTTACTCTATTGCAGCCTGGCCGTGGCCCTGCCGCAGACAGCTCGCATGCCGAAAGACCCACAATTCAAAGTCGGTCTGATCTATCCTAGGACTGGACCTTTGGCAGCTTATGGGCAGTCGCTATCAGAAGGAGTCCGCTTTGGACTGCAGAAATTTCGCGAGGAGAATCCCCAGGTAGGATCGCGCATCGGAGTCATCGTCGCCGACGACGGCGGGCTTTCGAGTCAAGCGGAGAAAGCAGCCGATCGTCTGATCTCTGTGCAGAAGGTGCACATCATCATCGGCTCCATCAGCAATGTGATCAACCAGAGTATAGGAGCTGTGACGAGCAAGAACTCTACACTGCTCCTCCTGCCGCAGGGCACGGACGAAAGTCTGCTCAGCGATTCTAATACCTTCAGTCTCACCCCTAGCGATCGCCGGCAAGGCGAGATGCTATCTCGATTTACTCTGCGGCAGCTCCGCAGAACTAAAGCCGTGATCATTAGCGACAGCTCGGCCCCCGACAGTGAGATGATCGCGAAGGGATTCGCTGAAGCTTTTCCCAAAGGCGGCGGCCAGGTTCTCGGCCAGTGGCTCTTCGAAGCCGGCAAGACTGAGCCCCGCACCTTAGTAGAAGAAGTGGCGAAGACTGCACCTGAAGTCATAGCTTTTCCGGGATCTTATCGAACGGTCCTACCTCTCATCGAGGCGGCTAAGTCCATAGGTCTCAAAGCGGTCTGGCTAGGCGGGGATGGTTGGGATCATCCCTCCTTGCTCAAAGGCAGAACGGACCTTGGCTCCCATTATTTCTTCAGCTATTTTCACAAGGACGATCCGCACGAAAGCGTCCAAAGCTTTGTTGCTGATTTTGAGGCCTTTGCCGGCCACAAGCCCGACTTGATAGCAGCGCACGGTTACGAAGCAATTCGCGCGGTACTGCAGGCTTATACGATGACCCGTTCCAGCGATCACTCAGCCCTTGCCAAAGCCCTCGAAGGTGCCCACTTCGCTGGAATCTATGGAGCGGGACATTTTGCTCCCGACCGCGTCTATCTCCGACCAGCTCCGTTTATGATAGCTGCAGGTGGTCAGCTTCGTTTCCTAGGTCGGGTCGAACTTGAGGAGTGAGGTCGTGCTGCATTCGACGCTGGGGCTGCCGATTTTAGACGAAGTGCGAAAGCAGTATGAACTCCACCCTTTCCCCCACTACAGCCTTTTTCTCCCGATCCGTCAGCAAGAAGCTTATGCGAGTACTGCCTTGTTTGCTACGCAACTGCTCCGCGAGCAAGGTATCACGCCAGCTCTCGACCTCTATCCTGAAGCCCGAATTCTCATTGCCGGCTGTGGTGATATGTTCCCTTCGCTGCTGGCTCGCTGGGAACCTCGATCCCACCGCGTCGATGCCATCGATCTCTCAACGCGAAACATCAGCCGCGCTCGCCTGCGCGTAGCTCTCAGTCTCCGACGCATGAATTTCTCTCAGGGAGCTCTTGAAGAGACGCCTTGGCTCTCGCAAGCCCGCTATTCTCATGTCGATGCCTATGGGGTCCTGCATCACACGGCAAATCCCAGCTCGCTGCTCGCCCGCATCGCGCAGGGCATGCTGCCTGGGGCAAGTCTTCGGCTCATGGTCTATAATAGTCCCGCGCGCGAGTGGATCCAGCATCTACAGCACAGCTTCCAGCTGCTCGGTATCGATCGTCATCGCCGCGAGGATCTGCGGCTCACGCGTCGCTTTCTTGAACTTTTTATCGCCGAAATTCCCTCATTGAGAACTAAATTACAGCCTCTTCGATCTTCGGTCCTCGCTCACGATACACGCCTCGTCGACACCTTTCTCCATGCGCGAGAGGCGAGGCTTTCCTTCGCATTCTGGTGGGACGCAATTGAAGCGGCCGGGCTGCGAGCAATAGGGCTCTTCGACCGCTACGCTGAGCTCGATGATTTGACTTCACCTCTCTTCAACCCGCCCAAATTATCGGAACTGGAAGAGAGAGCTGCCGACGGGCGCTTTGAGAATAATCTCGAACTCTTCTGTGTGAAGGCCCCTTCGCCTGCGACGGCTTCGCATGTAAGGAAGCCGCTGGCGCTGCCCTGGAATCTATATCGCTGTGGGCCACCGACCTTTTGGGGGTTATTCGAAGAAACGGCGAGGCTTGGACTGCCCTTAAAAATGAGCCTATGGCGGGCTTTTCTCAGGACTCTCGCGGGCAGACAGGACCCAGCTCTCGACTTTCGGCTTAAGGATATTCCGCTCGCGAGTATCCAACGCCTGAGTCGTATCGGGGCTCTGTGGCCTGCACAAATCTCCGACCCAGACCTGAGGCAAAGTCTCTTGAATAGAATGCATGAGGCAATGGAAGTTCCAACGCGAGAGGCGAGCCGCGAGCTCGAAAAAATTCCCGAATTGCTCAGATTGCTCGATAGAACTCTGCAGGAAAAAGGTCGAAGCTCCCGTCACCGCTCGCTCATACTGAAGCGTTGGCAAGCTGCGCAAGACGCTTAGTGAGCTGAATTTTTAAGGCTTCGAGAGCAGATCGGGTCGGCGATCTCTAGTCCGTTTGAGAGCTTCTTCACGCCGCCATATTTCAATTTTCTTATGATCGCCAGAAAGGAGGATCTCAGGCACGGTGAGGCCCTGAAATTCGAGAGGCCTGGTATAGAGAGGATATTCGAGCAGACCTGCCATGCCTTCGCCGAAGGAATCGCAGTGCGCGCTCAACTTATTACCCAGCACGCCGTCGATCTGTCGAAGTATGCTATCAGCCAGGAGTAGGCTCGGCAATTCACCGCCTGAGACAACGAAGTCACCTATCGAAACCTCGTCATGAACATAGCGGTCGATCAAGCGCTGATCGACTCCAGCAAAACGCCCTGCAATAAATATCAGGTTTTCGCCGCTTGCTGCATAATTGTTGGCATCTTTTTGCGTCCAGCTGCGTCCACTGGGGCTGGTGAGGATCACGCGCCCTTGAAACGGTAGAGCTTCCAAAGCGGCGGCCATAGGCTCCGGGCGCAGCACCATTCCGTCACCCCCTCCGAAAGGAGTCTCATCAACCGTGCCGTGCTTATCGACAGCATAGTCTCGGAGGTTGACCGCATGCAGAGAAATACCTCGCTGCGCGGCCGAACGAAAGACTCCAAAACGGCTGTAAGCCTCTATGAAAGTGGGATGCACGCTGATAAAAGCCAGATGCCGCATAGTCTCACCTAAGTCCAAATATCGTCAAAAAGGTCTTTATTCACGACTAGGCGTAGCACTCTATCGCTGCTGCGAAAGCTCATGTCGAAGTAGCTAGCGACGAAGGGCAGTTCGAGATAACGGGGCTTTTGCCCCTCGCTTTGCTCGACGATCCGAACGAGATCGCTCGCCCCAAAATTCCCTATCTCTAAAATCTTACCGAGCCTGGC
The DNA here is from genome assembly GCA_041736305.1 of Oligoflexus sp. GTDB lineage: Bacteria > Bdellovibrionota_B > Oligoflexia > Oligoflexales > Oligoflexaceae > Oligoflexus. The sequence goes on along the minus strand of JBGSTX010000095.1, from coordinate 28,425 downwards.
ACCATTTATATCGAGTACTTCTTTGCCGATCAGATCACCCCAGAGATATTCGGCTCCCTCGTCGATGGCAATAGCCTCACGTCTGCACCAGATAGGCTGCAGCAAAAGGCTTTCGGCAGCTTCTCTGCTCCTGAGAGACTGGCACTGCAAAAGAGGGCGATCGCTCTGCATGCGGCAGAAGTCGACGAGAAAAGAGGGAGCCCGTTCAGGATCAGGTCCGATCGAGACATTTTTAAGCTGTGGAGGTAGAGCTTCGTCGCGTTGAGAAATAAAAAACGCACCGTTGAGGCCATGAGCCTTCCCAACGATGCCGAGCTGAATCCAAGCGTTCATCTAGTCTAAGACTACTTGGCCGCTGGCTTGTGAGTCTTAGCGCGTTCCAGCTTGATCTTTTTAGTGGCCAAGATAGCTGCCATAGCTTCGGAAAGCTTTGCTCCACGCTCGTACCAGTAGCTGATGCGCTCAACCTTCAATTCGATGATCGACGGTTCATTCAGAGGATCGTAGTAGCCGAGCTTCTCGATGAAACGACCGTCGCGGGCATTGCGTGAATCGGTTGCGACTATATGATAAAAAGGCCTGTGTTTGGCGCCATGACGCTGAAGACGAACGGTCAGCATGCTCACTCCACTTAATCCAATGAAACTTCTTCCAACCGCCCGAGGAGCGGCCCTGTCTCGTTTGACGAGGACGGTAGCATTAGCAAAGTTCGGGACTAAATTCCATAAGAAACTGCTGGCTTTTATACCAATTGGACTGAGCACCTAAGGCCTATTAGTGTCCGACACCACTCAATTCTTCAGACTGTCTTTAAAAAGAGTCATATTGCCTGCATCTAGTCGACAGATCATCATTTTGTTAAGCTATTCGTAGAGCATTATACAAAGAGGGTGCCTGTGAAATTACGTATGTGGGGAACCCGTGGCTCGCTTCCTAGGGCCATGACGCAGCAGAGCTTTTTACAGCTCGTTGATATTTATGCAAAAAGAGCTGAAAAAGCCGGGCACACTACGATTAACCAGTTCCGTCACGCCCTCGAAGATGGGAGTCTCGGTAGCCCTCTGGTTTACGGCGGCAACACGACTTGCAATGAAGTTATCTACAAGAATCATCGCTTTTTTGTCGACATGGGAACCGGTCTGGCCGAATCCTCAGCCGATGTTATGTCGCAAGGGCGTACTGAATTCACGATTTTCATGACCCATCTCCACTGGGATCATATCATGGGTCTCCCTTTCTTCGTTCCTGTCTATATTCCCGGGAACAAGCTCGTCATTTATCACGTCCATCCTCATGCCCCTGAGTATATTCGCATACAGTTCAACGGCATCAATTTTCCTGTGAAATGGGAAGAGCTGGGCGCCACCATTGAATTCCGGAAAATAAAAATTTACGAAAAGCTGCACTTCGACGATCTAGTCGTGTCTCCGTTTGCCTTAGATCACCCAGGCGGGTCTTTTGGCTATCGCTTCGATGCCGCTGGCTACTCCATGGCCATCGGCGTCGATGGTGAATACAAGCGGATTACACCAGAAGCCCTGGGCAAAGACCTTCCTTACTACCAAAATCTCGATCTCTTAATTTTCGATGGTCAGTACGAGATGAACGAACTTGCCAGTCGATACGACTGGGGTCACTGTAGCCCTCAGATCGGTGTCGATCTCGCGATCCGGGAAGGCATTCGGAATATTGTAATGACTCACCATGATCCACGTTCTAACGAATTGAAAGAAGAGAGAATGCTGGAGCAGGCGCGCTTGCACAGCAAGAAGCAGCTCCCCTATTACAAGGAAGTATGGGAAGCGCTGCAGCAGGAACGCGGACCCGACATTTTGCTAGCTTACGATGGCATGGAGTTCGATATGCTTCGCCTCGTGCCCCGCGCTCAGATACCGCAGCCTAGCAAATCTGCCAGCTAAAGACTCTCCAACCGGTCCCAAACGGCACCATCTTTGCCTCAGACCGGTTTTTCTCTCCAAATCTCCGCTTTTTTTCCTCTAAGTTTCGCTTCTCAGACCATGCTGCTTGACACGACGAGGCCTTACTGGAGAAGATGCCAGAGTCGAGATATGTCAAACCGTTTTCCTAATCCTGAGCGAGACTTTAAGGTGCTGCAATTCATGCAAAAGTTTATTTTTTGCCTCTTTGCCCTTTTTGCGATAACACCCTCAGTTTTTGCGGCCGATTTTCTTCGGCCCACAGCTACGATTGAACGCGGTGATCGTCCAGTGATACGGCTGAACGTAACCTGGTCCAAACTCAATGCAACTGATCTCACCACTCTCGAGATGCAACCCGATAATTCTGATACGGGTCGTCTAGCGCTGATTCGTTTGCTAGACATCTGTGTTGTCGCCGGTCAGGAAGAGTGTAGCGATACCCCTAAGAAAGTTAACTACCAGGAACCCTCGATCGACAAAACGCTCGAGACTGATTTATCCACTCAGTACTATGCACGCGTCGAAGAAGGTGTTTACTTTGAAATGGATCCGCTCGACAGCACACAAACGCTGCGTGCGCAGATACTCATAAGCGCCGTAGGGGACGCTCCCAATTTCACCAAAGACACCAAGTTATCGACAAAGTTGCTCGTCGGCACAGCAAGTCCCGAGATCGAAAACGGAATCGAAGTAGCCTTCGCTCCGGGGGTGTCGGAAGCTGTCCAAGAAGCTGGCGTCGCCCGCAGCAAAGGGCTACTGACAGCGTTCTGGAAACAACTTGGATCTGTAGCTCGGGAAGGCGGAGGAAATTCTCCTCCCAGTGGAGTCCTCGCTTTACTCCTACCCTCCAGCATCTGGCAGGCCGGCCCTACAGATATCCCGGTCTATAAATATAATCCTGACTTCAATGCGCCCCTCGTGACGGCGGCCTGTTCACTCTCCGTTGATGTTCAAGCGGAGACCTGCTCCCTCGACTGCCCAGCTGGAGAAAAATATGTTCTTAACTCTGCAGAAGCGATGTCACAGTTTGAAAGCCAGGGCTCGCAGGTGCAGACGTCCACCTCGTCTAATTCGGCTTCCTTCAATAATCTTGAGAATGGCCAAAGCTATGCGATTCTCCTTCAGTACTTGCCCGATGGCATTAATCGCGCCTGCGTAGTCGGGACTCCAAGCGACGCCATGATCCTTACTGAAATTACCAGCGGGCGCGAGCCAAAAGCTGGGGAAGCGTCTTGTTTTATCGCGACGGCTGCCTACGGTTCCTCTCTGGATAAACACCTGAATGCTCTCCGCTGGTTTCGCGATACGGTCTTACTCCCGTATCGCTGGACACGCGAAATTGTGCGTTTTTACTATCGAGTTGGTCCAGATGCTGCTCAGTACATCTCTGACAAACCGACTTTGAGAGCAGCTGTCCGAGCAGGCCTTTGGGGACCCGTCCATTACATTGAAAGCTATCGCCAGCGGCCTACTCTCACACTGAGCCTAACTCTCGCTAGTATCTTGGCGATGTTTCCTCTGATCTGGCTTCTTCTGAGACCGCAGCCCTTAACAGAAAGTAGCAGCTTGGCGAGCCAGCAAAAGAATCGCTCACGCCGCAAATAAACTCTTGAAAAGAAGGCACCCATGCGCGCCGACGATGCACCAGCCACAGTTTTTCTGAAGGACTATCGTCCGCCAAATTACTGGGCCACTAAAGTCAAACTGAGCGTAGACCTCGATCCAGATGCCACCGTGGTCACTTCACTGGTCAGCTACCGCCAGACACCTGGCAGCCCTTCGACCTTGAGTCTACGGGGCAAAGAACTCACTCTTCTCAGCGTTGCTATAGACGGCAGAGCTCTCAGTCTAAAGGACTTAAAATTCAGCCCTGAGCAGCTAGAACTAGAAAACCTTCCCGAGAGTTTCGAGCTAGAGCTCATTACAAAGATATCCCCGCGTCAAAATTTGGCCCTTGAGGGTCTCTATCTTTCTCACGATCAGTTCTATACGCAGTGTGAGCCAGAGGGCTTTCGACGCATAACCTACTACCTCGATCGCCCAGATGTGATGGCGGAATTTGAGACGACCATACTTGCTCCGAAGGGTCGTTTACCCGTACTGCTATCTAACGGCAATCTTATGGCTAAAGGCCAAAGATCAGATGGCAAACACTACGCCGTCTGGCACGATCCTTTTCCGAAGCCGAGCTATCTCTTCGCTCTCGTAGCCGGCGATCTCAGTTGCATCAGCGATCAGTACGAAACTCTTTCAGGCCGAAAAGTTGCCGTTCACATTTATGTGGAAAAGGAAAATATCGGCAAGTGCGGCTTCGCTATGGATGCGATCAAGCGAGCGATGCGTTGGGACGAAGAAGTCTACGGGCTTGAATACGACCTCGATCTCTTCATGGTCGTGGCCGTCAGCGACTTCAATATGGGAGCGATGGAGAACAAGGGACTGAATATTTTCAACTCCAAGTACGTGCTGGCCAGCCCAGAGACCGCCACCGATACCGATTTCGAGAATATACTCGGCGTCGTGGGTCACGAATATTTTCACAACTGGTCTGGCAACAGGGTGACTCTGCGCGACTGGTTCCAGCTGAGCCTCAAAGAAGGACTTACGGTATTCCGGGACCAGCAGTTCTCTGCCGACCAAGGCTCAGCCGCCGTCAAACGCATAGGCGATGTCCGGGCCCTGCGTGAGCAGCAGTTTTCTGAAGACAGTGGCCCCATGGCCCATCCAGTCCGCCCCGACAGCTATATTGAAATCAATAATTTCTATACGGCAACGATATACAATAAAGGTGCCGAGCTGATTCGCATGCTGCAAAGCCTTTTAGGGGCAGAGCACTTCACTAAGGCTGTGCAGCTTTACTTCAAAAAATTCGATGGGCAGGCTGCGACGATCGAAGATTTCCTGCAGACGATGGAAGAGTCTGCAGCTATCGACCTGAAGTCCTTTAAGCTCTGGTATCAGCAAGCCGGGACTCCTCTCATTTCTGTGAAGAGCAGCTACGATCCCAAGAGCAAAAAGCTGACTTTGAGCCTAAGTCAGGCCTCGGGACTCAAAGACCAGACCTATCGTCCGCTGCCCATCCCTGTACGAACCGCCTTGATCAGCAAGGCTGGTAAGGCGCTCCAAGTTCGCCAAGGGAAAGAACTTGCTCATGAGCACCTGCTGCTGCTCAGAGAGGAAAAAGAGGATTTTGTCTTTGAAGGGGTTGAGGAAGATGCCCTGCCCTCGGTTTTTCGGAGCTTTTCGGCTCCGGTCCGCGTCGAGCGCTCCATTTCTGAAGCCGACCTTTTCACCCTCCTCGCGCATGAGACGGATGCCTTTAACAAGTACGAGGCGGCACAGACCATAGCCCAGCGCATGCTCGAGTTGCCGGAGTCAACGCCCTTTCCAAAGCCCTATAAAGTGGCGATGCAAAGACTCTTGAGTGATCGCGAAGGCGATCCGCGCCTCTTGGCAATGGCTATTCAGCCTCCCTCACTCGACTATCTGATGCAGCAGGAGCCAGCCGTAAATCTCGACACCCTATTTACGCGCCGTAAGCGGCTCGTCGAGCATCTGGCATTGGAGCTAAAAAGCGAGCTTTACGACATTTATCATCGCTTCCACGATAGACGTGGCCTAGGGATGGACCGAAGCTCTATCGGGCGCCGCGAGTTGAAAAACGCCTGCCTCTACCTTCTCGCCCAGAGACCCGATGACGAGTTGATAAAGCTAGCTGTGACTCAGTATGAGGAAGCCCATACCATGACCGACGCGGTGGCGTCGTTGGGAGCTTTAGCCCCCTTAAGTTCACCGCTGCGCGAAAGCTCCTTCCAGCATTTCTATCAGCGCTGGAAGAGAGATCCTCTCGTTATCGACAAGTGGTTTGCTATACAAGCTAGCTCGTTTCATCCTGAGGTCCTCGCTCAGGTAAAAAAACTCCTTGCTCATCCGGATTTTGACATAGCGAATCCTAATCGCGTTTATTCGGTCTTCAGACAGTTTGCCCGCGCTAACCCTTTCGGCTTTCATCATCCTTCTGGGGAAGGTTATGCCCTAGTCGCGAATTATGCCTTAAAGATCGATCCCAACAATCCGCAGGTGGCAGCTGGTCTAGTCAATGCACTCAGCCGTTACACGCGTTATGATGAGTCCCGCAAGAACCATATGCGGAGTCAGCTGCAAAAAATTATGAATCAGAAGCCCCTTTCACGCGATGTTTTCGAGGTGGTTTCAAAGAGTCTCAGTGTTTGATCTTAACGATGTGTCGGCCTATCGTTTTACGGCCGAGCATCGCCTGCGCACTTGCGGCGAGATCGGCGAGCTTCAGTTCGCCCTGAACGAAAGTCTCCAGTTCCGGGGGCCGCAGATCGCCGGCGAGGCGCTTCCATATTTCGCGTCGCAGCGGCATGGGACAGTTGTTCGAGCTGATGCCGAGTAGGCTGACACCGCGCAGGATAAAAGGCATGACGCTCGAATGGAAGCTCTGGCCTCCGGCAAGACCAACGCTCGCTACATTGCCCCAGAGCTCGACATGCTTCAGAATTCCCTCAAGCAGGGTTCCTCCCACGTTGTCGATAGCACCCCCGAAGCGAACTTTGCCGAGAGCCTCCTGACCGAGCTGCAGCTCGTCGGGGGAGACGACTTTATGCGCGCCTAAACTTTTCAATCGATTGGCGACTTCTTCTTTACCACTGACCGCAATGACTTCAAAACCCAGCTTACTGAGCATAGCCACCGCAAATGAGCCCACGCCGCCCGAAGCACCAGTAACTACGATGGGGCCCTTGGCTGGGCTTTGATCGTTGACCAGCATTCTATGCATACAGAGAGCAGCCGTGAAACCGGCCGTACCATAGATCATGCTTTCCCGAAGGCTCAAGCCCTTCGGAAGAGCTACGATCATGTTGCCGTCTACGCGCAGCACCTCAGAGAAACCACCATCGACGGCTTCGCCGAGATTGCAGCCTGTGACGAGCACCGAATCGCCGACCTGAAAGCGATCGTCAATCGACTCGATAACAGTTCCTGCTACATCAATGCCGGGATTAAGAGGAAAGCGCTTGAGGATCTTGCCCACTCCGCTTATGGCGAGCGCATCTTTATAGTTGAGGCTCGAGTAGTGCGCTTCGATCGTGACCGATCCCGCTGTGAGATCTTCTTTTCGGAGCGTAGTAAGCTGCCCCTTGCCCAAACCTTCTTCTTTAATCCGATAGGCTTTAAATTCCATCTCCTGCCCTTTTCGTTGAATTTTTAAAGCTCGAGACGCCAGAGATCCTCTAATTTTTCGCGCTGGCGGACGACACGGAACTGCGTTCCATCCACCAGTATCTCTGGAGCCCGAGGGCGGCTGTTATAATTGGAAGCCATCGCTGAACCGTAGGCCCCAGCACTGCGCAGGTAGACGAGGTCGCCTTCGTCCAAGCTCTCAGGCAGCAAACGGTCTTTGCCAAAAAAATCACCCGTTTCGCAAACCGGCCCCACTACATCCATGAGTCGATTGGCTTCCTTTGCCGACTCACGAACCGCACGAATCTCATGAAAGGAATCGTACATCGATGGACGAATCAAATCATTCATAGCCCCATCGACGATGAGGAAGGATTTTTCGGGAGTCTGCTTTCTGGCAATAACACGTGTCAAAAGGATGCCCATATTACCCACAAGAACCCGACCTGGTTCGATGAGAAGCTTCAGTCCGGTGGGCCGGACTGCGTCGATCAAAGCCTTAGCATAGAGCTCGGGCTCAGGGGGCTCTTCGTTTTTGTAGCGAATACCGAGCCCGCCGCCCATGTCGATACATTCCAGCTGGTGGCCCTGGGCCCGCAATTTCTCGGCGAAGGCGGCTAGAATCTTTGCCGCTTCTGCCAGGGGCTGGATTTCGAGTATCTGGCTTCCTATGTGACAACCGACTCCTACTAACTTGAGTGAAGGTAGACTCTTGATTCGTTCGGCCATCGCCAGGGCCTGACTTTCGACCAGCCCAAATTTAGTAGAGAAAAGTCCCGTCGTAATCTTAGGATTGGTCTTGGCGTCAATATTGGGGTTGACGCGCAGAGCGATGCGAGCCACAGCTCCTTTCCGCCTAGAAACAGCAGCAATTTGCTCGAGCTCGCCCATGGACTCGACATTGAATGAGAAAATCCCGCGAGCGAGCGCCGCTTCGATTTCGTCGACCCGTTTACCAACACCCGAATAAACAACCCGTTCCGGATCTACGTCGGCCCGGATCGCTCGTTCCAGTTCGCCGAGCGAAACGATGTCGGCTCCGTAACCGAGACTGAAAATTTCCCGCAGCACAGAAAGGTTGCTATTGGCTTTAACGGCAAAGCAAGGCAAGGTTGGATAGCTCGCGAAGGCTTCCTGCAGGCGACGAGCGTGACGGCGCAGAGTGGCTAAGGAATAAACATAACAAGGGGTCCCCACCTCTTTGGCGATATGTTCGAGCGCCAGATCCTCGCAGTAGGCTTCCCCTTGGCGATAGTTGAAAAAATCCATCTCGCGTTCCCTTCAGGTGTCGTTCTTGTTTCTAGAAGCATTGGCGGCCGCTCGATCGTAGGGGATAATAACGAGGGCCAGGCCTGAGGTCAAAAGGTGATTTATGCGTATATACCGTGTTCTGATCGCTTTGTTTTTCTCGCTCTTTTCGCTTTTAGCGGAGGCCAAACCCGTCATTCTTTCTTTAGGAGATTCCCTTACCTTTGGCTTGGGGGTAGCGCCTGAGAAGACCTGGCCGGTGCTCCTGGAAAATAAGCTCCGCAGCACAGGGTTTCCTGAAGTGAAGGTAGTGAATGCCGGTTCAAGCGGTGCGACGACCGCTTTCGGTGTTTCGGCGATCAAGTTTCAACTCAAGCGACAAAAGCCCGATATAGTGATCTACGCGTTAGGCGCGAACGATGGTTTGCGCGGGATTGATCCGGCAGCTTCCTACAAGAACATGGCGGCTGTCATGGATCAGCTCAAGGGTAGTGGGATCAAGGTCCTCCTCCTCGGCATGCGCGCTCCCCCTAACTACGGCGACAAGTTTCCAAAGGATTTTGCGAGCAGCTTCGAAAAGCTAGCCAAGACCTACGAGCTGAAATTTGTTCCGTTTTTCCTCGAAGGAGTGGCAGGGGATCCAGCTCTCAACCAAGCTGACGGCATTCACCCCAACGAAAAGGGCTATGATAAGGTCTTGGACCTCATCTATCCCAAGGTCAAGGAGCTATTATGAGCCCGCTGGTCAGTGTTCGTGCTTTATCGAAGTATTTCCGGCAAGGCGACAGTACGATAAAAGTCCTACAGAACCTCAACTTCGAAGTACTCGCCGGCGAGACTTTGGCCATCGTCGGTCAGTCAGGTTCGGGAAAATCTACGCTCCTTTCCCTGCTGGCCGGACTCGATCAGCCGTCTGAAGGGGAGATTCGGCTTCGCGATAAGAGCCTGCAGGCGATGACCCAGGCTGAGCTTACCCGTTTCAGGGGTCAGTCGATCGGAATTATTTTTCAGCAGTTTCACCTGATGCAGAGTCTGTCGGCTCTCGAAAACGTGCTTTTACCTCTGGATATCGCCGGGGTCTCAAACGCCCGCGAACTAGCTCGCGATGCGCTCCATGCGGTGGGCCTTAGCCATAGGGAAGATCATGTCCCCTCGCAGTTGAGCGGCGGTGAGTGTCAGCGGGTAGCCATCGCACGAGCTTTTGTGGTTAAGCCGGCGCTACTCCTCGCCGATGAACCGAGTGGAAACCTCGATGCCGCGACTGGCGAAAAAGTCATGAATCTGCTTTTTGAAGCTGTTCAACAAAGAGGCATGACTCTCCTACTCGTGACGCACGATCGTGAACTGGCCAAACGCTGCCATCGTCAGCTGGTACTGCAGCAGGGATTGGTCGGGTCGAATAATTAAAAGCAGACTTTATTGATTGAGGCGAAGGAGAACCCTTGCTTATTCGTTATGCCTGGCGTGAACTGCGTCATAGCCCCCGATTTTGCCTCCTTTTTATTCTCAATCTTAGCTTAGGGCTCTTGGGCTTTATAGCTCTGGACTCATTGAAGCGAAGTTTCTCCGATCGCCTGCAGGATTCGGCGCGACAGATGATGGCCGCTGATCTCGCTCTTTCTTCGCGCAAGCCCTTTGGCAACGAAGATCTGAGCGCGGTCGCCAGTCGCCTCCCTCCAGGCACTGAAACCCAGGACATGCTCACCCTCTACTCGATGGTCGCTAGTGCGCAGAGTTCGGCCCTTGTGGAACTGAAGGGTGTGAGCGAAGGCTATCCATTCTATGGCCAAATTCAGCTCGAAAATGCCGGAGTTCATCGCGGGAGCTCGGCTCTTCCTCTGCTTCGCACAGCTGAAGTTTGGGTCGCCCCTGAACTCCTGATTCAGCTCGACACCAAGGTAGGGGAGGCCCTGCGCATCGGTAAAAAGGATTTTATCATCGCCGACGTCATCGTCGATGACAGCGCTGCCTCTATGGTTGGGACTTCCATGGCACCTCGGGTCTATATCGGGCAGGACAAGCTGCTTGAGTCAGATCTTGTGCAATTCGGGAGCACAGCGTGGCGTTCGAAACTTTTTAAGCTTCCGCCAGATGCCGACAGCAAGGAGCTGCAGACGCTTATTAATAAAGATCTCAAGGATCCCGGCGTCCGGATCAAGAGCTACACCGAAGCAGGTCAAGATAATGGCCGGATGCTGGGCTACCTCAGTGATTATCTGGGCCTTGTATCGCTCGTAGCGATGGCGCTGGCAGCTATCGGAGCCTCCTATCTCTTCCGCGTCCACCTCGACCAACGCCAAAAATCGATCGCAACGCTGGTTAGCCTTGGGCTTACTCACGAGCGAGCGAGCCTACTCTATCTGATGCAGGTGCTTGCCCTCGGACTTTTCAGCGCGATTCTCGCGAGTCTACTGAGCATGGGCCTCATGCCTCTAGGCGCCAAACTCCTGCAAAATCTAACGCCTGTGGCTATCAGCCCAGCTTTGAGCTGGCCAAGCTACGCCCTATCTCTCTTGATGGGGACGGTCGGTGCGGCGCTCGTCTGCCTGCCCCTCCTAGCTCGCGTACGCCTCCTCAAACCCTCGACCCTCTTCCAAGAGGGTGCAGGTGGACTAGCGCACGAAGCTCATCCTGGATCGTGGGTCGCCTATCTTCCGGCCCTAGTTGGATTTTATGGACTTGCTGTTTGGCAGGCTCATTCCTGGCGAGTCGGCAGTCTATTTGTTGGAATACTCGCTATCGTACTGTGCATTTTTGTAGTTTTTGCCCTCCTTCTTCTCAAGTTTCTCAGCAGGATTAAAGCCGGTAAGACGCTCAGCACCCGTCTCGCTATCACCTATCTTCACGCCCATCGCAGCCATACTATCAGCGCCTTTGTCGCCCTTGGAGTAGGGGCTACCTTAATTAATCTTATTCCACAGATTCAGCACAGTATTCAGTCCGAGCTGCAGAGGCCCGAGGGCGATGGCCTCCCGAGTCTCTTTCTCTTCGATATACAGGAAGACCAGGTAGAGGGCATCCAGTCTCTCCTAACGAATGAAGGGATTAAGCCGAACTCGGTATCGCCGATGATCATGGCTCGTCTCACGAAGGTCAACGGTCAGCCCTATCAAAGATCTGGAAAAGACAGCGAGGAAGGAGGAGGTCCTGAAACTCGCGAGGAAGAAGAGCAGCAGCGATTCCGCAACCGGGGCGTAAACCTATCCTATCGCTCCGATTTGGCCCAAGCTGAAAGTATCACCGAGGGACAATTCTTTCAAAAACCATTTGCAGGTGATGGGAACGCAATCGCCGAGCTTTCGATAGAAGAACGTTACGCCGAGCGCATGGGATTCGAGCTGGGTGATCAACTGAGTTTCGACGTGCAGGGTCTGCCCATCGAAGGTCGCGTCACAAGTCTAAGGCGTGTAAAGTGGAATACTTTCCAGCCCAACTTCTTCATTCTCATGCAGCCTGGGGCAATCGATGATGCGCCTAAGACCTTTCTCCTCACCATGCCCGAAGTCAAAGACCAAGAGCGCGCTCTCTTGCAAAAAAAGATCGTTTCGCAGTTCCCTAACGTATCGATTATCGATGTCAGTAAACTGGTCGCCAAGATTACGGCTCTAGTCGAGCAGATGGCCCTGGTGCTCGTGGTGATGGGATGGTTAACAGTTCTGACCGGCAATATAGTAGTGTTCTCGATCGCTCACCAGCAAAGCATATTCCGCCGTTGGGATCATAATCTCTTGAAAGTCCTCGGCGCCGACCTCAAGCTGATTATGCGGGCCAATTTAAAGGAGTTTGGCCTACTTGGATTAGCGACAGCGATTTTGGGCTCAGTGCTTGGTCTGCTCGCGAGCTTCATCATTTCTAAAGTCGTTTTCAAGGGCCTTTGGGTTCCTTCTCTCCTCCTTCCCACGGCATTGGCGAGTCTGCTGCTTTTAGTCTGTCTCCTAACAGCTTATGCGGCGACGCGGCGAACTTTGGGTCGAAAGCCTAGCCTCCAGATGGACGAACTACAAGGCTGACTGAGCCGTTTGATGGGACTTGACAGTGATCGGCATAGAGTCTACCAACAAGCTCTGAAGAGAGTAGAAGTTAATTCTTCTTGGAAGTCGGTGTGATTCCGACGCAGGCGCGCTACTGTGAGGGTTTTTCCGAGGGCTGTTAAAGTCTCTCGTGTAAATCCAAGCCAGACCCAAATCTCTTCCCTACAGCTACGCGTTATTAGCTGGTCGGATCTCCGCGTGCATGCAGCTGCGTCGAGCTCGACCAGACTCGGAGAGTCTATGCTGCGGTACACCATGCTTATAGTTTTTTCTCTGACTTTTTCGAATAGTGGGCAGAGTCAGCCACTGAACTACAATAACTGTACACAAAGCATAGTTTTAGATTCGCTACCTCAGCGCATCCTTCCAGTCGATATTAATTCCGTAGAGATCGCTCTAGCACTTGGCCTAAGCGATCAAATGGTTGGTACTGCCGCCGTATCCGATACCGAATTGATTCTGTCCGAATATCGCGAAGCCTTTTTAAGTCTACCCCAACTTTATCCGGTCTACCCAAGTCTCTCCGTCATTCAAAAAAGCCGCGCAGATTTTATGATCGCAGGCTGGAATGCAGGATTTTTCAAAAAAAGTCCGATCACTCCTGAGGCTTTGGCCGCGCAAGGTATAGCTTCCTATATACTCCGTGAGACCTGCAACATTGCACCCACCCAAGATTCTCCTCCTTTCGCCTCAACTCTGATCGATATCGAAACGATAGCTCGTATAGGAGGCAAGGAAGAGGCCGGCCTTATCCTCAGTCAAGCTCTTCGCACGCGTCTTAAGCGGATTCAAGCCGACGTGGCCGCTCATGGTCGTCCCAAAGCTCCATCGGTCTTCGTCTATGATAGCGGGGCGAATGAAGCCGTCACAGCCGGGGGACCAGCCGCCATGAGCGAGGTTATCCGCGCCGCCGGCGCTCGCAATATCGCCAAGAATCTTCCGAGCAACTGGGGAACCATAAGTTGGCAGGAGGTCGCTGAGGCGGCTCCTGAACTTATCATTATCGTCGACTATGGATTTGGTGATGGCAACCGCAAGCGGCGCGCGCTCCTCGCCCGCCCCGAGCTGCAATCAGTTCCAGCTATTCGCAGCAAAAACTTGTTTATCGCTCCATACTCTGCTGCTCTTTCAGGCATCCGCAGTATAGGTCTCGCTGAGCTTTTGGCGAACCATCTCATATGCAGTTTCTCACCTCACCTGAATCAAGGAGATTTTACATGTTTAAATCAGCCGTATTCGCCCTTGGATTGATCAGCGCTTCAGTAGCTTCTGCCCACCATGCAGAGTGCTCTTTTGGTCCCGAAGGATTTATGAGCTGCGGAGCTCACTCGGGCCGCGTATCCTTTTTGCTGCAAAACTACGGGGCTGTTCGCACTGATACAGAGCAGCTGGTCATCTGTGGAGACCGACCGGTCGATATTGAACGCCTTGAATTCAAGTGGGTTGAGTCTTCTGATGAAGCCAGTCACTTCCCGATGAAAGATTTGAAAGTGAAACAAATCTCTCCCGAATGCACGATGCTGGGTGGTCTAGACTTCACGCCTCCTGCTGACTTCAAGAGCGCCGACCAGAACGCTTGGAAACTAGAGATCTTTGTCAAAGGCGTCGATTTACCGAGCAGTGTTTTTGTTGAAGCTCAGACCGCTAATTAATCGTTGAGTGCCTGTGCTAGCTCCCGCCCGTGGGAGCTTTTTTAGAGGCTTACCAAACTTTTTGCTCTTGAGGAGTCGCAGTAATGCAAGGACTCAGACTCTTCTTCTTTTACTTAATTTTCTCTTCGCTTCGAGCTGAAGCAGCCGCCAGCAGGCCGCTCGTTTATGAGAGCTGCGGCGAAAAAGAGGAAATTTCCGAGCACCCCAAGCGAGCGATCAGCATCGATACCAACACCACTGAGATCATGCTCGCTCTCGGACTTAGCTCCAGCCTCGTCGGCATAGCTGGGATCGATGATCACAGCAGCCTTCTACCCGAGCTCAGTAAAGACCTTGCGCATGTTCGTCTCCTTAAAGGACCCTATCCAAACCTTGAAAGTCTGATAGCCTTGCGCCCAGATTTTGTATTTGCAGGCTGGCAATACGGATTTTCTGAAGGCTCAGGTCTAACACCAGCCCGTTTACGCAAGTTCGGTGTTGCCACTTATTCCTTGAACGAATCCTGTATCCGCGTCCGCAGCCGGCCTCCTATTGGCTTTGACGACATCTACACTGATATTAGAACTATCGGGCGCATTTTTAGGGTCGAAGCGCGCGCAGAAGCCCTCATCGCCGATTATGAGAAGCGGACAGAGGCTCTCCGTTCCAAAGTTCAGGCTATGGCTCTGAAGAGTCGTCGGATATTTGTCTACGATAGTGGCGAAGCAAGTCCATTCACGGCCGGAAAATACGGTATTCCGACGGCTATGATCGAAGCTTTAGGGTCCAAAAACATCTTTGACGATCTCGCGACAAATTGGACGGGAGTCAGCTGGGAAGATATTTTCAGGCGTCAGCCAGAATTTATTATCATCGTCGACTACGGTGCAAAGAGTGCTGAACAAAAACGCGCATTCTTGGCAAAAAAGTTCAAGGATAGCGGCATTCCGGCGATTGATAAAGGTCGTTTCCTGGTCCTACCTTATGCTGCAATGACCCCTGGCGTTCGAACGATAGAGTCGACTGAAAAGCTATTTGAGGCGCTTTCTAGAGCGTTTCCAGAGCACGTAAACGGATGAGAACGGTTAGCTTTCTCTGGGGCGGAGGGACCCTTCTTCTCTTCGCAATGTTTATTCTGGGCTTAGCTAGCGGTTCGAGCGACCTGAGATTTACTGAACTAATAGACTTGCTTAGGCATCGTTTAGGTTACGGACCTCCGCTCTCTGAAGAGCTCCTGAACAAAGACCTCATCCTCTGGTCGATCAGGCTTCCTAGGGTTCTAATGGCAGCTCTAAGCGGAGCAGGTCTTTCCTTAGTCGGTGCTGCCATTCAAGCTCTGGTAAGAAACCCTATGGCCGATCCCTGGCTGCTCGGCGTTTCATCGGGTGCATCCTTAGGTGCTGTTCTAGTTCTCGTCAGCGGCCTGTCTCTTTTCGGAGGCTTATCTCTCCAAATTTTCGCCTTCTTTGGGGCCTCTCTGGCGTCCGGACTCATCTATTTTTTCTCGCGCCGTAGCCAAATTTTTTCGTCGACCCGACTCATCTTTAGCGGACTGGCGATTTCGTTTTGCCTGGAGGCTCTCACTCAAGTCGTCATTTTTACAGCGGCCCGCAAGGGCGAAGTGCAGAACGTTATGTTTTGGACCATGGGCAGTCTAGGCTCAGTAGAATCCTCCGATCTTCTCGTTCCATCTCTTGCCCTCCTCGCTGGCTTTTCTTTTCTCTTCCGCTCCAGAACCAAGTTGAATATAGCTTGTCTCAGTGAACTTAAGGCATTTTCGCTAGGTCTTGATTTACAGAGATTTCGCCGCAATGTTTTCTTAGTATCCGCGGCTCTAACCGCGGTTCTCGTTTCTGTCACCGGTTCGATAGGTTTTGTGGGTCTTATGGTTCCGCATGTCCTTCGTCTGCTGCTAGGCAATGACTATAGATTACTCATTCCGGGTTGTCTCTTGGGAGGAGCGAGCTTTATGATAGCGGCTGACGCTCTTGCGAGGAGTTTTTTCAGTCCACAGGAAATTCCCATCGGAATTATCACAGCTCTGCTCGGCTCACCTATTTTCCTCTGGCTTATGCGGAGTTCAAATGAATGATGATTTCGCTTTGCAGGTCGAAGATCTGGGTGTTTCTTTGCGAGGGAAGGCGCTGCTAGCAGACTTGAGTTTCGACGTTCGGCCAGGCGAATGGCTTGGTATAGTTGGACCCAACGGGAGTGGCAAGTCGACTCTACTACAAGCGCTGGTCGGATTTCTCAAGCCGAAGCAAGGCTCCATTCGGATCGAGGGACAGAGGCTGGACCAGCTGTCCGCCCTTCAACGCGCACGCATCATGGCCTATATCCAGCAAGAAGCCTCGCCGATGCCGGGCTTTCGCGTTAGCTCCTTCCTAGAACTCGCTTTTCACCCACTCGAGGGTGTCTATGATCAGGGCGTATGGCAAGAGGAATGCGCTGCACTCTGCAAAGAATTTCAATTAGAGAACCGTCAATCCTCGCCACTGGCTGAACTATCGGGTGGAGAACGTCAACGCGTCCTGCTCGTGCAGAGTCTTCTGCAAAAGCCAAAGATCCTTCTCCTGGATGAATTGACGAATCATTTGGATATCTACTTTCAGCTCGAAATAATGAAAAAGCTGCAGGCTCTCCCTCTGACGAAAGTCACCGTATTGCATGATCTCAACTTAGCGGCTCGCTACTGCGATCGAATACTCAGCTTGCAAGTCGGCCGTAACTCGGGCTGGGGTAAGCCGTCTGAAGTTTTGACCGAAGAAAATCTATATCGGCTTTATGGCGTTCACTGTGAGGTGACGCGTGTAGGCGATTCCGTTTCTCAAATTCGCTGGGCTTGATCGACCGGAAACATATTCCCTCGCGCTTTCTCTCGCACAACTTTTTTCCGTCGAGTGAGTTGGACTGCATAAACACTCAGCAGAAGTAAGACGCAAGCCCCAATCTGATGCAAGGATCCGAGACTGACCGGCACAGCATACAAGAGAGTTAAGACTCCGAGGGTGAATTGCAGACTGGCCATGCCCCCGATAAGCTTCAGGTTCGTACGGAGTTTTTCGCCCAAACCTTCGCCGCGCCAGCCTACAAACCCGAGCCCCAGAGCGCTAAAAAAGGTAAGCCAGCCCAGACAACGATGCACGAATTGGACTGTGACAGGACTTTCAAAAAAATCTCTCAAGAGCCCCATGGAGCCAATGCCCTGTGGAATAAGCTGTCCGTTCATCAGGGGAAATGTGTTGTACATATGCCCGGCATGAAGTCCTGCGGTGAGGGCGCCATAAAATATTTGGATTGAAATGAGAGCAAGAAAAAGCCGTGTCCAAAGCGGAAGATTCGGCCAGCCTGCAAAGGAAGGGGAGGGAGCCAAAGGCTTTAAGGACAGATTCTTTAGCTCGATAGCGATCCAGAAAAGATAAGACATAATAAAGAGGGCTAGGGAGAGGTGAGCAGCAAGTCGATAATGACTAACGCGCGGCATATTGACCAGACCACTTTTAACCATATACCAGCCAAGTAGGCCTTGTAGGCCTCCCAGCAATAAGGCCAGCGGCAGTTTCCAGCTCAGGGACCCATGAAGCTCGCGACGCAACGCAAATACCAGCAGAGGGATGGCAAACACAACGCCAATGAGGCGGCCAAGAAGTCGATGAAGGTATTCCCAGGCATAGATGTATTTGAATTCGTCCAGGTCCATCTGGTGATTGACCTGCTTGTACTCCGGGAATTGCTTATACTTATCGAATTCTGCCTGCCAATGCTCCTCAGTGAGCGGCGGTAAAATTCCAGAAATTGGCTTCCATTCAACGATGGAAAGTCCTGAGCGTGTGAGGCGCGTGAGCCCCCCAACCGCCACAATAGAGAAGACCAAAAAGGCGCTGAAGAATAACCAGTTTCGCAGAGCGCGTTGACCTTTAGATGTCGGCATAAGACCCTCTTACTGATGCAGTCCAATCACCCATACAGGCTGCTGATGGAACTGTCAAATAAGAGAGTCCAGCTTCGCTTACCAGAATATCCGAATACTGATAAAGGGTAGCAGACTCGTATCTTCGGAACTACTAGCGCTGCCTGCGAGGCCCGTGTTTTCGTCGGCATCCGCATCCGCATCGGTACTGTTAGCGACATCCGAATCAGCAGGCTCATCTTGCAAATCAGGCGACATGGGCTTCTCTACATTTGTGTTTTCGCCTTGGACCAGATTAACAACTGAATCTATGACTTCTGGGTCGCGCAAAAACATATTGTGATGGCCAAGGTCGTTGGTTCTGAGGTTAAAATGCTTTTCCACATTTGTCGAAGCACTCTCTATGGGCCCTGAGTGTAGAGCGAAGAATTTAGTTTGGTAGTAGTTAAGCCAGGTCCCTGTCCGTTCTGCAGCTGTCATAGGCAAGGGCGCTCGCCGGCAGTCCAGTCCACCCCAACCTGTTAAGGACGCTGTAACCTGTATAGGGCCGCACTGTTCGCGATCGATGGGATCGAGAGTAACCTGCGCGGAAATCTTATGAGAGGGGTCGATGAGAGATGCCATCTTCATCGAAGTCCAGCCGCCCCAAGAATGCCCCACCAGAACGATGTTTGCTGGATTTTCTAAGGCGCCAAGGGTCTCGTTGAAATCGTTAGCCATGTCTTCTACCGTTCCGGTTTTGACCGACACTTCTCCGTCGTCCCCGTCGGGAGCCAAAACATAGCGCAGAAACCTGGTCCGCTCATAGCAACTCATAAGATAGGGGGTTTTCCGGTTTTGTTCTGCATTGACGGCATCGCCCATCTCCTTAGCAGGCCTAAAAACGTTGGCTAGCACTTGATCTTTTGGTCCTAACCAGCGGCCCATTCCATCGAGGCAGCTGCCAAATCCACCAAACATGGCAATGACTTTAGTTTCTACTGGAGGAGAAAAGAAATCTTCAGATGAGGTACTTGAATCTGATTTCGAGCAAGCTTGAAGATTAAGAACTAAGACTGCAGGAATACAGGAGGACAACAGCTTCAGGTAATTCCACACAACTACAACCTTTTATCAAGAGGAGGAAGAACGGACGTTTTAGTCCGCCTAGTCCTATCGGCAAAAGGCTGTCGAAACTTTAATTTTTTCTTAAAGCAGAGTGATTATCTATAGGAATCATATTCTTAGCAAATTCCTTGCAGCTGAATAAACCCAGACAGGCTGCACCTCATTCGCGATGATTTCGAACTTGCGGCCCCGATTCAACAATTTCTCTTTTTTGGTAAAGTTTTAAAAACTTGTGGCCGATAAGAAAAAAAATCGATTCCTACCTGGAGCTAAATATGCGACTAGCAGTCACGATTTTGTGCCTACTGTCTTGGGGCTTGGCAAGTATCGCTAGAGCCGATAGAGACAGTTTGGATTTCGGTGAGGAAGGCTCAAGTAAACGTTCTAGGGCTCGTCTCGCTCGATCTGAAGCATCTGAGATGCCTCGCTTCGAATCGAAAGCGGCCGCTCGGCGCTCCGATTATATGTACTATCTTCCCTTTGGAACGGGGCAGTTCCTGGAAAAGAAGACCTGGTTAGGAACAGGCTTGGCAGCCACCCAAGGCTCCCTTCTCCTCCTCTATTACTCGCGCATTTCAGAGATTAAAGAAACGAATGCGGATGCGGATTCAGTAATGAAGGCAACTGCTCCTCAAGGGATGAGTGGCAATACGACTCTGCTCATGTATATGGACCAAAACGAAAAGGCTGCCCGCGAAGCCCGCAACGCTGCACAAATGTATCTCGTCGCGTTTATGGGTATCTATGCTCTAGGTGTGGTTGATGCGATATATGATCCCTTCAAAACATCTTCCATCGACCTCATCAGAAGAGACCGCAGAGGCAGGGCAAAGGGCGGCCGTTCGCGGAGCGAAAGCTTTACGCGCGAGGACAAGAAAAAGAACAAAAAGCGTTTCAGCGTGATTGTGACGCCCGAGAAAAGCCCAAGCTACGGCATGTCAATGGCTACAGATTTTTGATAGGGCGCTGGGCCAATAGCTACTGTTTTTGTTTGCGATCTCATGCAATCAAAAAGAATTATCTGGCCCAAGGCTCACTAGGAAAATTAGCTATCAATGAGAGATTTAAACCAGCATGAAGGTCTCAGGCCGACTGTGAAATTTTCATAGCGCATACAGCTACTGCGACTTGCTTCTTTTTCTGCATCGGGGCTATTGCGATCTCTGCCGAGGTTAACTCCGGGAATCAGATCGTCATCAAATGCACGCTCACAGAGTGCGCCAGCAGCGTAGGTATCGAGACGACATTGTCCATCCGGATGGGAGTTTTCAGTCTTGAACACGACTTTCGTGCTAGGCGTGTTCCAGTCGGCGCGCTTGTTCGCTGTTGACGATGAAAATGCAGCTAAACCTTCAGCGGCTGTCATCACACGGTAGCAGAGGTTCTGATCCGCAGTGCTATTCCATACTTGATCACATGCCGCCTTTGGTAAAGTAGCGACCTCTGCTCGGTAGCTTGCATTCAAAGCACTGTCATCCTTCCAGAGCTGGCGAGCGCAAGCCTGCGAGGCAAAGTAATCGGACTGCCCTTCGTTAGCAGCCCAGTTGCGATTTCCAAAAATGGCGAGGCCACCTCCTGGAACGTAAGGATAACCAGCCAGATGATGCCCGATCTCATGGCAAAGAACTAAGCCGAAACCGTCTTTGCTGATTTCTGGTCGACGCGCGAGTCCTCCATACATTTCCACCCGCCACTCAGAGCCAGATCGCATGGCTGCTGCGTTTACAGTAGAATTCTTCCAGAGACGATTGACTACTAGCTTAGCTTTATAGCGAGAAGAAATCAGTGGCTTGTAATAGGCTTCTGCAGCATCGATGACTTCATTGAAGTCGGCTTCGGTGGTTGATCCAGCTCGTAGCAAACCGTCTTCTTTTGCGAGATCATTGGGTGGAAGGAAGTCGGCAAAGGCCACTGATGACGTGAGACTTAGGGCTAGCATGCAGCCGTTCGCGAAGTGGGCCATGGGTGTCTATCCTTATCAAAGGTAATGCACTACTTGGGCCTCAAGATAGTCGGCTGGCCAGCCAGAGCAATTTCGGAAAGATAAAAGCTGCTTTTTGGCTGCAGAGTTCAAGACGCTGCGGAAAGAGGGCGTTGCGCTTCTTCTTCGCTCGACTCTCGCACCATCTCCTTCAAAAAGCGCCGAAAAATGACGCCAGCAAGACATGTATGAAAGTGTTTTTCATCGAATGAAGGCGGCACGAAGAGAATATTTTCAGGGAGAATCGCCGAACTGTTGAGTGCATCAAAATCGAGTTCTTCTTCGGGAAAGAGCACCACGCCATCTGTTTTGCGATCGTTTTCGCTCCGCAGATGCACATATTTCTTCATCAGGGCACTGTCTAATAGGATCAAGCAAGGGCTGCCTTTGACTTCTTCTGGCAAACTTTCGCCGAATGGATAGCGATAGACTTCGTAGTTCCAGTTAGCCATGACATCGCGGAAGAAGTTTTCTATCTGACGATTAAGATGATTCAGTCTTTCCGTCATGATTATAATCTTGAAGGAATACTGGTTGTAACGAACAGGAAGATTCGAAGGAATATTGAGCTCAAGAAAATAGGGATTCTTCATAATGAGAGAGCCACCATTTCTGCGAATGAGCTGAGCGGCCGCAGCAATAACCGACCCGCTCTCTTCGTCTACTGAATTCCAAGGTCCTTCGATATTTGTCGATCCAATCTGAAGGCGGTAGAAGTTGTAGCTGTCGACCCGCCGCCGTCCCATATGCTCGCTCACGCGAACGTCTACCTTCAGTTCGTCTGGAATGCGCTGGCGCAGTTCACCGAGAATTAACTTCAGTACCTCACAGAGACTGCTGCGATCGATGAAGACCGGCGAATGTTCGATGTCTGTAAAAGTGAGATCCACTTGATTCATATAGGGCTGTGTGCTGCAAAGATCCTGGAGGATTAGCGTGATTTCATGAATAGCCAAGGGCGCTATGATTTCCTCCGTCGTAGCCGGTATCCATATCGAAATCGAAGTGCTTTGGCCTTTGACGAATTCGACTCCGAGCTGACCGTTCAAGCCCTGCACATAGTCACGGACAACGTCCATCCCAAGTCCGCGGCCAGATATTTCAGTGACGCTCGTGGCTGTGGACACCCCTGGGTGAAAGAGAAAAGATAGACTTTCTGCTTCGGTCGTTCTTCCGACTGCTTCTGCTTTGATCAGTCCGAGTTCGACCGCCTTGGCATTGATCTTCTCAACGTCGATGCCGCGCCCGTCATCGGCGACTTCGACCCTGACGAGACCATCTTTCTCGTAAGTTCGCAGTGTTATTTGCCCAGCTCGGGGCTTGCCAGCCTTGACCCGTTCGTCAGGTCGCTCAATCCCATGGTCGATCGCATTGCGCATGCAGTGCAGAAGAATATCGTTGATGCGAGCTAAGGTCGCGCTATCGAAACTGTGGTAGGCTATGTCGGCTTGAAGGTCATTGACTTCCTTCCCGAGCTGCATCGCGACATCGCGAATCATCTGATTATAGCCTCGAATGTATTCCTTGAGGGAAGCCTTGTCGAAGCTGGAGAGGGCGCGGCTGAATTCTTTCTGAATCAACTGAAGATGCCGCTGCTCGAATTTCGGGTCCCTCAACACCGAGGCAAACTGCTTCATGAGCGAGCGAATCCACTGGATGCGATACTTAAAGTTAAAGCCTGAGTTACGATCCGCCGTATTCAGAATTTCTTTCCGCAGGCTCGCATAGGAATAGACCTCTTCGCTGATGGCAATGATCTGCTGGGTGAGTTCGCCAAGAGTCTCTGGAGCGTAGAGCCTTACACCACTTTTCAGCTCATCGAGAAAAGTCTCGACCTGGTGAGCCACTTCCTCTATAGAGTTGAGTTTGAAGAGTCGGGCATTGGCTTTGATGGTGTGTACGGCGCGGAAAATCCTGGCCGCTACTTCCTGGTAGCTGTTGGCCTTATTTTCCCGTAGGAGCTTCAAATCTTTTTTAATATCATCGAAGAGCTTGCGCGTTTCGCTCATAAAGAGTTCAAAGAGAGAGTCCGAAACCTGAATGAGGGCAAAGAACTTTTCCATTTCCCGGCGCTGCGTTTGAGCCTGCTCTTCCCGCTCTTTTATTTCCGTTATTTCCTGGATGATAATATGAACGGTTTCGAGCTTATCCTTGATAAAGTAAGGGACATAGCTGAGGCGGACGTAGGCGTGGGCGTGAATTTTCAGCGTCGCTTCACGCGGCAGGTTCATCTCACAGATACTCCACTGAATCTTGTTCATGCCAAAGGCATGCTGGAGTTGAAAGCGGATTGCAGCCTGCTCTTCGAGATTGACTCGTAGAAAGCGCCCTAGCCAGCGTACAAAATCCTCGCCGCTAGTCTCGCTCAACTCGCCGAAGCTCTTCGGCCAGACCTGGGTCTCAAGCTGGAAGCCGAGGTCGCTCCAGATGGTGAGTACGGCGAATTTAAGATGTTCGGCGATGAAACCTTGTAGATTCCCGGTAAGCATGGTCGAACTTGTGGGACGGATGCCGACTGCGCGCGCTGCTATGCCGACTCGTCTATCCCACCAGATGATGCTTCCCCAGATCAGGGCGACGAAGCTACAGATCAATCCCAGGACCTGGATAATGAGTGATTGTGTGATGTAGATCCAGAATACGGTACAGAGCGAATGCACGGCAAGAACGCTAGCCAAAAATGCTAGACTCGAGGGTGGTTTAGGCTGTGTTCGATCAACAGTATTCATGCTCAATCCTGCGCATAAAACGCGCCGGAGAACCTATCGGGATAAATGTCTAGGAGTTAAGAGGGATTTTCGGCCCTTAGAAAAGAGCGGAGGGCTACCAACATGATTCGATAGGCTCAAGTTCTTGAATTGTAGAACTGACCCAAAGCTCCTCACCATTGGCTTTGAAGCAAACGAGGCTTCTCCTCTGGCTGTCGCTTCCCCCCCGTGCTTCGAGCTTGTAGCTTGGACCAATGCGCCCCCTGCTCTCCTCCTTAATCTCTAAGCTCTGATAGGTGTAGCGTGGAGGCAAGGCTCCTGCCTGGTGACAGGCATGAATGGCGAACCCAAGTTGAGCAGCTCCGAAGGGTTGTTCGCAGAAATCCTGCCCTCTTTGTGGGGCACCGTACGATGGAAAGTAAGCGAAAGATCCACTCTCCTGCTTATAAACCTTTTGCAGGGTATGCAGGTAGGTGAGTATGAGCCGCGCTTCCGCTTGCTGTCCGCGCTGGTAGAGATGATGATAGAGCACGTAGAAGAGTGGCCCTGAAACCAGCAGGAGGCCAGCGATCATCCAGTAGCCGCGGAGTTTGACAAGGAAAGGAATGCGATTCATACCAATCCAGCGTGAATTAAACATCGAGCCGTATGCTCAATATACTAACATAAAGCCGGTCCCTTGACTTTCCGCGTAGAGGTCACACTTTATAGAAGGAACCGTCAGGATTTAGGCGTGGGGTTATAACTTTGCAAAATTACTACCAAATTCTTGGCGTCGAAAAGACAGCGAGCGAGTCTGACATAAAAAAGGCTTACCGAAAACTAGCTATGCAGTTTCACCCTGACCGGAATCAGGGCAATAAAGAAGCTGAAGAGAAGTTCAAGGAGATTAACGAAGCCTATGCGGTACTTTCCGACGCACAGAAAAAACGTCAGTATGATACTGTCGGTGATGCACGTTTCCATCAGCAGTATAGTAGCGAGGACATTTTCCGGAATACCGATTTTGCCTCCATCTTCGACGAGTTGGGTCTCGGCGGACGCGGCAGCTTTTTCTCGAGCATTTTCGGAGGGGGTTTCGGCGGTGTTCGTCCTGGCGGCAGTGCGCAGCAGGGACCGATGAAAGGTCAGGACGTTGAGTATCCCCTCAGTATCGGTTTTATGGATGCTTACAACGGAACCGAAAGACGCATTAATTTCTCCCTCAGCGATGGAACCGAGCGGGAGTTGACGGTTCGTATCCCGAAGGGAGTTCGCTCCGGAGCCCGACTGCGCATCAGTGGGCGCGGCGCACCTTCCCGTATGGGTGGCCCTGCGGGCGATCTCTTCATAGTTGTGCAGGTTGCCGAGCATCCGGAGTTTAAGCGCGTCGACGATCACATCGAAGTGAAGCTGCCTTTAAAAATCTCAGAAGCTTTCCTCGGCAGCAGCAAAGAGATCGAGACCCCCGAAGGCCTGCGGAAAATCAAAATCCCAGCCGGAGTCAAAGCCGGCACCAAAATAAGGTTGAAGGGACTCGGTTTTGCCGATGCCCAAGATCAGCGCGGCGATCTCTTCGCGGTGGTCGACCTCGATATTCCAAAGACTCTCTCGCAGGAGCAGAAGAAAGCCATCGAATCCCTCGCCGATTCGGGTCTCTAAAACTATAGCGTCGTCCCAGGTGTGTAGCGGTCGATCTCGAGATAGATCGACCCGAAGGTCACCTCGCCCTCGACGCGCAGCATCGGACGATTAGGGTGCTCGCTAGCTATCCAGATAAATAGCTTTCCCCGCTGCTGCAGTTCCTTGCCAAGGTAGCTCTTCACCGCTAATTTAAAGGCTTTATGCGTGCCGAAGGGAGTTTTGATCGACTCGATTTCGACAGGCGTCGCCTCCAACCACCAGTTTTTCTCCGAAGTATAAACGAGAAAGCGTTCAGTCTTGTTGAGTTCAAACTTGAAAGTCCGCAGGCGATAAAACGCGCCCAGAGCATCGACGGCACCTGCTTGTAGAAAATGATCGCCGTTCGACTCTTTATTTTTCTTATGATCGACAGTTCGCTCATGCACGTTGCAAGTGGCGTGGTTAAAGTCGAGCCATTTTTCAGCCTTAAATTTGCGGACGAAGGGCTTCTCTTCGTCTTGGCTAATGTAGAACTTGGTGACTCCAAAATCCCAAGGACGCGAGACGGACTGGAGCTTGTCTTGAGCGGCAAAGATCAGCTTATACCAGTCGCCGGTAAAGGCCTCAGCGCTGAACACACGATGCCAACGACTTTCCTCGGCAACCTTGCCGTCTTTCTGCACCAATGCAACCGAGTACTTGGTCGGCGGTTGGACCTTCAGAGTTCCATAGCCGACATGGACGCGAATAGCTCCGTATTTGAGAATGTAGCGGGACTCTTCGCCAGCTTGAAACGGTAGGCCCTTGTAGACATCGGAGCGTGGGATATCAGCTACGCTTTCGGTACTTGGTGTGCATACCGGAGGGGCTTCTGGCGCAGGACTTTGCGGGGCTTCATCTTTTGCCCAAGCTGTTTGACATAGGCTAACGAAGCAAAGTGCGCGGGGCGCAAATTTTTGCAGACCTCGAGTGATTATCATCGAATCGTTATCCTGTGTGAAGGCGGATCAGTGCAGCCTGATCGTCATCTATCTTAGCGCGCTTTAATTGACTTTTATAGACCCTCGTGATAACGATTCAAGCTCTGAGTCAAAAAATATGTCCGATGGGCGGACAGTACTAGGAGTTAACCATATTTATGCAATTACAAGATTCCAAACTTGCAGGTATCGGCAGCATCCGCTGGGAGGATGAAGATACCGGTTTTGACGATCAATCGAGTGAAAATCAAGAATTTGCTTCTCTGCTCAATCAAGCTGAAAATGCAGAGGTCAAGGAAGGTTCGATCGTTCGCGGTCGCGTCGTCCGCTTCACCGATGATTCTGTTATCGTCGATATCGGTCACAAATCCGAAGGCGAGATCCCGAAGTCTGAATTCCTGCAGCCTGACGGAACTCTGACTGTGTCAGAGGGTGACGTCGTCGAAGTCTATCTCGACTCCTTCGAAGATAACGATGGCGAGATGGTACTGAGTCGTGAGCGCGCCGAGATGTTCAGGGCCTGGGATCGAATCTCCGACGCATATGAGAAGAGCGAAATCGTCGAAGGTCGTGTGATTGCTCGCGTCAAGGGTGGTTTGTCGGTTGATATCGGCGTGAAAGCATTCCTTCCCGGTTCGCAGGTTGATCTGCGTCCCGTACGCAACCTCGACAAGCTTATTGGCGCCAAACTGGCGTTTAAGATTATCAAGTTCAACAAGAAACGCGGCAATATCGTCCTCAGCCGCCGCGTCCTTTTGGAACAAGATCGCGAGAAGCTGCGCAGCGAAACTCTCTCGCATCTTAAAGAGTCGGCAGTCCTCAAAGGTATCGTTAAGAACATCACCGATTACGGTGCATTTATCGACCTCGGCGGAATTGACGGCCTTCTTCACATTACAGATATGTCTTGGGGTCGCATCAACCATCCTTCACAGATGTTTGAAGTGGGTCAAGAAATTGAAGTCAAAGTTCTTAGCTACGACGAAGCACGTCAACGTGTATCTCTCGGCTACAAACAACTTCAGAACGATCCTTGGTTGACTGTTGGCGAACGCTACCAAGTCAGCGCACGCGTCAAGGGCACTGTTGTAAGTCTTACTGACTACGGTGCTTTCGTCGAGATGGAACAAGGCGTCGAAGGCCTCATTCACATCAGTGAAATGTCTTGGTCGAAGCGCATTAAGCATCCATCGAAGGTAGTTCAGGTCGGTGATGAGGTAGAAGTGGTTATCCTAGCCATCGATACTGAAAACCGTCGCATCAGCCTCGGTATGAAGCAAATCGAACCGAATCCTTGGGATATCGTTCGTGAGAAATATCAAGAAGGCGATATCATCCGCGGTAAAATCCGGAACATCACCGACTTCGGTATCTTCGTGGGCATTGAAGACGGCATCGACGGCCTGATTCACATCTCCGATATTTCTTGGACAGAGCGCATCAATCATCCTGGTGACCTCTTCAAAAAGGGTGATGAAGTCGAAGCCAAGATTCTGCAAATCGATGCTGAAAACGAGCGTTTCTCGCTCGGCATCAAGCAGCTCGGCGAAGACCCATGGCTCAAAGCCGCTCGCGATCTACCGCCTGGAACCAAAGGTACCGGCAAGGTTACTAAGATCGTCGACTTCGGAGCTTTCGTTGAGATCGCGCCGGGTGTTGAAGGCATGATCCACATCAGCGAGTTGGCTGATGACAACGTGAGCAAAGTCGAAGACGCAGTCAAAGAAGGCGATACGGTTGAGTTCGTGGTTCTCTCCAGCGACAGCGAAGAACGTAAGTTCTCCCTTTCGCGCAAGGCTTTCACGAAGCAGCTTCAAGGCGATGAACTGAAGCACTACATTAGCCAGGTAGCTGAGCCTAAGACTGGATTGGCCGATGCTTTTGCGAAAGCCAAGGCTGCCCGTGACCAAGCCCAGACCGACGACAATAAGTAAGTAACGAGGGGTACCGAGGGGGCTTAGCAAAAGCTCCTCTAGCTCCCATAAGACGGCCCGGGTAGACTCTTACCGGGCCGTTTTCTTTGTGAGAGGAACCAGAAGCAAATGACTTATGTCCGCCGCCTCATCAGCTTTCTACTCG
>JBGSTX010000077.1:0-14371 GCA_041736305.1 Oligoflexus sp. | reverse complement strand
CTTCTTCACTAGTAGTAGCTGGGGTCGCGGTTGAACAAGCGATGAAACTTGGCACCGACACCAGCAGGAGCATTGCAACCATAGAAATACGCAGTGATACAATTTTCATTCTTCCCTCCAAGAATATTTATAAAGGCTTATTTTTCTTATCGGCAGATTTTGGAAAAACTTAACATAGGCCGTCTTTCGTCAGCCTCTATGCCGGCTTGAGAGGAAGTAATTTTTTGAGGAGGGTCCAAGGGGCCCTCACAATGAATAAGTTTCGGTAATTTTTAGAATATTCGATTTAGAAAGGATTTGATGCGAACTGCCAGCAAACTTTCGCCGAGAAATTTTTCACAAGTGTTCTATGGACTTAAAAAAACGCTTTTTTCAGTTCTGAACGGCTCGAAGATCGCTCGAAAGAGACTGCAGTTTTTTGTTAGGCATGAACTTAGGACTCTCGCTAGTCGGTCCGATCTCGGCCCTGCTGGCCTGCAGAGGATTGTGGCAAGCTACTGTCGTTGATCCCTTCTGCTCAAGCTTTGGTACCAGCTCCGGGCAGACCCCTACCGCTTGGGTGCAGCGCGGGTGAAAAGCGCAGCCCGAAGGCAATGAACTGAAGCTGGCTGGATCACCCGGAACGCCACGCATCACCTGCGCCTTCGATCCCGGCTGTGGAAAAGAATGCAGCAGCCCGGCCGTATAAGGATGCTGAGGGTTCTGCTGGAGAGGCCCTACCTTGCCTCTTTCAACTATCCTGCCAGCATACATGACCGAGATCTCGTGACAAAACTCGAGGGCGAGAGGCAGATCATGGGTGACGAGAAGGATCGCAAATCCAAGCTTCTCCTGTAGATCGAGAATATGACCAAGAATTTCTGCCTGGGTGACGACATCGAGGGCTGTGGTCGGTTCATCCATTATCAGAAGCTTCGGATTCAGAGCCAAGGCCATGGCTATCACTACACGCTGCCGCATACCCCCCGAAAGTTCATGAGGGTAAGCCTTGAGATGACGTTGCTCGAGACCGACCAAAGCGATCAGCTCCGCTAGCCGCTCGCGATTGGCTTCGGCGTTTCGATATCCGTGGGCGCGCATAGTATCCAGGAGCTGGGCTTCAATATTGACCACGGGATTGAGCGAGTCGAGCGCACTCTGGACGACCATAGAGATGTCCCGCCAGCGCAGCTGATTGAGTACCGGAGGGGGTCGGTCGAGCAAACTCTCACCCTGCCAGCTCACGTGGCCGCCGGCGATATAAGCCGGTGCGCGCAAGGTCTTCAGTATCGCTCGGCAAAGAGTCGACTTTCCGCAACCTGATTCACCCACCAAACCCATGATGCCACCAGCTTTGAGCTCGAGACTCACCTGGTCGAGGACTAGGAGATCGGGCCCTTCCACAGCAGCAAAGGCAACAGAAAGATCACGGATCTCGAGTAGATTAGGCGTTGAGAGCATGACGAATCTCCTTGGCGAGAGGTGTGACTCCGATAGCGCGACGCAGCGGATCACGGAGGCGTTTATTGAGAACCTGCTCGGCCCGCAAACTCGGGTTGTTGACAGCATCTACAGCATAGGAAACCAAGGTCAGTGCGCTGCAGGCAAGGGCAATACAGAGTCCGGTCGGAACAAAAATCCACCAGGATCCAGTCAGGAGCGCTGCATCGTTGCTAGCCCAATAGAGATTGGTACCCCAGCTCACGCGGTTCATATCGCCGAGACCGAGAAACTCCAGACCGACCTGAGCTCCAATCGCGTAAATGGTAGCGCCGATCGCGCTGGAGGCAAAGGAAGCCAGGAGGTTCGGCAGCAGCTCAAAGGAAACGATGCGGAGCCGCGATTCACCCGCGAGCGCCGCGGCTAGAACAAAGTCTTTACTGCGGAGCGAGAGGGCCAATCCGCGAAAAACTCGCGCAGTCCATGCCCAGCCGGTAACGACTAAAACAATATAGAGACTCCAAGGACCTGAGGGCAGAAAAGCTGCTAGGACAATGGCTAGCGGCAGGCCAGGAATCACGAGGGCGATATTGGTCGCGTAGGAAAGTATTTTGTCGATCCAGGATCCGGTATAACCAGCGATAAGACCGATGAGAGCTCCGATAACCGTCATGCTCATGCCGGTTGCAAAAGCCAGACCCAGCGACGAAGCGGTACCGGCGACGGTCTGCCGCCACACGTCCTGCCCTTGGCCATTGGTCCCGAACCAGTAAACTGTCGAAGGACCGAGGAGCGGTTCGGCGATAAAATCCCTGGGATCCCCGATAAAAGGCAGAAGGAGCACTGAACCTAATCCGAGGAGGAGGAGGCAAGCTAGACCAAGTAACGATGCGGGATAATCACGCATCGCTCGATGGAAGGGCGACTGGCGGACGAGAGTTCGCAAGAGAGTCATATATTTTGCCCCCGAGTTCTTGGGTCTAGCCAGTAATAAGCGAGGTCGACCATCCAGTTTGCCAAGAGAACAGCCAGCGTGATGCAAAAAAAGAGGCCCTGCATCAGCGGGTAGTCTTGGTTGCGAACCGCTTGCACGAGGAGATAGCCTTGCCCCGGATAGGAAAAGACTATCTCGGTTAGCATCGAGCCGGCGAGGACGTAGCCTACGGCCATTCCTAGACCTGTGATATTCGGCAGCAGAGCGTTGCGCATCGCATAACGCACGAGCACGACTCTGTCACTCAAACCTTTGCAGTGGGCTAGATTGATGAACTCGCTGCCGAGCACGGATACCATCGCGTTGCGCATGCTGAGGATCCAACCGCCTATCGTGGCCAGAACTATGGAAAGGGCTGGCAAGAAGAGGTGTCGCATGACGTCGACGAAGAAAGCGAAGGTCCAAGCCGGTTTGCTGCCATCCGAATAAGCGTGGCCGATAGGAAACCACTCGACCAAATAGGCGAAAATATACACGAGCAGCATAGCCAACCAAAAATAGGGAAAAGAGCCTATGAAGATCAAAGCTGGCGTCAGCACCCGATCGATCCAGGAGCCGCGCCGCCAGGCCGCCAAAGCCCCGAGCACTGTTCCGCAGCTGAAACTGACCAGCAGCGAAACTCCAGCCAGCAGAACGGTCCATCCGAGCGACTGCCAGATGACATCGCCGACGCGCGCCGGGAAGAGACTGGTAGACACTCCGAAATTCCCCTGGAGAATACTGGTGAAGTAGTGCAAGAACTGCGACGCCATGGAAGCATCCGTGAAGCCCATGGCCTGACGCAAGCCAGCGATCGCTTCAGGACTCATTTGGCCCTGGAAACGCGCAAAAATCATATTCATAGGATCGCCAGGCATCAGCCTGGGGATTAAGAAATTAATGCAGAGAGCCAGAAAGATGGCGACGACGTAAAAAACCAGCCTTTGCAAGATTTTTATCATAGCTTCTTCTTCTCCTGCTGCGTTTTAGGGCGCAGTTCGGTCAGCACTTGGAGAATTTCAGGCCGATAGTTGGGCGATAGTACCGCATAAGGTTCAGCCGGACTCGGATAATTTACAAAGTGCTCGGTATTGGCAGTGCCCCAGGCTGGATTCGGGAAGAGCGGTATGGCGGGAGCATGCTGCATAAAGAGGATTTGGAGATCCGCGATAAGTTTGCGCTGCTCGCCTTCGTCAAAAGACGAGGCCAACGCAGCCAGCTTGGCGTCAACGACAGGATCGGCGAAACGCTGCCAGTTGCTGGGAGATGAGGTGCCAACGGCTTGTTTGGTCGTGCCTGCCATGAGCCAACGATAAAACTCATAGGGTTCCACCGTATCGGTGGACCAGGAAATGGCGGCTTGGAATTCGCCCCTCTGCAGCTGACTGAAATAAGCGCCGAAATCATAGGTCCGCATTCTGGCATCGATGCCAAGCGTCTGCAGATTCTTCGACATGATTTGAGCGGCTCGCACCCAGTCCGACCAACCGGTAACGACAGCGATATCGAGCGACCAAATTTTGCCGTCAGGTAAGCGGCGCATGCCATCCGCACCGCGCTTAAAGCCGAGCCGATCGAGATCCGCAGCAGCCTTTTCTGGCTGGAAACGCACCCATTCACCTTCCGGCTGTTCGACAGGCAGACGCCATTTCTCGAAGGCCCGCGTCATCCCACTGGGATGCGCCGGCTCCGTGTAATTGAACATCGCAACCTTGACGATCTTCTGACGATCGATGCCACGACTGACAGCCTTACGCACCTCTTCTTGATCAAAAGGAGGCTGCGCGTTGTTCAGATAGAGAAAAACCATATTCCCGACTAGCGGAAACCAATAGTGGTGATTTTCAGGGTTTTTTGCGACGTAGACTCTATCTACAGCCGGTATAAAATTGGCGGCTAAATCGATCTTACCTTTCAAGAGATTGAGCATGACCTGCTCATTGCTCGGAAAGGCAGGAAAACGGAGGGCTTTGACCTGAGCCTTATCCTTCTGCCAGTAATAGGGATTGCGACCGAGCTCGTAGACCTGATTTTCAAAGAGATTGAGCTCGGTGTAAGGTCCCGTGGCAACCGGTTGCTCATTCGCATAGCTCACTGGGTCCTGCACATCCTGCCACTTATGTTGAGGCACTATGAATTGCTGAGCAATATAGACGAGACCTGGTGCGAATGGCTTCTGAAAGCGAAAGCGCACCTCGGTGGGGGCTGCGAGTTCGACGCCTTCGAGAAAAGACCAGACCCCGTTGGTATCGAGAGCAGGAAACTTCTTCAGAAGTTGGAAGGTGAAGACCACATCCTCAGCCTTCAGCGCTTGCCCGTCTGACCAGCGGACGCTAGGTCTCAGGCTGAAGATAAGACGGCGATGCTCCGCATCTTCCCAGCGCTGCTCGGTAGCCAACCAGGGTACGAACTTGCCCTGCATCCGATTGTAGATCATCAGCGGTTCGAACATGGCGGCGATCGTCGACCAGCGTCCGCCACCGGTTGAGGCTGTAAAGGGATTGAAATTGCGAATCCAGGCCGTGGCCGGTTCGGTCGAGATCACAAGGTAGTCGCGCGAGCTGGGAGCTTTCGGTTGGCACGCGCCCACTCCTGCCAGCCAGGCGAGCAAACCCAGCGTACGCCAGAACTTTATGAACATGAATTTTCCTTCAGTGCTTCAGAGAACGTCGATAAGCTGATTCGAAGCGATCGTCTGCTTCAACCACTTAAAGCTGGATTTGGGTATCCGTCGCTGGGTCGGATAATCGAGATAAACGAGCCCAAAGCGCTTGGCATAACCGTGCGCCCATTCAAAATTATCAAGGATCGACCAGGCGAAATAACCCTTGAGCGGGATACCCAGATCGCAGATCTTGCTCATCTGTTCGGCGTGTCGCGCATAGTAGCGAACGCGATGAGGGTCCCTCACCTCGCCGTCCGGGTCGATACGGTCGGTATATGCAGCACCGTTTTCTGTAATATAGTAGGCCTTGGCCGGATATTCCTTGTGCAGCCGAACGAGAAGGTCTTTGAGCCCTTCGGGATAAATCTCCCAGCCCATCGCCGTGTAGCGCAGAGGATCCTTTTGCGCCGCAACTTCCTCGGGCCCGCGATCTCCGAGTACCGCACGGGAATAGTAGTTTACGCCTAGAAAATCAATTGGCTGCGCGATCGTTTTGAGATCGTCGTCTTGGATGAAAGCCCAGCCTTTGCTATCGATATATTTCTGCTTTTCATAGTCGCGCATCATATCTTCGGGATAACTGCCCCGAAAGATCGGATCGAGGTACCAGCGATTGAAGTCGCCATCGAACCAGCGCGTAGCTTCGAGATCTTGCTCGCGTTCCGGATTTGCGGGATAGGCTGGATTGAGATTGAGGGTGATACCGGCTGTGGCCCGGGGTGCTAAAGAACGAATGCGCGGCATGGCCAAGCCATGGGAAAGGAGCACGTGGTGGGCAGTTTGAATCGCTGCCAGGGGCTCCTGCAGACCAGGCGCATGTTCGCCGGTACGATGCCCTAAGACGGCTACGCACCAGGGTTCATTGTGGGTTATCCAATGACCGACGCGATCCTTCAGTCTGTGGACGACAGCTTCAGTATAGTCGGCAAAA
Organism: Oligoflexus sp.; assembly: GCA_041736305.1. GTDB lineage: Bacteria > Bdellovibrionota_B > Oligoflexia > Oligoflexales > Oligoflexaceae > Oligoflexus. The sequence continues at coordinate 8,383 of JBGSTX010000077.1, read as the reverse complement.
GCGTAGGCTGTATCGCGATTACGCCAGCCTCCCTTATGTTCGAGCGCAGCCGGCAGGTCCCAATGGTAAAGGGTTGCCCAAGGTTTAATTCCCTTCTCAAGAAGCCCGTCGACCAACTGCTTGTAGAAATCCATGCCCTTTTCATTGAGGTGCCCCCGCCCACTAGGAAAAATACGCGGCCAGGCAATTGAAAAGCGATAGGCCTTAGCGCCGAGTTCGGCCATCAGGGCGATATCCTGAGGCCAGCGCTTGTAGTGCTCACAGGCGATGTTGCCATCGCTGCCGTCGGCGATCTTGCCAGGCTCGCGACAGAACTCATCCCAAATCGAAGGACCGCGACCGTCACCGGCTTCCGTGCCTTCGATTTGATAGGACGAACTCGCTGTGCCCCAAACAAAGTCGGAAGGAAACATTTTTTTAGGCATCGCAACGCTCCTTGATGTGATCTTGAAAAGGAAAGAAACAGCGGGCCATGCGATCGCTGCCCAAACTCAGTAGCTCGGGCCGGCTCTCTGAACATTTTGGCTGCGCAAGGGGACAGCGAGGGGCAAAAAGGCAGCCAGACAATTGGCGAACTTGCGCCGCTACCTGACTTTCGTCGCGGGATTTTTGCTTACGCAGTATTTTCTGCTGGGAGACCTTGAGTAGAAGTCGCGTGTAGGGATGAGCAGGCTCAGCCAGTATCTCCTGGGTAGACCCGATTTCCAGCACCTGACCTGCATAAACTACGGCTACGCGATCAGTAAGATACCAAGCACTTGGAAGATCGTGCGTGATGAGGACGATAGAGAGACCTCGCGAATCGCGAAGCTTGCGGATGAGATTGAGGATGTCCATGCGGATCGAAACGTCGAGCATAGAGGTCGGCTCATCGGCGATCAGCAGGTCGGGCTTCGCAGCCAGCGCTCGCGCAATCGCCACCCGCTGCCGCTGCCCACCGGATAGCTCAAAAGGATATTTGAGCAGATAGGCCTGGGCCGGTCTGAGACCCACGTCTTCCATAACTTCCAAGATCTTCGACTGGATATCGCGAGGGTGGAGCCCCAATCGCTCTTGATGCAGGCGCAGGGGACGCTCGATATGGTAAGAAACGGTGTGTACCGGATTAAGCGAGGCAAAGGGATCCTGAAAGATCATCTGCACGCGGGCCCCGTAGGCGAGGCGCTCTGCCTGCGTCTGTCCCGATCCAACGAGAGCTTGCCCATCGAGGGTCAAAGTGCCTTTGTCAGGGCGCTCAATACGGGTGAGAATCCTGGCCAGCGTGCTCTTGCCGCTGCCTGATTCGCCCAAGATTCCGAGAATTTGGCCTCGCTGAATGTCAAGATTGATATTTTCCAAAGCCAGGAAATCCTGCCGCCCTTGTAGCCAGGAACCCTGTGAGTAAGTCTTTGTGATGCCGCGCAGCTGGACGATACTTTCCATGCTTACTTGCTCTCGCCTTCGTAGTATAGAAGCGCCTCACTGATTTCGAGTCCAACCTTCTCCATGCAAGCGGAGAGTCCTGGGCCGTCGTCGGTGAAAAATCCTGTTTACGCAAAGTAAATGCAGATTTTTTCCTGACGAATAGCGCCGAGATTACTTCATTGCAAGAGCTTCGAGGCAGAAGGACTTTTGGAGTGGTAGCAGTCAATCTTTGAGAGGTCAAGGGATCTTACATAGTTGAAGCTTTAATATGCCTTAATCCAAGTTCCTCTTAGCCTTATGGATTAGCTTTTAGACCTTAGCTAGACGAAGACAGCTAACCCATAAGTATTTGTGAGAAGGCCATTGAACTTAAGTATAATGATGTCGTGAATGGACACCTGATGAGGTCGTTATGGATACCTGGTTAGCTATTGATTTTGGCACTTCGAATTCGCTTGTCGCGGCTGCGACCTCGGAACAAGTTCTACCCCCTCTGGCGATCGATCCGACTAACCCTGATCCGACCATCCTTCGCAGCGTACTCTACTCGCCCACCCGGCATGAATGGCAATTCGGGCAGGAAGCTATTTCGCACTACTATGATCAAGGTGCAGAAGGTCGCATTTTTCGTTCTCTCAAAAAGTTTTTGCCCGATCCCAGCTTCTCTGGCACCCAGGTCCACGGTGCTTATTTCTCTCTAGAAGATTTGCTCGCGCGTCTCCTGCGGGTGATGCGCGAACGAGCGGAAACTATTCTTGCCTGCGAGCTTAAGAATCTCGTACTAGGCCATCCAGCTCTATTCTCGCCGGATCGGCTGCAGCACGAAGAATCGCTGCGGCGTCTTGAGAAAGCGGCGCAGATAGCCGGATTTCAGGAAATTGTCTTCTGTCCTGAACCAGTGGCTGCCGCCCACCACTTTGCCAAAGAGCTGACCCAACCGCGCACTGTCCTCATCGCCGACTTCGGTGGTGGAACCAGTGATTTCACAGTGGTCCGCATGCGTCCCGAAGGTTTTGGAGCCGAAGATGTCTTGGGTCTCGGTGGTATCTCGATCGCGGGGGACGCCTTCGATGGCAGCATTATGGAACATGTCGTGGCCCCCTACTTTGGCTCGAAGATCGCCTATAAAGTCCCCTTCGGTTCGAACGTGATGCATCTCCCAAAAGCCTTGATCCGAAAAATGTGCTCCCCGGCGGACTTGTTGCTGCTAGGCAAACAGGACTACCGCGAATTTTTTCGTCAACTCGAACAGTGGAGCCTCGGACCGGACGACGCCAAGATTCTCGAACGGCTGAACATACTCCTTGAAGAACGTCAGGGTTATCACCTTTTTCAGCAGATCGAAGAAGGCAAAAAAGGCCTCTCGACCAGCGACCCGAGCACTATAAACTACGATTACCCGGGTATCGCCATGGTACTGCCCCTGGCTCGCCAGGGATTCCAGGATTTCTCGCGCCCCTTAGTCGAGGCCATCGTGGGTGCTCTCGACGGGACTCTCGCCCAGGCTGGATTGAAGTATCAAGATATCGATGTCGTCTGCTGCACCGGCGGTACCGCGCGCCTCGAAAGCTTGCAAGCCGCACTTGCACAGCGCTTGGGTGCTGAAAAACTGCAGCAGCATATGCCCTTCCATGCGGTTATTCAAGGTTTGGCCGAGAAAGCTCACCAGCTCTTAAGAGTCTAGAAAAAGCGCTCTATAGCGGCCAGCGAAGTAGGTCGAACCTGTCCTGAAGTTTCACAGAGGACCTTGAGCACTTCGTTGATGAGAACTTTCGGAGAGATCGGTTTGACAAAATGTCTTTGAAAACCGACCTCGTTGGCTTCCAGGTAGCTGAATTCACCGGCGTAGGTCGCCAGCGCGATGGCAGGTATCGGCACACGCTGCTTCTCTGCCTCCCAGCTTCGCAGCGAACGCATAAGGTCAAGACCATCCATCTCGGGCATAGCTATATCGCTGATGACGAGATCGAAACTTTGCTCTTTTAGAAAGCGCAGCGCTTCGGCTCCTGACAAAGCACATTGAACTTCGGCTCCCACACCGGTGAGAATCCGCATTGCGAGTCTGGTAGAATCTTCCTGATCGTCTACAACCAGTATTTTGCGGCCATTCAGCTCTTTACCCTGAGGCATTTCAGTAGCAACCTGCACCTGGGACCGAGGGGCAGGCGGCGTTTCCAGCATGTGCTTGGTGCTGAGGGGGAGGCGGACGATAAACACCGAACCCTTACCCTGCCCTTCACTCTCCGCCCAGACTTTGCCACCGTGAGCCTCAGTCAAGTGCCTCACTATGGAGAGACCGAGACCTAGACCAAATTGTTTTTGTGAGCTGATCGCATTCTCTTGCCAAAAACGATCGAAAACATGCAAGAGAGATTCTGCCGACAGACGGATACCGCTATCGCGAACCCGCATCTCGTACCACTCTCCCACAGCTGCTACATGCAATGACACTTGGCCATTCTCTGGGGTAAATTTTATGGCGTTCGAGAGCAAGTTCCAGAGGATCTGCCGAATACGATTCGCGTCGCCGTCCAGATACTTCACCGAGCGATCGAGGTGAAAATCCAGCTCCACATTTTTCGCAGCAGCTGCAAATTTCACCGATTCGATAGCATCCTGCAGGAGACCTGAGGGATCGAAGCGTTCTTTAACGACATTGAAATGACCACCGATAATTGTACTGACGTCCAGCAAATCGCCCACCAGCTGAGCTTGGGCTTTGGCGTTGCGCTCGATAGATTCGATCGCCTCGCTCATGCTAACGTGAGAAAGTTTGGAACGTTTGAGTAGATCGGTATAACCGAGAATGACATTGAGAGGGGAACGTAACTCGTGGGAAAGAACGGCAAAAAATTCATCCTTGGCTCTGTCTGCCCGTCGAAGTTTGTCCTCGACCATTTTTTGGTGCTGGATGCTAGTCGAGGTCCCATACCAATGCGTGATCTCTCCTTCGCTATTTCTAGCCGGTGCCGATTTTACCAGATACCATTCGTAACTCGCGGTAAGCCTATTTTTGATCCGAATCTCTATCTCGAGCGTCTCACCTGTCTTCAGGCAGGCTTTGAACCTTTGATCGATGAGCCTAAGGTCTTCAGGATGGACAAGATTGATCCATAGATCAAAGTTGCACTCATTGATGTCCCTGACGGCTGTAAACTCGTACCAACGTTTATTGAAGAAATTCGGCTGGCCTTCCGCGTCGGTAACCCAGACTATATGGGGCATAGAATCAGCGAGCTGCCTGTAGCCACGCTCGCTTTCTCGCAGGGCTAACTCCACTCTTTTTTGCACGCTGATATCATGAACCGTGACGATGATGAGCAGGAGCTCGCCATCCTTACTATGCACCGCAACAGCGTTGATGCAGTGCCATAAGGATACATGGGGTTTGGACTTTTCGCTGCTTTCATAGATCAAATCGTCGACCGGCAGGCCTTGCAGCGCCCTCTCTAGAGGCCAAGCTCCCGGCTGAAGCTCTTCGCCTTCTCCGTCGCGCATGATGAGCTGAGAGGCAGCCGGATTCGCGGCAGGAAGCAGCAAATGCTGAGCTCCCATCTTCACTGCGGCTGGATTGGCTCGGTGAAGTTCGCCAAAGGAATCGTATATGAGGACTCCCTGTGGCAAATGACCTATGATCGCCTCAAGCTGTGCCAAATTTATGTGAAGCTCTTGCTTAGCTTTTCGATATTTTTCCTCAGCAATCTTACGTTCGCTGATATCCTGAAGCGTCACAATAAGATGGGAAGGACAGCCCTCCACATCGCGCTGTTGGGCTACCGTCACATGATTCCAAACCAAATGTCCGTCTCTATGCCTGATGCGGCATTCAAGTGAGAAGCGATCAATTTTTTGCGCGTCGAGAAGTGCCTGCTGCTCGATAGCTAGGCGTTTATCTTCGGGATGAAGGAGATCCTGGAAATATTGCTGCGTCAGCCCCTCGAGCGAATAACCCAAGATGCGCCTTGCGCATTGATTCTGAATCGATATGCGACCATCGTTAAGGATATGCAAGATACCGACGGCAGCTTGGTCGAACGTACCGAGAAAAAGTTCGAAAGCGCTTTTTAAACTAGGAGTTCCGACATCTGGATCGGAATAATTTCCAATCAACCCAGGGCTTTTTGGATCGGTCCACTTACCTAGATTTTCTTGCTCACCCGTCGATGACATATCGCAAATGGATCCTGATAGGGTTTGTCTACGAACTTTCTCGTCGTAAATATATACTGCTTTCTTCTTAGGAAAAACAGTTTAGCGTGAAAGCTAAGAAGCGCTTAGTCAATTGCAAAATATTTGATCGTCGAGGCGAGTTAAGATTTCTTGGAGGCAAAGGAAGAGAGAGATTTGAGCAAGTTGAAGGCTAGTATAGCCACGGTAGCAGATATAAATCAGCTATGCTTGCAGAAGCCGGGGTGTATACACCCCTTAAGATCAACCCCAGCTTGAGCTACTCAAGCAGGGAAAGTTGTGCACTTTTTGTAGAGGTGCTTGAGAACGGGACGAAGATTCAGAAAAATGCCGGATTTCTCGGCATCAACAATGACCTGGGTGCAAACCGCATCCTGGACTTGTATATTCAGTGCACCCAGGAACTGCTGGGCTACCGCTGCTAGTTCCTGGGCTTCAACCTTTCCGTCATAATTGATATCGGCGACCAAGACGATGATATCTTTTACACTGCTTTGCAAGCTTTCCCATTCTTCGCCTGGATCGATAAAACCATTGCCATTCGTGTCATAGGTGGCTAGGAAAGCATTTTTGATGTCATCGACGAAAGCTGTGATATTTTCCACGACATCCCAAGCATCCGACAGCGGGCCTTTCCGAGCTAGTGCCTCAGGGTCTTGCGCCAGCTTGTAGAGTGCGATCATTTCCAACTGTTCATCGAGAGAAGGCATTTTAAGCTCCGGCGCTTTAGCTGAAGCTGCCGAAGCGAAGCAAAGTGAGCAGATAAGAGCGATAATTTTTTTCATCCTGGACCCCCTAATTGGTAGCCCTAAGATAGAGGTAAAATACCTGGCTTGTCACCTTCGAAAAGTTCAAGTTTTACGCAAGTAGAGGAGCCACAGCTGCGTCGAAAAAGCTGAGATCTTCTCCCTGCAAAGAAGTCCGTAGCGCCTGGGAAACTTGCTGATGATAGAGATCGATCTGCCGAATTTCGCTAAGACTGAGGAGCTCTGCGTCGATCAGTTTTCGATCGTAAGGACACAGCGTGAGGTTCTCGAAACCGAGGAACTCTCCGAAGGATCCCGCACCAACTTGAGCCACCACAGTCACAAGGTTTTCGATTCTCACTCCAAAGGAACCCTCGAGGTAGCAGCCAGGTTCATTCGAGAGGATGTGGCCTGCTTCGAGCGGGAAGAAGTTCCTCTTGAGCGACACGCTGAAGGGCCCCTCGTGAACGCAGAGCGCAGCGCCAACACCATGTCCAGTTCCGTGCTTGAAATCGAGCTGCTGCTCCCACAGAGGCTGGCGGGCGATCGCATCGAGCTGATAACCGTTGGTTCCACGCGGGAAAAGAGTGCGCGCTAGGAGCAGGTGGGCTTTAAGGACTGTCGTGTAAACCCGCTTTTGCTCCTCTGTTGGAGTCCCCAACGCGACTGTTCGAGTGATATCGGTTGTGCCATCAGCATACTGCGCACCTGAATCGACCAAGAAAATGCCTGGTCTGCTTAGCTGTACGTCTGAGCTTGGAGTCGACCTGTAATGAGGCAAGGCTCCATGCGGACCGTAGCCGGCAATGGTCGCGAAACTGAGCCCCTTAAAGCTCTTGTCACGAGCGCGAAATTCTTCCAGCTTATCGGCCGCAGTAATTTCCGTCCATTTTTCTCCCGCCGCTAGGGCGCGCTCAAGCCAAGCGAAGAACCTCACCACAGCTACGCCGTCACGGACATGCGCAGCGCGCATGCCTTTTAGTTCCTCGGAGTTCTTGCGCGCCTTCCATGCAGGGAGTGGAGTAGCTTGCCGCAGCATTTCTACGCCACTTTCGCTGAGACGTCTTACCACAGCTGCGCTGGTCGTCCCCGGGTCCAACCAGACAGGGGCGCTCGATCGCAGTTGCGACAGTTCGCCCTCGAAGGCTTCGTAGGAAGCAAACTTTAAAGCCGATCCCATTTCTTGCTTGAGGCTCGCCTCAACCTTGCTCGGGTGCACATAGAGAGTCGCTCCCCCTTCGGTGACTAGGGCGAAAGCATAGAAGACAGGATTGTAAGGTACATCGTCACCGCGCAAATTGAAGAGCCACGCTATCTCATCTAGCGCTGAAACCACTATGGAACGGGCGCCGACCTCTTTCATCGCGGCACGAAGATCCTTTAGTTTTTCGTCGGTACTTCGACCCGCAAAACTCTGAGGATGGCGACGCAGAGGCGTAAGACGAGCCTGAGGCCTCGCCTCACCCCAAACCCTATCAATCAAATCTTTTTCGACAGGTACTAGAGTGATTCCCACTGCTTTGAGATGCTCATCTAAGGCCTGGTATTTGTCAGCAGCGAAGAGACTGGGGTTAACCCCCACTCGCCCTTGGCCCTTGTTCTTGCACTGCTGGACTAGCCATTCTTTCCAGTCTGGTACGCCGGCGTTTCCTTGCCGGAAAAGCTTGATTCCTGAACCCGCAAGCTCGGTTTCCGCCTGAAGAAAATAACGGCCATCAGTCCATAAACCAGCTTCGGTAGGCGAACAGGCAAAAAGACCCGCAGATCCGGTGAACCCACTGATGAATTCACGACGCTTCCACGTCGGCGCCACATACTCACTCTGATGAGGGTCTTCACTGGGAACTACATAGGCGTCAAATTTAGCGTCCTGGAGCAGCTGCTGCAGCTGGATTATCCGATCGTTACTGTTCATCGACTGCTTTCCTTCCCTGCATTGAGTTACGCCGGCAAAGCTAACGGGTTTTGGTGGGACTTGCGACTTGTAAAACTGACGTTTGGGTGGGTTGGTTGTGGACTTGGGGGTGGGGGAGGGGGAGAGGAAG
>JBGSTX010000062.1:0-4487 GCA_041736305.1 Oligoflexus sp. | reverse complement strand
AGATCAAGGCGATGATCAAAGCTTTAGGCTCCGATGTTCCCGTCGTGGCGAAAATCGAGAAGCTGCCTGCGCTCGATCTCATCGACGAAATCGCTCGTGCAGCCGATGCTCTGATGGTGGCGCGCGGTGACCTCGGCGTCGAAGCCAACGTCGAGCGCGTTCCCAACTTGCAAAAGAAAATCATTGCGGCGGCAGCCCGCGCTGGCAAGCCAGTTATCATCGCGACCCAGATGCTCGAGTCGATGATCACCAACCCGCGCGCGAGTGCGGCTGAAGTAGCCGACGTGGCCAACGGCGTGCTCGATGGCGCCGACTGTTTGATGCTCTCTGGTGAAACGGCCTCGGGCCGGTACCCGGTTGAGTGTGTTCGCCGGATGGCTTCCATTATCGAGCAGGTAGAAGCCTGGACCTTCAAGCGCTCCTCGCGCATGGATATGGCTAAGCTACGCGATGTGGAAGATAACTGGGAAACCAATGAATCTATCGCGGTTGCGGTCTGCGAAGCGGCTGATACCCTGAAGGCCAAGGCCATAGTTTGTCTAACGCTGACGGGTTCGATAGCGCGGACGATTTCCAAGTGGCGGCCGATGACTCCCATTATCGCCGTAACCCCAAGACCTGACGTCGCGCGACGACTGTCGCTCGTTTGGGGTGTGCATGGGCTTCCTAACAGCTCCTTCTACAACGCCGACACTCTCTTGTCTGATCTGCCGAAAGTCTTGAAGGATATCGGAGTCGTCGAGTCGGGAGATGTCGTCTGTATCACCGCCGGTCTCCCCATTAATCAGATGCGGCCGACCAACATGCTGAAGATCAACCGCATTCCCTAAACGTCAAAGCTTCTTCTGACTAGCCTTCTCTATGCTGCTGATGCGCCCCATATACTGGGCGCAGCGGCCTTCTTTTTCTTGCCCCAGTTCGATGAGCGGTATAACAGCGGCTAGAGGCGCCACCAGCGCTCCCAGCGCGACGGCGGCCGCACCCTTGCCCCAGAAGCTCTTACCCAGATTCAAATTAATATCGCGGAAAGGACCTTTGATATAGATCGGCGCGCGAATCGCACCGATGCTGAAATCTTTGGGATAGGCTTGGAGGACAAAATCCATATCCTCCGCACCAAGGTCGACAAAACCCTTCCCGACGATATTGGTGTCTCCCGTTCCGATCAAGAAAGCCTGGCTCTGCAAGCGTCCATTCTTAGCTTCGAACGATGTGATGGCACATTCGAGCTCCGTCATGGGATTGTCGGCGAACCAAGAGCTCACGGCTTCAGTGAGGTCGAAGCCGAAAGCTTCGACGACAGTCGCCATCACCTGCCCTTCCTGTATGCCCAGATTAATTTTGCCATCTAAGTGGCTAGCCAGCTGGTGAGGACTCTGTCCGCTCGTCTTGAGATCGATCTGTCCTGCGATCCGTCCTTTGATAAATTCCGAAGGCTTGAGGTCGAAGAGCGGTACACGGGTCACGAAGGGTGCAAAGAGACGTTCCAAATCCAGATTCTTGACTTTGATTTCACTGGCAATATGCAGGGGCTCCTTCTGCCCGTCGAGCAGAAAAGATCCTTCGATCGCTCCCCCAGCCATGGAAATCCTAGCTGGCTTGAGCTCGAGCCGCCCATTTTTCAGAGTAGCCTCAAGTTTGGCACCATCGATGAGCTGACCGGCTGCTGTTCCCGTGTAATCAGCCACGGCGACTTTCACGCTGGCGTCGAAGAGCTTCAGCATCTCGGCCGAGATTTTTTCGCGGGAAAACACTGGATCATTCTTCTTGGCTTCCTCAGCTTTCTTTTCCTCTTTCTTGCTAGGTGCGGGTGGCAGAAAGCTCAAAACATCTTCGGCTCGAATCAGAGAAGCCCCTAACTGAGCGCTCAGATAGGGCCGCGGGCGGTCCAGGCTCAAACGCGCCTCGCCGTAGGCATGGCTGCGACCGAGGGTTAAGGACATCCTTGAGAATTCAAAAATCTGTTCGGGCCCAAGATGGCGAAGATGGAGCTGGGCTTTGTAGGCTGGAACCCGGCTCAGATCGCGTTCAGAAAAGGCGCTGAAGGCTTGGAGACCAGGGCCTGCAAGGGTAATATCAATCGATTCTTTTGCGGCGCGCAGATCGAATTTCCCCTTGGCCTGCAGCTCTTGTTCGGCCAGCGAGAGTTTAGCTTCGATAGGGTAATCGGTCTTTTTATCAGCAAAAAGCGAGAGTGAACCAGCTTCACCCTTGAGCGTGTAAGGCCAATCCATGACGGCGCCATCACTCGTGATCAAGAGGGGGTCGGTCTCGCTTTTAGCTTTGAGACTCATCGCATCGATGCGGGCGATGAAAGGCTTATCTGGATCTTCACCGCGGTAGACTAGCTTCACATCACGAATCTCGGCGTCCTGGACATAGGTCGAAGACAGGAGTTTGAGCAGAGTATCGACGCTGCGAGGGCTCACTTCTTCAGTAGGCTCTGTAATTCGCATGCCCAAAAGGGCTCCATTCATCCGAGCCTTCTCGATGACGAACTGCTGACGGAAAATGAGAGGCAGGAGGCGCATCGAGACTTCTGCATGTTCGAAAGCTACCTGTTCCATAGGAGATTTTGCATCGCGCTGCTGGAGCTGCACGCGCTGGGCGACGAAGCTCGGCACCAATCCCACATGAACCTGACAGCCTTCGAATTTCTTAGCCTCCCAGCTTGAATACTTGGCAAGGAGACCGCTCAGTTGCGGCGTGTAACGCGAGCAATCGAGGTGATTGATCCAGAAGATGAGTACGGAAATGCCGAGACCGAGAATGAGGACCACTGCCCCAAAGATTTTTAGGATTCGCTTTGCAAGAGCCATGGTGATTTATTGCCTCATGGACGGAATGGGGAAGATCGAGAGCCCACCTCAGGCCTACAAGAGCGCAGATGAAATTGCAACCACTGCTCCGCGCCTCTTTTTCAAATATTTGTCTATGTCTCCCAGCTGGGTATAAGCTTCGGAGGCGATCGCATGCGATGGAGTAATCTATGCAGTTCAAACTCTTAGTCTTTAACCTCCAGGACTTTTTTCTACCGACAGACTATCCTCTTCAAGCGAGTGATTTAGTCACAATGACGGAAACTGAATGGCAACTTCTATCTACGTCAAAAGAGCCATTAAAGCCTCTAAGCAAGATTCGCCAGATTTCCAGCATTATTACTGAGACTGATCCGGACCTGGTCTGTCTCACGGAGGTAGGGGGTCAAAAGGCCCTCGAACTCTTTGCCACCTTCTTCCTCGATTCCCGCTACCAGCCCTTCCTCATCGACGCTGCATCTGAGCGAGGAATACAGAATGGTTTTCTCCTGAAGTCTCATGCCGGGTGGAAGGCGCGTATTGAGAGTCACCGAGATTGGCCGGTGCCCTTTACTTACCCCCACGAAGACGAGCCCGAAGCCTATCCTATCGAAGCAGCAGCGGCCCCCTATCATGCCCTCGGACTTCCTCAGGAGCGCGTGATGTCGCGGGATATGCCCGCGCTAATCATCAGTCGCGACAAGCGAGGATCGAAGCCTCTCCTGATAGTCCTCTTGGTGCACCTTAAATCCGGCTTCGATCAGGTCGGCATTGATCCGGCGGGGCGCGTGCGCAGATCAGCTGAGCTTAAAGCTGTGCTGAGGCTTTATCAGAAACTGCAATCTGAACATAAAGCCCCTATCATCGTCGCTGGCGACTTCAATGGCGAGGCCGGGCGCTTGCGAACTGCGGACGAATTCCTGCCTCTTTATGCTGAGACGGATCTCGAAGATGTCCTCGAGCTGGCAGAAAAGCCGGCTCACGAGCGTCTTTCGCAGTTTACCTTTATCCGCACGGGGCTCATCGCCCAGCAGCTCGACTACATTTTTCTGCCGAAGGTCCTCCAAAGTAAATTGAGCGATGCTTATGTATACCGTTATAAGTTTGCGAGCGAGGGTGGGGAGAGCGGCGCTGAGAATGAAATGATGTTTCCCTTCTCCTATCGCGATCGGAATCTCTTGCCTTCGGACCACTATCCAGTCGTCGCGAGCTTGAATCTCTAAATGAACTTAAATTGCCTCTCGATCTTACGAAAAACCTTTCAGAAACTGGCCATAAACTTGCTTAAGGCTCAGCAGCGAGCGCTAAGTGTCCAGCTGCAGACGGACACTGAATGCAAGGGCACCGTTCAGGTGTCGGAAATATTGACAGTATAGAGAAAGGTTTTTCGATGAAATCAAGTTTTCTGATGAGTTTGGTTCTAGGTCTTTCCGTCCTTGCATGTACCTCGACGGAAGGCGAAGCGGAGTTGAATGAAGGAGTCGAAACCACTTCTGGCGCAGCCCTCGAAGCTTCAACGGATGCAGCTGCGAAAGCTCCTGCTGAAGGCGCTGCAAGTGCCGAAGCTGAAAAGGCAAGTACCGAAACCGCAATCGATGCCAAAGCAGAAGCTAGCGCTCCTGCAGCCGAAGCGGCCCCTGCAGCCGAAGCAGCCCCTACTGCTGAAGCTGCTCCCGCTTCGATAGAGGC
>JBGSTX010000361.1:0-2492 GCA_041736305.1 Oligoflexus sp. | reverse complement strand
AACACGATATCGATATCGCGCAAGTCGAGCTCGTCGGCAGGTTCGACCAGCATGTCGCGGAACATAGTAGGAAGAGCTTCAGGCTGCCACCAGGCGATCTGACCATTGGGTTGGCGGAGCGCATTTTCATAAGTTTTGCCGGCCGAACGCGAAGATCCAGCCAAACGTTTGACTTCAAACCAAGGATGTTCCTGCAAGGCCGTCAGAAATTGCTGGCCGGCGATACCCGTGGCCCCAACCACGGCAACTCTTTTTTTGACACGCATTGAAATGACTCCTACTTGAGGATGAAGGCCTGCGCTAAACTTTAAAATTGCTTAACAGAGTCCTGAAGAGGAATCCAGGTACAAGGCAGAGCTCGCCGCATATTATCTGCGATATTGGTCAGATCTTTATTTTTCCCTCGCTTCTGTTTGCTTGAATTGAGTCCAACAAAACCAAGCCCCTAGCTAGCGAGGAACTCATGGATCGTAGAACCTTTCTTCGTCGTAGTACCCAAGGTATGGCTGGCCTAAGTTTCGCAGGTGAGGCTTTGGCCCAGATCAGCCTCAGGTCAGAGAATCTCGCACTCCAACAGATGGCATCGGAACGCCCGCTTACAAGCATTGCCTTTGGATCCTGCAACGATTCGACTCGTGATCAGCGATACTGGCGCATAATACAAAGGGAGCAACCCGACCTCTGGCTCTGGCTCGGAGACAACGTTTATGCAGACGGCTTCGATATGAAAGGACGGAGGGCACTTTATAGAAATCTAAAATCTAATCCTTACTATGCGGGCTTTTTAGCTGAAATACCTGTCCTCGGAACTTGGGATGATCACGACTACGCTTCTGACAACAAGGGCAGCCGTTTTCCTGATAAATGGCAAAGCAAAGACTGTTTTCGTGAGTTTTTTGATCTCAACGAAGCCATGCTTCCTTCGTCCAGGGCTGGCGTCTACCAAAGTTATGCGTTCGGGCCTCAAGGTCAAAGAACGCAGATCATCCTGCTTGATCTGAGGTTTCACATGGATCGCTGGCGGCTTGACCCTCAGCTATTGGGCGATGAGCAGTGGATGTGGCTGCAAGGTGAACTCAGTCGCTCGACAGCTGATTTATTGATTATTGGATCGAGTCTGAACGTCAGCTCACCGATCGTCGGATTTGGCGCTGAGGGATGGCAGGAGTATGGAGCTGAACGCAAGCGGCTCTATAATCTCATCGATGCAACGCAAAAACCCACCATCATCCTGAGCGGAGATCGTCACTTTGCCGAACTGAGTCTCACTAGAATGGCCAGCGGTCTGCCTGTTTACGAAGTGATGTCGAGCGGTCTAACCCACTCTTTCGGTGCGAAACTACCCCACCCTGGGCGCCTCGGTGAAATCGAGGGACGTAAAAACTATGGACACCTCGGTATCGAATGGACCTCTATTGGGCCTGCCGTCACTATGCAGATTCGATCAACCGAAGCCCTTGCTGTGTACCGTGAGGAAAAAGCCTGCTTTGAATTTGAAGGCTGATTTTTTGCATCTTGATTGCGGAGCACACCTTACATCGCTTTCCCCCTTTTGGGGAAAGTACCAAACAAAAAATCAAATTTCTTACCTCTAGGTTAGTTCGAGGCATGTGAGAAGATTTTTTCTTCTCCCTCTGAAACTGCCTATCGTTTGCAGGCCAACGAAAGCCGCGGTCGTTTAGCTTTCGTAAATTGTATTGACCAGCCGACCAACTGATTCTGGCGCAGGACATCATAAAGCAAATTTAAATTTTGAAGGAAGAGAAGATGCTTAAGCGATACTTCGCGCTTGTACTAATGGGTATTCCGTTTCTCAGTAGCCATGCCAAAGCAGATTTTCTGCCTCCCAATAATTTGCACACTGAGGATGGAATCATTCGCTCATCGGACATCACAGAAGATGAATTCAATGAGATCATCGACGAAGTCATCCAGGTCTACGAACCTATTATCAGTAAGAGCCACAAAGGGCGTTTGAAGGTTAATCGCCTTTGGAGCAATTCTACGGTCAACGCCAGCGCGACTCAATTCTTCGGCAGCTGGGAGATCAACATGTACGGGGGTCTTGCTCGTCGACCAGAAATTACGCGTGACGGCTTTGCAATGGTGGTCTGCCATGAACTTGGCCATCACTTGGCAGGCTATCCCTTCAGCGGCGCCTGGGCTGCTGATGAAGGCCAGTCAGACTATTTTGCAACCCATTCTTGCGGCCGTCTGCTGTGGAAGGATCAAAGCGAAAGAAATGCCGAGGCACGGAGTCAGATCGATGAGTTTCCTAAAGCTGCCTGTGATTCTCAGTGGTCTGAGCCAGCCGATCAAAATCTATGCTACCGCTTGATGATGGCAGCACGCTCGACGGCTGATCTCCTATCGAGCCAAGAACGGAAAGGCATATCGTGGGAGACTCCTGATAGCTCAGTAGTAAAAACCACCTATCATGGACATCCCAGGGGCCAATGCCGACTCGACACTTACATGGCAGGCGCCCTCTG
>JBGSTX010000360.1:0-3134 GCA_041736305.1 Oligoflexus sp. | reverse complement strand
GTGTCATCCAAAGACTGCGGTTTCTAATCTAGTGGGTAAGCTGAAGGGAAAGTCCAGCTACGTACTCAGAAAAGAGTTTTGGGAGGCGATTAAGCCCAAGCTTTGGGGTGAGCACTTTTGGAGTCCGAGCTACTGTGTAGTCTCGTGTGGAGGAGCTCCACTTGAAGTCGTGCGTGCCTATATTGAAGAGCAGCGTAAGCCGTCAGAAAAAAGGCAGATTGAGCAATCACTGCGCTTTACAAACGCCAGACGAAATAAGGACAAAACTTGGCGAAGACCGTCAGTGGGGGGAACGTAGCTTAGTGAGCGGCGGTATTCGCTATCGCGAAACCTTAGCAGCTCGCCTTGACCACCCCTTAAAAGGAAGTGGATTGCGGCGAGCACATGTTCAAGCTGAGACGCAGTGCAGCCTGAACCTAAAGAGGGTCTTTTTGATCCTCTTTTTTTGCTTTCTTTTGCTTAAAAACAATGGAGAGCATGATGAGCGAGGGTAACTAGCAATTCCTGACGCACGAAAGGCTTTGTAAGGTGAGCGTTACATCCTACCTCTAAACTTTTGAGACGCTCCTCTTTGAGCGCACTAGCAGTAAGTGCAATGATAGGTTTTGAAAAACCTTTTTCACGAAGAAGCTGCACAGCACCGTAGCCGTCGAGGATGGGCATATGGATGTCCATGAGCACTATATCGAAATCTTTGTCGAGGGCATAGGATACAGCATCGGCGCCGTTGTTGACGATTTCTACCGAGGCGCCGTCCGCTTCGAGAATGAAAGTAATAAGATACTGAATGTCTGGTGCATCTTCAGCCACAAGTATCCTAAGACCTTTGAGGTAGCTGACTTCCTTTTGCCGCATTGGATCTCAATATCCTAATTATATATTAAAAGGGCTGCTTTTATGAGCCCCTGGTGGAACTCTTACTCATGCAAAAACGAATCCATTGGCTTTCAAGAAGAAAATCTAAGTCTGCAAACTAATCGTCGCTCACGCTTCCCCTTGTCAAGATTTTTCAGGAAATGCCTTCGCATACCAGTCTACAAAGCTATGCCGATTCCTCGATAAGCTATGAAAAAGCTTATCGTTACTTTAAAAAATCGTTTCGTTTTTTATGGGCTCTTATTATTTTTGCCACATTTGACGATACGGCGATAGGAAGAAAAACCCTGTTTGGCATTTTTCATTTTCGCAGTGGATGATTGAAAGTTTCACAGCATAAAGCGCGTCAATATGTTGCGTCATTTCATCAAGAGAAAAAAAATTCTGGGTAAGTTGATCGAAGAGTAAAAAAGATCTTGCACCGATTCACGAATTGGGGCAAAAAAAGACCTCCTGATTGGGGGTTTAGCTCAGTTGGTAGAGCGCTAGATTTGCATTCTAGAGGTCAGGAGTTCGACCCTCCTAACCTCCACCAGTCCTGAAAAAGCCGTTCGACGTAAAGTTGGACGGCTTTTTCAGTTTTGGCTTTTCTCATGCTAAAATCTCGAAATAGTCCCGCTCCGGGAGCCCGCCCCTATTCGTTTGGAAATCACAGCCGAGGGATTCGTGAACCCATTCAGCGAAGGAGTCTCTGGACTCCTTGAAATCATGTTTGCGCACGAGAATCTGAATAAGCTCTACGTATTCGTCAGCTCTCAATTCGGTCTCAGTTCGCCTCTCAGTCCTGTGTACTTTGCCGCGGCTGCTCTCATTTGTTGGCTCTGGCTCGATAGGGTCGAGAAAATGTCGTGGAGCGAGACCCGGCTCTATTTGAAGAAGCACTTGCAGGCGAAGCGTACGATGATCTGCAGCGACTTCCTCTGGTGCATGGGGCATTTTGCCTTTCTCCGAGTGCCTCTGCTTTGGATCCATGGCTTTGTTTTTCAAAGCACTTACAAGAGCAGCCTCTGGATCGGTCTGAGTTTAGACGCTAGCTCGACCCTCAAGGCTCCGCGCTGGCTCGAAGGCCTGCTGGCGACGGCGATTACCATGCTGGCGATCGATGCGGCAGCCTATCTCGTTCACCGTCTCCTGCACAGCCACCCCCTGCTTTGGCGCGCGCATCGCCTCCACCATGCTTCGACATTTCTGACGCCTTTTACTGCTTTTCGCCAGCATCCCCTAGAAGCCCTCTTGCTGGCTAGCGCTCGCGGTCTCGCCGCTGGTCTTGGCCTCGGCTGCCTACATCTGCTTTTACCCCAGTGCACCGCTGTCTGGACTGTTGCAGGCATGGGTCTCGGATTTTTTCTCTACATGTTCACCGTCCACCTTCACCACGCGCCGGTGCCGGTTCGCTATCCACCCGTGCTGGCTACAGCCTTGATGAGTCCGCACCTGCACCATATTCATCACAGCCGAGCCGAGGAGCACTACGACGTGAACTTCGGCGTCGTCTTCTCGATCTGGGACCGCATGGGTTCGACGCTTGTTGATTTGAAACTGAGGAGAGATGAATTGGACTTTGGGCTGAGCGAGCAGGCTAGAGTAGAAGAAAAACTTTGCGAGAACGAAGAGGGGAGCGGCCTGCCCGTTCCCCTTACGCTTTCCTAGCTTACCAGGATCCGCCGCCGCCCGAACTTTGCTCAGCAGCTTCGGGAGCAGCCTCTTCTTTAGCCGCGGCTTTTTCCCAAGTTCCACCCTGCTTTTCGCAGTCCTTCTGCTTGTCGGCAGGCTTCTTGCCTTTGACCTTCTGCTCGGCGCCATCCTTATTGCAGACCCATTTTTCCTTTGGATTAGCAAGAGCGCTGGCTGCCGAAAGTCCAAAAGCGCTGGTAATGAGGAACGCAGAGAATAATCTTTTCATATATCTCGCCCGTAAATAAAATGTAGCTGCAGATGCTAGTCGAAAAATATCAGAGCTGGCCAAGCGAGACAAGAAAATTAGCCGTTCTTTAGCTAAAGGCATTTGCAAGCTGCGGACGCTTAAAAATCGGCCTCACCTACGGCGTCGGCCATAGGCTAAATAAACCTAGCCTTTGCCCTGTACCTAGCCTTAGCCCTGTGCGTGATCGTGATCCTGTTCGATGGACTTTGCCTTTCGTCTTAAATCTTGGCCAGGCTTACGTTTTAAGGCAACGGGTGCGGCTAAGATCACGATCACGCACAGGGCTAGGGCTAGGATTAAGGCTAGGCTCATGGCCGACGCGATAGGCGAGGCC
>JBGSTX010000354.1:0-6455 GCA_041736305.1 Oligoflexus sp. | reverse complement strand
GGCTGCGATTTTTCTAGCTGCAATTCGAACGTTTCCTGCTTTATTTAAGAGTAGTGTCCACTATATTTGTTGTGAGAGCGCAGAAGACAACGTGTTCTTTCAAGACGAACTCAAGAAGCTAGCCGAAGTGAAGCCCCAGTTTACCTGGGAACTGTTCATAGGTTCCGGACAGCAGTTTGTCGGCACGTTTCGTCTGGAGAAAATTCTGTCTCGCGATCTCGCGTTGATTCGCATCTGTGGCCATCCCGGATTTCAACAAAGTCTCAGATCAATTCTGATATCGGGGGGAGTGCCACGCGATATTATTCACTTGGAGGGTCTGTTATGAAAATGCGATGTCTTTATCTCCTTTGTCTCGCTGCTATGCTGGAGCAGCCTGCCGTTGCAGCTGAAAAGCTAATTTCACCTGAAGAGTTGAAAGTGCATAATACGGCTGCGGACTGCTGGATAAGTGTCAACGATTCGATCTATGACATAAGTCGATTCATCAAAGAGCATGAGGATAAGTGCAAAGAGATGAAGCTTATCGATGCCTGTGGAAGTGATGCCACTGAACTCTGGCTGAAAAAAGAAAAAGCGGCGAAACCTCATAAGCGCAAATCCGTCATGGCTTTTGAGAGCAGCAAGATCGGCAAGCTGAGCCCAAAAAAGTAGCGCGTATACGGAGGCGGAGTCAGCGATAGCGGCGGCGGGGGAGCAGGTGGGACCAATTATGGTACTACGACCGTGAATGGATCGGCTTCATCGGAAATTCTTCTGATCCGGACCGAGGTGTATTTTTAGGTGTATCAGAGGAGCAAGCGAGAAAATTCCGCTCGAGAGAGCATAAGCCTCAGCTTGCGACCCTAAAATTAATTGCTGAAAAGTTTTCCGTACGAGCTGAGTATCTGTCGGGACACGTTGAAGACTGATGTCTTGTAAAAATTTCGACTTGATCCTACAGTCACCTTCCTAGCCCAACTTCAAAAGGTCAGATTTGTTAAATCGATAGTCTTTGCCCATTGGCTTTTGATGTTTGATTTTTCCTTCCTTGATACGCCGCCGCATAGTAGATTCAGAAATGCCTAGAAGGTCACAAGCTTCGCGCATAGTAAGCCATTGATTTGCAAAAAAACTTGACGAATCTGTTATATCAAGGCCTATAACATTTCCCTTTTTATCAAAACGAACGATAATGCCGTCTTGAAATACACTCTTTTCTTCAACTTCATCTTTGAAGTCAATGGAAATGAAATCGAGTTCAGGCTTATGAATAATCTTCATTTTTTTACCTCGAAATGGATCATGACAGAGATAATTTCAAAGCGATTATTAGGCACTTCGACTACTACTACTGCCAGAGAATTATCTTTTCTTTTTCGAATTTTTTTAAAATAGATCCACTTATCTTTTGATTGCGATATACGACCATCAAAATTTTCCAAAATATCCTTGACAATATCTGGAGTTATTTTGCGTTCGAACATTCTTACGACAGCATGTTCACTAAAAATAATCTCCAAGTATTAACCTCCCTGAAATAGGCTTACCTGGTCAGTTGCCTATTCAAAACCTATCGATTTTCTTAAGACAATTCAAGCATATTGAGAGCTCACAGGCAGAGGTCATGCCTATAGCTCAATCGCGAACTTCTGGTGGTTACTGTGAGCTTTATTATGGGTCAAGTCGGTCCGTGATGCAGAAAAGGCATGGATATACTTGACTGAAATTTTGACATTGAGTTTTAGCCGCTTAATTTCCTTTTACATGCTATTTCCTAGCTAGTGGGCCAGGAATAATCCTTTCGATCTGTATGCCCTGGGAAGATTAATTAAGAAAATTGAGATATTAAAGAATGATAGAAGGAAAATGGATCTGTCATGGGAGAGGAGCGGCTAAGATCGCTGCCTCTTCTCTAGCTTTCTATCAAAGCTGCGTCGCTAGAATAAATGACCCACGCGCGGTGAAGTACCAACCCTGGATGTCCTCTCATCACCTGGCGAAGTATGTGTTCAGCACATATGCGGATACGGACGGATTCGGCACAAGTTTCCTCTTGAGTGACTCGCTTCCATACCACACGCGTATGAACGAGCTCTTGCTGGAAGTCGCGCGGAAGGATCCTGCTCTTGAGGAAATTGCAGTCCTAGCTCAAGTGAATGAGGCTAAATTCCAAGCCCAATTCAAAATGTTCCAGGCGGCGATCGGCCTCGTCGAACTCTGGTCGCCTTGGATGCAGACCGTCTTTGGGCTAGTGATCAAAACAATTATTCCTGTCGGCGTGGCTTCCGGCAAGGACTATGGCTTTTCGTTTACCGATGACAATTTTATCGGAGCGATATTTGCCAGCATCGACCCCAAAAGCCCTTTTCCTGAGCTTCTGCTCAACACCTACCTGGCCCACGAATTAGGCCATCAGGCTCTGATGATCTATCAGCATGCCGGCGATCTCTTCTATGCTACCGATGAGCAGGTGTACTCCGGAGTTCGCAAGACCCTCAGGCCCGCCGTAGCCTCTTTTCATGCTGCCGTCGCACTCGCCTACCTGATCGACTGCGTTCGATCTTTGCTCAAGTATCGATCGGATCTGGCTGAGCGTGCCTATCTTCTGGCTTTGCTCGATGATTACGTGGACAGCTTGAAGAAAGGCTTGGCTGCTTTGCAGCCCCTCAGGAAAAGCCCACTTTGCGAAGCTATATACCAAGACCTTTTTACTCACATTGACGGATGACAAGCGGCAAGCTTGCTTACTACTTCAGCAAGCTTGGTTGGCTTTACAGGCTTGGTGAGGAAAACATCGAACCCACACTCCAGGGCCTTTTCCTGATGCTTGGGGGTTGCATAGGCGGTCAGCGCCAGCGCTGGTAGCCGAGGCTGGCCTGTTTTTCTCTCTTCATCTCGCAGACTCGCGATCGCCGAAAATCCATCCTCCTGCGGCATCCCTATGTCGCAGATTAGGAGGCGGACGTTTTCTTTCCTCAGAATCGATCGCATTTCCTGACTCGAAGAAGCTATGATTACGTGAGCACCTAGGCGCTTCAATGCGCCTTTGATAAGCCCGCGCATATCGACTTCATCGTCCACCACCAGCACCCGCAGGCCATCGAGAGGGAGGCTTTGGCTTTTTTGCTCGCTCGACTGGCTTGATCCCGCGCCCGCGTTTCCTTGGAGAAAGAACGCGCTTTCATTCTCAGGGATATAAGCTGCCTGTATGGGCAGGCAAACTGTGAAAGTTGCGCCCTTACCTAATCCTTCGCTATCCGCCTGAACGGAACCTCCATGCGCATCAACAATATTTCTGACTATAGCAAGTCCGAGACCCAGACCCCCATACTCGCGCGTGAGCGAACCATTTTCTTGACGGAAACGCTCAAAAACAAAAGGTATGAAGGGAGGATCAATCCCCTTGCCCGTATCGCGGACTTTAATTTCAATCCGGGAATGGACCGAGCTCGCTTTTACTTTGATCTGCCCTTTGGAGGGCGTGAATTTTAAAGCGTTAGACAGTAGATTCCAGATAACCTGTTGCAACCTGGTAGCATCTCCAAGTACCGGTCCAGGTAGATCACCGCATTCGACTTGAATATCAATCCGCTTGGCTCGAGCTGCCAGAGTTACCGATTCTACTGCATCCATGATTACAGGCGCCAGATGGATCGATTTGATATCAAGAGCCATTTTCCCTGAAATGATGCGAGAAACATCGAGAAGATCGCTTATCAGCTGAAGTTGGATGTTACCGTTGCGTAAAATAGTCTCGAGATATTCGATTTGTTCGGCATTCAAATCCTCAGCTTCGCTCAGCAAGAGTTCAGAATACCCCAGAATCGCATTGAGGGGAGTCCTTAACTCATGCGAGAGAGTGGCCAGGAATTCGTCTTTCAAACGATTGAGGCGGTCTGCTTCGAGGTAAAGGCGCTCGGCATCTGCTCGTGCCTCCTTTTCGCGCGTGAGCACCGAAGCTAATAGATTCTCAGCTAGCTTCCTGCCATTGATGTCAAAAACTGAGCCGATGTACCCAGTAAAACCCCCATCGCTATCAAAGCGAGGCCGCCCTAAATCAATGGCCCAGCGGTAGATGCCATCTTTCCGACGAAGCCGATATTCAAGGCTAAAAGCTTCCCGACGTTGGTTTGCCGTAAGGAATACTCTAGCCGCTTCCGCGGAGTCTTCAGGATGAACGGACTGGAGCCAGCCAAAGCCCAACTCTTGATCAAGTGTGCGGCCGGTAAATTCGAGCCATTGGTTGTTTATGAATGTGCACTGTCCTTCCTTGTCTGTCATCCAAATCATAGCAGGCACATCATTCATACTTTCTAAGATGTCTATCGTTTTTTGATGGGCATGCTCAGCTTCTTCCCGGAGGATAATTTCTCTCTTCGCACCCTCACGTCTGACCCGATCCATCTCCAGATGAGCACCAACTCGAGCTATTAGCTCCTTGGCGCTAAAGGGCTTTACAAGATAGTCATCCACCCCGGATTCCATTCCCTCAACCCGCGACTCCTCGCCTGCACGAGCCGAAAGCATGATGACGGGAATGGCACTCGTTTTTGGATCCTGACGCAGCTCGCGCAGAAGGCCATATCCATCTAGCACCGGCATCATGATGTCAGTTAGAATGAGGTCGGGTGCTGTTTCTCTGGCTTTCTCCAGGGCTTCCGCTCCATTGCAAGCAGTAACCACAGCCCAGTTTTGAGTCAGAAGTTTTTTGATGTAGTCGCGCATATCGGCATTGTCATCGACCAAAAGTACCTTGGCGCCCGCTGTTTTACTCAAGGGGCTATCGATTTGATTTTCAGTAGGCAGATTCTCTTTGGTCTCAGCTTCTTCAGGCAGCCACCTACTGGCTTCCTGAATATAGGCTTCGGCGCGGATTGCTGTTGTTGATCGACTGCTGAGCAGCCGATCTGGGGGAATGTGATTTGATCCCGTAGGAATGGACACAGTAAAAGTGCTGCCTTTTCCTTGGATACTCTTTACGGAAGCTGTTCCTCCATGGAGCTTGGCTAACTCCTGGACCAGTGCTAGGCCTATTCCGCTCCCTTCATGTGTCCGCCCCGGAGTGCCTTCCACTCTATGGAATCTCTCGAAAAGATGGGGGACAGCCTCCGCTGGGACGCCCGCACCGCTATCGATAACCCTCAAGACCGCATGATCGTCTTCCTCTCTGAGCTGAACTTGAATTTGCCCCCTAATCGTGAATTTGAAAGCGTTGGAAAGGAGGTTGAGGACGATTTTTTCCCACATGTCTCGATCGACGAAAACCTGTGACTTTATTTTTTCGCAATCTACCAGCAATTCGAGGCCCGCACGCTCCACTGTCGATCGAAAAACGCTCGCCAAGTCTGCAGTCAAAGCGTCAAGATCGGTCTCCTTGTAAGAAGCTTGCATCCGCCCAGATTCTATCCGCGAGAAGTCGAGGAGCACATTCACAAGTTTGAGGAGTCTCAGCCCGTTTCGATGCACAAGCTCGATCTCGCTACGGTCTTCGCTTGAAAGCGGGGATTGCGGGTTGGCTAGAAAGTCTTCGAGCGGACCTAGCATCAGAGTCAAAGGCGTTCGGAACTCATGGCTCACATTACTGAAGAAGGTCGTTTTTGCTCTGTCGATCTCGGCTAGGGCTTCGGCCCGACTCTTTTCCTGTTCGTAGGCACGAGCATTGGCTATCGTCGTTGCCACCTGCCCAACGAGGAGATCGATAAAACCACGATAGGTATCGTCTAATGGCCGCCGCGTGCTGATGCCAATTACTGCAAAACCGGAAATTCCGGATTGGCCCGATTTTGCAAACGGGAGGATTAAAGCTTTGCGCGGTAGCTCGGGCCAGGGGGCCCCCTTTATCGAACCGAGGAAGGTTTCGGTTCCTTCCACCAGTATTGAGTTGCTTGATTCTTTTATTTTATGAAACGGCCATGGCCCGCATGGGTTTCTCGTGTCTATTAGGGCAGGGCTGGCATATTCATCAGGATCTAATCCTGTTGAACCCACTAACCTTGCAAAAGTGCCATTATGGTCTAGGATATAGAGGAGAGTGTAAGGTAAATCCTCTCTATTTTGAGCTAGAATCGCCACTGTAGAACTAAAGGCGTCGTCGGCTGACTTTGCTTCGGCAGCCGTCCTTGCCGCTAGCTCACGCAGTGTTCGTAAGCGCCGCTCACCAATAGTTCGCTCTGTGTCCTCTGTCACTACACAAAGCATTCCACCTATCGTCCCCTCATCGTTTGGAAGCGGACTGTAGGAAAAAGTGTGAAAGGTTTCTTCCGGAAAACCACTCCTCTCAAGAAAGAGAAGAAGCCCCTCGTCCCAAGTCGCCTCGCCAGTCTGCAAGACTGATTCCGCACGAGGACCAATCTCATCCCAAATCTCAGCCCAAACCTCCTTCGCTGAACGCCCTAATGCCCACGGATGTTTGGATCCTAGAGACATATTTGCATAGGCGTCGTTGTAGAAGAAAATGAAGTCCGCACCCCAGC
>JBGSTX010000345.1:0-23122 GCA_041736305.1 Oligoflexus sp. | reverse complement strand
AAGCGGCGGAGATCGGCATGGAGCATAATCTTGGGCTCACCTGCGATCCGATTGGGGGCCTGGTACAAATACCCTGTATAGAACGCAATGCCATGGGGTCTGTCAAAGCAATCAATGCAGCCCGCATAGCGCTTAAGCGCGAAGGCGAGCATCATGTATCCCTCGACTCGGTCATCAAAACAATGAGAGAGACCGGCGCCGATATGATGACAAAATATAAGGAGACCTCAAGGGGAGGTTTGGCAGTCAACGTTACAGAATGCTAAATTTTGCGACTGGCTCCTCTGGTCTGGATGGGGTAGACGAAAGGTAGAGGCATCGCAATTTTTTTACAAAGAGGATCCTTTCATGGCAAAGTTCGAGTCGCCCCTGACCCAGATGCTGGGCGTGCGCTACCCCATCATTGGTGGCCCGATGTATCCTTGCAGCAATCCCGAATTAGTTGCTGCA
The DNA here is from genome assembly GCA_041736305.1 of Oligoflexus sp. GTDB lineage: Bacteria > Bdellovibrionota_B > Oligoflexia > Oligoflexales > Oligoflexaceae > Oligoflexus. The sequence continues at coordinate 22,672 of JBGSTX010000345.1, read as the reverse complement.
GTTTCAGCTGCCGGCGGTATCGGTGTCGTCCAACCTATTTCTTTAACCTACGTCCATAAACACGGATTTCGTGAAGGCCTGCGCTACATCAGAACTCTGAGTGATCGACCAATCGGACTAAATGTCTTGGTCGAAAAATCATCGGCGCAGTATCTCAAGAAGAATATGGAATGGGTAGACATCGCCCTCGAAGAAGGCATTCGTTTCTATATTACTGCACTCGGGAATCCCAGCTGGGTCGTGAAGCGGCTCCAAGGCTCGGGCAGCCTCGTGTTTCATGACGTCACAACCCAGTCATGGGCCGAGAAAGCACTGGATAACGGTGTAAATGGACTGATTTGCGTTAACAACCGGGCGGGTGGCCATGCTGGGTCCTTATCTCCAGAAAAGCTCTTTGACACGATGAAGCGCTTCGGCGTGCCCTTGATATGCGCCGGAGGCATCGGCGATAAAAGCGCTTTTGAGAAAGCCCTCAGTCTTGGCTATCATGGAGTCCAGCTGGGGACTCGCTTCATCGCCTCCCGCGAATGCGCGGCTCATATGGACTATAAGCAAGCCATTATCAAGGCTGAAGAAATCGATATAATTATGACGAGAAAGCTGACGGGAGTTCCGGTTTCAGTTATCAACAGTCAGCTGCTCAAAAAAGAAGGCGCCGAAATCAGCAAGCTGAGTCAATGGCTGCTCAAAAATCCCGGCACAAAGCACTGGCTCCGCACCCTCTATACCTTGCGTTCTCTCTGGCAGCTAAAACGTAGCATGGCCCAAGGCTCCTCCTACAAAGAATATTTCCAAGCTGGAAAAAGCGTTGGAGGAATACAGAGTGTCGAGACTGTGGCAGATATTATCGAGAGAATGGTGGGCCATACTTTAGAAGCCAGGCGCGCGCCTCTTCAATAGTCTGACGGCGCAGACGCGGTATCTCATTGAGCAGCTCGTGGCGACCCTGCGGAATTTGCTGCCATTCAGCCAGGCATGAGTTCTCTTGAGCCCGCTTGCACCAAGGTCCAAAGGCTCCTGGATCGACTACCGACTCTTCGGTGCCGGCGATAATTTTTACAGGACAACGGAGACGCTGTAGGGCAGCCGGAGCAAAAATTTGCTCGCAGGCTGCGAAAGTTGCGGCCACCCACCCGAAGCTCGGGGGCATATAGGGATAGGGTGATTCGAGTATCTTCTGGAAGCCCCTATAGGAGTGAGTGAGAGCATTGCGGCTAAAACGTGATTCTCGCTTCGACTTGAAACCCGTTGCTTGCTGCGACCAGAGAGTGCGCACCATAAGGCGAGCAAGCGGTTTGGCAAGAGTCCGATGCAGCGGGGCATTAGGCAAGGCTAGGAGAGGCGAGCAGAGAACCATCGCTCGCGGATGAATCAGCCCGCGCATGACAGCGGTCAGAGCAATAAGTCCTCCCATCGAATGACTGAGGACGACGAAGGGAGCATCTCCAAATGCAGCTTCGGCTACTGCTGCCGCATCACGAGCAAAATCTTCATAGGTCTCGACATGCGCACGCGCTCCTTCGGAGGCTCCTTGGCCGCGATGGTCCAGACTCGCCCACATGACTCTGGAACCCAAACCGAATTCGTGGGGAAGATCACTATATTTTTCGATCCATTCACTGCGGCCGTTCAGGAGAAGCACGCCCCAATCCGCTTCACGCCCTGAGGGATCAATCCCAAAGGTTCCATACCGTATCTTGATGCCGTCTACCGGTGATTCAAGATGTGCGATTTGCCAAGGGACCGATGCCTTGGAAGCGGTTGACGTCATCGGCAGCCTCCTGTAGCCAGAGTTTCATAAGTCTAGGGTAGTTCGTGCAGTGACCATCGACACCGAGAGTCATGAGATAAGACCAGAGCACTTCGGTGTTCTGCTCGTTGCGCAGACCGATGTAAGGGAACACGGACCAGCCCTCGGCCTTGATTTGCAGCAGAATCGATTGGCTTAGAAGGCGAGCATCGGGGTGAAATATCTTAATGCCGTGGCGGCGCATAAAGCGGCGAGGTCCCCAACTGAAGCTGCCTGGCCACCAAAGGCTTTTGTCCCAGAGCAAGGCGAGCTGGATTGCAGGTGCCTTCTGCGCTACCCACTCGCAAGTATCCAGATTGAAAGAAGAAACTATAATCTTAGCCTGCTCACCACTAAACTGTTCAATTAGTTTGATCAGTGCTTCTACTGTGGCAAGACCAGGGCTTTTCACCTCGATATTGAATTCGATTTGCGATAAAAATCGGGTCAAAACTTGATCAAGAAAGGGTACGCTTTCGCCGTTGCTAAGGCGAATGGCTTCGATATCAGAACGCGTTGCAGTGGCTACTTTCTTGGATTCATTAGCAACTCGCTGGAAGTCTTCATCGTGGACAACTACCAGATGGCCGTCTCGAGTCAGGTGTACGTCTAGTTCGATGCGATCGGCTCCAGCTTCGACCGCTTTTTGAAAAGCGTCCCAGCTGTTTTCAAGAGCTTCGGTACACGCCCCGCGGTGAGCGATGACTTTCATAGATCAAATCCTTTGCATTTCACTAAAATGCCTCGTTTTCTATACGACTTAAGCCTAGCTCGAATCGCCTTCAAACTCAATGCCCAACCGCATGTCTTCTCGTTTCAGAGTCAGGGCAGTACAATAGCAATACGATCCATCATTGTTGGGCCAGGGGGCCTATTAATTGATCCGCTAGGCTGCATACAGCACGAGGGAGATGTCGAATGCAAAAATCAGTGGCCATCCGTCTATTTTTGGGAAGCTTCATCAGTGTTAGCCCTCTGACAGCGTTGGCAGCAGATGCTTACAAATCCGTCAATCTCAGTCTGCCTATCGTCAGTTTCGATCGGGAAGCTGTCACCAAGTTTGAGTATAATCTCAAAGGCAACGGTGCTCTCGGCATCGAGCTTAATACCCGAAGCGAAGCCGAAGTCTACAGCAAGTCCGAAATTAAAGAAAAAAATGGCGACTCGCTCATGATGAAGAGCACCGAACTGGCTTTGATGTACTCGCGCTATGGCAATCCCAAGATGATGTCAGGCGGGTTTTGGGGCTTAGGCCTAGGTTATCGGCAGATGCAAATCGATTGGCAGGAGACTCCTGGTATAAGTCAAGAAGGTCAGGTAGCCAGTTTGAGTGGTGATAACCGTCTCGATCATGAGTTGACCGGTAGCGGTATGACGGCGCATGCCCGTATTGGTTATCGCTATGTAGCTGAATCACTCCCCCTTTCCGTGGGAGCTTACGTTGGGCTCCGCCATTTTCAAAATAAGCTCAAAGACAAAGATGCTGAAGCTACTCAGCTAGACGCAGAACAACTTAAATCTCTTGAGCGTCGCTTTATGAGTCAGCTCGAGCCCGGAATTGAACTTGGCCTTGCGTTTTAAACAAAGCTCAGGGGAGTCCTAAGCGAAGAACCTAGCTTAGGACTCCTTTTTATTCAATTTGTCACTGGTCTTTAAGCCCTTGCCTCGCTAGACTTTTCGCATCAGCTGTGAAACAAAATGCCTGCGAGTCCAAAGTAGCTAGGGGGACCAGTGCGGATTGCGATAGACGCCCGGATGATACGTCAGGGCAGCATGCATGGTATTGCGCGTTATGTTTTTCAGCTCTTGAATGGGCTGAAGAGCCGGTCTAATCGCCATCAGTACTTCGTGCTGATCAATCAGGATTCGCCCCTCGAGGTGCATGCCTGGCCGGAGCATATCGAACTCGTTCCCGTACGATCGCAGTGGATCAGTTTACGAGAACAGACAGAGCTCCCCGATCTTCTCAGCTCGCTGGCTATCGATCTTTTTCATGCCCCTTCCTTCGTCGCGCCTATTCTCGTACCCTGTGCTATGGTTATGACCATTCACGACTTGAATCATATGGTGCTGCCGCAGTTCTATACTCTCTTCCACCAGATGTATTATCAAATTGTGGTGCGTCGAAGTATCAAGAGATCTCATTTTATTCTCACCGTCAGCAAGTTCAGCAAACGCGAGATCGTCCGAACTTTAGGCCTCGACCCCAGCAAAATCTTTGTCACTTACAATGGCGTCTCTGAAGACTATAAGCCTATACTCGACGGCGAATATCTTGAGTACGTTCGCGACCTCTATGGGCTCCCTGAGCGCTTTATTCTTTGCGTCTCCAATAATAAGCCGCATAAAAACGTCCATCAATTGGTACGCGCCTTTTGCTATTCAAATGTTGAAATTCCCTTGGTCCTGGCGTGCCCAACTGATGGCAACCTGATCAAAATCGCAGAAAACTACGGCAAGAAGCATCTTATCTATTTCTCAAAGTTTATAGAGGAAGATCATTTGCCGGCTGTCTATTCGCTGACCGAGCTCTTTGTCTACCCTTCGACCTACGAAGGCTTTGGCCTGCCCCCCCTGGAGGCTTTGGCTTGCGGCACGCCAGTCGTCGTAGCGCGTTCCTCTAGTCTACCTGAAGTAGTTGGGGACAATGCAATTTTTGCTAATCCATTCGACTATAAGGCTATTGCCGAGGCTTTGGAACAGGGCGTATACGACAAGAAGGTGCGAGAGAAGCTGCGGAAAAAAGGTCTTCAGCATGCTAAAAAGTTTTCGTGGGAGCAGATGATCGATAAAACGATACGGGTCTATGAGCTTTGCGAAGGCGCAGAAAATACAAGCGAGAAGAAATCGCTGCTCGAAGAGGAAGGTGGCTTTGCTTCCACATCTTCCGAAGAGAGCTTAGAACAAGGACTCTAAAATAAATGAAGATAGGGATTAACGGCCGCTTTCTTGTCGCCAAAAGAACTGGCGTGCAAAGAGCTGCTTATAACCTGATCAAGACCCTCTTCGAAATGGACCAAGAAAACGAATACATTCTCTTTACCGGTAAAGACCTTCAAGGGGAAGAGTGGGATTACCCTAACGTCAAGCTCGTCATGAGCCAACTGAGGGTAGGCGAAAATATTCGTAACCACCTCTGGGAGCAATTTACCCTGCCGCGCCTGGCGAGGCAGCATAAGGTCGATATTCTCCATTCACCAGCAAACATGGCCCCCTTATTCTATAGCGGCAACTCGATCGTGCATATTCACGACCTCTGCTTTGTAGTAAACCCTCAGTGGTATAGCTACCTTTTCCACACGGCCTATAATATTGCGATTCCGCGGCTCGCGCAGAAGGCTTCGCGAGTTATCACTAACAGCAATAATTCGCGGAATGATTTGCTCCAGTTTTACAACGTCGACGCGGAGAAAGTCCGGCTCATATACTGGGCTGTTGATCAGACCTTCGGTGGAAAAATCGATAATTTAGGTCGGGAAGAAGAGGAGCAGGATTACATTCTTTACGTCGGTTCCCTCGAGCCAAGAAAGAATATAGCCACGCTCGTCGAGGCTTATGAGCGACTCAGGAGCGATAATCCTGACCTTGAGACTAAACTAGTTCTCATCGGTGGTGAAAGCCCGCTCTTCGCAGCCGTGCGTCTGCAGATTAAAAAATATCATAAAGATGTAATTTTTAAAGGCTTCGTCAGCGACGCGGAGCTGAAGAATTACTATCGGCAGGCAAAAGTCGTCGCCTATCCTAGTCTCTACGAAGGCTTTGGCCTACCACCCTTAGAAGCCATGGCGAGCGGTGCTCCGGTAGTCACTTCGAACACGAGTTCGCTGCCAGAAGTCGTCGGTGAGGCGGCGCTGATGGTAAGTCCTTATGACTGCTTACAGCTGGCAGAAACTCTGGCACAAGTGCTACGAAGTAAGGAGCTTCGCAGCGAGATGCGGCGTCGCGGCTATGAGCAGATCAGGAAGTTTAACTGGTACAGGGTTGCTAGAAACGTCCTCTCAGTATATTACGAAGTCTACTGTGAAGCGCAAAAAGAGCCTCGCGACGTTTTTATACCTTTTTTGAAGTGGCAGCAGATGATCAAACGTGAGCAGCACTTCTTAAGAGCATCGAATCAGGTATCCCTGGCGAGTCTGCCCATGAGGCGCCTTCCGGAAGTTAATTAACCTGCGGGATACTCCAAGTTTCCATGAAAGGAATCCGACGTGGCGCGTGAACGCATCAGCACTATCCTGAAACAGGGTCACGACGGTCAGTCGATTACAATTAACGGTTGGGTCCGCTCCAAACGGGTCTCAAAAAATGTCGCGTTCGTCGTGGTAAACGATGGTTCAACCCAGCGGGATTTGCAGCTCGTTATGGACAGCGGCAATCCAAACTTTGAGAAGCTCGGAGACGTGAGCACGGGGGCGGCCGTTCGCGTCGATGGCGTCCTCAAGGAATCCTCGGGTAAAGGACAGGATTGGGAAGTTCAGGTTGACTCAGTAGAGCTGCTAGGTCCTTGTCCAGAAGACTATCCGCTGCAAAAAAAGGGACACACCCTCGAGTTTTTGCGAGAAATTGCGCATTTGCGCGGTAGGACTAACACGTTTGGGGCTGTTTTTCGGGTTCGAAATGCTCTTGCCATGCTCATTCATGAGTTTTTTCAGAGCCGCCATTTTCAATGGGTTCACACCCCCATTATTACGGCTGCTGACTGCGAGGGTGCCGGAGAACAGTTTCTTGTTACGACCCTCAACCTCAAAGATCTCCCTAAAGACGCCGAAGGCGGCATTGACTACAAACAAGATTTCTTCGGCAAACAGACGCATCTCACGGTGAGCGGCCAACTCAACGGCGAAGCTATGGCCTTGGCCATGGGGGATATCTATACTTTCGGGCCCACCTTCCGGGCTGAGAATTCACATACGACCCGACATCTTTCTGAATTTTGGATGGTCGAGCCAGAGATGGCCTTCGCTACTCTGCATGACGATTCTGTTTTGGCAGAAGACTTTCTTCGCTTTATTTTCCGCGAGATCACCAATCGCTGTCCGGAAGAACTTGAATTTCTCGGTCAGCACTATAAGCATATGACGATTGAACAGATCAAAGACCTGTCGAGTCAGACTTTTGCGCGGATCAGTTATACCGACGCTATTAAAGAGCTGACGCAGACCAAGCAGGCGTTCGACTATGCCCCAACGTGGGGTATCGATCTTCAGACCGAGCATGAACGCTTTCTGACAGACCAAGTTTTTAAGAAGCCGGTCATCGTGACTGATTATCCGCGAGACATTAAAGCTTTCTACATGCGTCTCAATCGCGACGAAAAGACTGTAGCGGCGATGGATGTCCTTGTTCCCCGGATCGGCGAAATTATCGGCGGTTCACAGAGAGAAGATAGGGTAGAAGTGCTAGAGCAACGAATTCGCGACTTCAAGCTATCGAGCAGCGAGTTAAGTTGGTACGTAGATTTGCGCCGTTTTGGTGGGGCGCCTCATGCTGGGTTCGGCTTAGGTTTTGAGCGCCTTGTCCAGTATGTCACAGGTATGGGGAACATCCGCGATGTAATTCCATTTCCTCGCTTTCCCCAAGGAGTCAGTTTCTAAGTCATAGGTGGTTCATCCTGGCGCTTTTGTCGTGTCAGGGAGGACGCGGGAGCAGGCTGAACAAGCTGTTGACCAGGCTTGAGAAGATCAGCTATAGTCCGGCCCTCTATACTGCGTAGAGGCTTCCTGTGCGATGGGTCATCGCTTAAGTATTAAAGAGCAGGTTTGCGAGCGAGCAGTCCTTGGGTTTTCACGACTGCTGCAGGATGATTCTGCTGAATAAGAGCTGGAGTATAAGTTCTATGAAGACGACTAGCGTTACACCCGCCCATATTAACAAAAAGTGGGTACTGATCGATGCAGCACATCAGCCTGTAGGACGTGTTGCTGTTGAGGTTTCTCGCCTGCTGCGCGGTAAGCATAAGGCCAATTTCGTTCCCCATCTCGATTGCGGTGATCATGTTGTTATCATCAATGCCGCACAGATGATCTTCACTGGTCGCAAGGCTCTGCAGAAGTTCTATTATCATCACTCCAGCTATATCGGTGGTATCAAGGCTACTTCGGCTAAAGATTTGCTGGCTAACAAGCCTGAGCGCGTGCTTGAGCATGCGGTCCGTGGAATGTTGCCGCACAATAAACTTGGTCGCAAAGTTTTTCACAATATGAAAGTCTACGCTGGCCAGGAACATCCTCACGAAGCGCAAAAGCCAACGGCAGCTCCACTTAGACTGGCTAAAGAAGGGTAATTTTTATGGCAAGCAAGGCGGTTCACACTGTTGGTAAACGCAAGACTTCGATCGCTCGCGTCTATTTGAAGCCTGGTAAAGGCGCGATCGTTATCAACAAGCGCGATATTGATGATTACTATCTCCGCGCTACTTCGAAGATGATTATTCGTCAGCCTCTTGAGCTGACTGGCAATGTCGGCAAATTCGACATCTTGGTAAATGTGGTCGGTGGTGGTCTTACTGGTCAGGCTGGCGCGATTCGCCATGCAATCAGTCGTGCCCTTTCTGAGATGGATCCAGAGTATCGGCGTGTTCTCAAAGCTCAAGGCCTGATTACTCGTGACTCTAGGAAGAAAGAACGGAAACTTTACGGTCAAAAATCCGCCCGTGCCCGCTTCCAGTTCTCTAAACGCTGATTTAGCGTTAAACTCGTTAGTAAATTGTCGTCAGATGTTCCAGCCATGCTGGAACATCTTGTCACGCCCGCGAGGAGCTAAGCTCTTATGGCTGAAACGATCGATAGCATAGATATCGAATATACTGAGGATGACAAGGTCGTCGTCAAGCAGCTCGACAAGAACGTCTTGACGCGGGGAAGCTGGACGACCATCATGTTTCTCTATCAAGAACTTGATAAGAATACCGATGCCTACGGTCCGGCTAAGGTGTCTATTCGCCGCTACCAAAAGCGCAATGGCGTCTATCGGCAGCAGAGCAAGTTCAACATCTCAAGCGCAAAACAAGCTCATGAGATGATAGGGACACTACTCAAGTGGTATCCGAAAGACGGCGGTGGACCGGCAGAGCCTGCGGAAGCTTCCGATTCAGAGTAAGTCTATTCTGTATAGCTAAAAAATTGAGTCATCGACGCGCGGCCTAAATATACGTGCTATAAGGCCGCGTTTCCTTTTTCTACCCTTCCCTAGTTTCTCAGCTGCTGTCTGCCTCTCCAATCTAGATTCAATGTGTCGGGTATGGTGCGCAGCATCTTGAAGTGCGCTGTTTGAAAGCCATTCCTGACGACTGATCGATAGACACTTCATGGGTATAAGGTCCGGTGACCTGGCCACCCAAGGCTTAAACGGCAAGGTATAGAGAGTATGTTCGTGATCGAATACCTTCCGAACGGATAGATGAACCTGGGCTGGCGAAATAAGTCGAACTAGGTCGAGTTCCCCAATTAAAAAGATGAGTCTGATCAGGGGAGCAAGTTCTGCCACAGTCAGGGAGGTCGAGCCTCCTACATAAATATACCCCAATGCGTAACGGGAACCCTTAAACATATGAACTTCGGCCCAGGCAGATGGATTCTGGTCCTCATGCTCAAGTAAAACCCAGGATGCGACAGCACCCTTGATTTCTAAACGCTTAGGATGAAAGCGGACAGGATGGCGGTCCATCTGTAGGCTAAGAGTGCCGCGCTCGGCGCGGTACCATTTGTATTCTCGTTGAGACCAGCGGCTTTGATGTTGCCAGATCCGATGGCCAAAGCTCAGTGGAAAATCTTCAAATCCTGCTTTAATCCGGGGCCGGATGGGCATCTTTTTCCCTCATGCCTTATGGATTTCGGTGTTATTATGATGGAGTCACAGCAGAAACGCCATCAGAAGCGTCAGAAGTCTTTCGACAGGAGTTAAACTTTGTTTAATCAGCAGAAGCGCACAGGCTTGGGCACAACAAAAAAAGATCAAGGTCGAGACTATGCTGTCACCATCATCACGAGTGGATGCCATTTTTCTGGCAAGCTTTATTGCAAAGGCAGTACGCGCATCGGCGGTAAAGTCGATGGCGAGATTGTCTCTGAAGGCCTTCTGATTATCGAAGAAGATGCCGTGATTAGCGCAGAGGTCAAAGCTGAAGATATAGTGATCCAGGGGCACTTTCGCGGAACAGTCGAAGCCAGCGGCAAAGTTGAACTGAGCTCAAGCTGCCTCTATGAGGGCGACATTATCACGGCAACTCTTGTTGTTCAGGAAGGTGCGCAATTTAATGGCCGGACAACTATGGACCCAGGTCGCATCATGGAACGGCAGCATGTAGAAGAAGCTCCCAAAGCTTTTGCAACTCCCATTTTAGGCGGCACTATTCGACCTGACCAAGCTGCAAACGACATGGAGATCAACGTTAGAGTTCCCGAAATTAACGCCAATCTTTGAATTCCTTTTGCAAGGGCTGGATTTTTATCAACTCCAGCCTAGACCCTGTCCTTTCTTCACTTCGCCTATCGGACAACAAGCCCTAGAAATCCTCACGCCAAGCCTTTAATCTAGCTTCTCATAAGTAAGAGACCCGTTTGAGCCAGGGAAGCTATGACAAGAGAGTTCGCTTTGGAGGTGATATGTTAAAGTCAGCTATAGGTCTGATCGTTGTGGGAGGATGCCTGGGCGGCTGCACCCAGGAACTACAAAACAAGATTTCCCGCTCCGTTCAAAACTGGACTGGGAGTAACGGGGTGCTTGACGTTATCAGCGAAGGTAAGGTCATGTACCGTTTTATCAATATCGATAAGCTGACCACCGCTTCAGCCACGGGAGGAGGCGGTGAGTCGCGCGCCTACCGCTATGGTTATGGAGTCATGGACAAAAACTTCAATTTGCTGGCTGATGAAGGCGAAAAGAAGGTGTACTTCGAGATCAGTGACTACGCCACTAACTACATCTTCTATGAGAATCCTCAATGATAGCTCAGAGACCCGAATTTTTGACTAAGTTCTGTTGGCTTGTGTTGGGTACTGCTTTTCTTCAGTCGGCCTGCGTTTCGAATGAGAACTCCTTTTCGGATCAGGTAAGCATCGAAGCCCTTTCGGCTCCTCTCGAAAGTGGGGAACCGCGCTACGTTTTAGAAGAAGGTATTTTAGCGACGCCAGGAAGCTCAAGCCAGAAAGTTCAGTGGTTCACATGTACTCAGGGTGCCAATGCCCCGGGTATTATGCTGCTCAACGCTCCGGCGGAAGCTTTTCAGAAAAATCAGGTCTGCCAGTCTCCAGTTGCTTCCGAATTCTTGAACCAAGGATTCAATATTGTAGCTCTCAATCGACCTGGTCAGGGTGAAAGTTCGGGTAAGGAAACCTTGGGCGGGGAGCAGGCTTTAGAAGGTAGTCTCGCCCTCATTACCCAACTGCGAAATAAGGGATACAAAATCCAAGGCCTCTGGGCCTATGACGAAGCAAGTCTACATGGATTTAGGTTGGCGAAGAATTTTCCCTTCAGCTTTCTCATCATTGGCAATGGAATATACGACTGGGATGAGACCTTGAAGAACAGCGGCGATAAGCCTTTCGTCGCGCATCTTCAAGCTTTGCAAGGGCGTGGCACTGAAGCTGCGATGTTTGCGGAGCAACGGTCCATCGCTTGGGACTTCAGCGCACTGCCAAAGCACGTTTTTCTGTATCACAATCAAGGCAACTTGCGAGTTCCAGTTAGTCAGGCGACGGCTTTTAAAAATTCTTTGGCAGCTGGGGAGTTTCGTGTCGAACTTCTTATTCTTGACCAAGAGGGCCATCGGATACCAACGGCTCTGCACCGAGGTCTTGTCAAGAAGCTTGCGGAACGTATCAAGGCAGCTCGCTTGGTAGGGCCTTGAGCTTTAGGACAAAAGCGAGTTGATAACGCTCTTTTACCTTTTTTGTTTCACACTAAGTTGCTATTTCAAATGGCTGGCAGCGTCTATCCCAGCTTTTCAGCTATTCGTCGATAGAAGGGGCTGCTGTCCGATATTCACGCAAGTAGGGAGACGATATGGCGTTTGAGGTGCGTTTTCCGGTAGTGGGAGAGTCCATCCAAGAAGGACAGGTCTACAAGTGGCGCAAGCAATCCGGAGATTATGTAAAACGAGACGAGGTTCTCGTTGAAATTGAAACCGATAAGGCCACCGTCGAAATCGTAGCCGAAGTGGAAGGCTCTGTTTCTATCCTTAGAAAAGAGGGCGAAACAGTAGCTGTCGGTGAAATTCTTGCGAAGATCGACACAGCTGCAGCTCCTCAAGCAGGAGCTCCAGCCCCGTCACCTGCAGCGGAGTCTAGTCCAGCTCCTGCTGCCAAAGCTTCTGCAGCTGAAAAAGGCGTCGACTCCAGGCCACAAAGTCCTGCAGTAGCGCGCATGGCTGCCGAGCATCAGGTGGACACCAGCGCCTTAGCGGGAAGCGGCCGCGGCGGCCGACTTACTAAAGACGACATGGTTGAGCACCTCGAAAATAAAGCCGCTGCTCCTGCTCCTGCTGCCAAGTCAGCTGATAAGGCTAAAGAGCCTAGTGCGCCTTTGCCAAAGCCACCTCTCCCGGCCCAATCGGCTGCAGGCACCCGAACGGAGCGTCGAGAAAAAATGACGCGGATTCGGCAGCGCATAGCGGAGCGCTTGGTCGAGGCCCAACATAACGCAGCTATGCTCACGACTTTCAATGAAGTCGATATGAGCGCAATCATGGAGCTGCGGAAGCGTTATAAGGACCCATTCAAAGAAACCCATGGCATCGGCCTAGGTTTCATGAGCTTCTTCGTCAAAGCAGCGGTCGCGGGACTCAAAAGCTTTCCAGCGATTAACGGTTACGTTGAAGGCAACGAAATTGTCTATCATGACTATTATGATATCGGAGTTGCCGTATCTACAGAGCGTGGCCTCATGGTTCCAGTCGTACGCGATTGTGACAAGCTCGATTTTGCCCAGATTGAAGCCTCTATCGGTGATTATGCGAAGAAGGGGCGGGACGGTAAAATTGGGCTGGACGATCTCTCTGGCGGTACTTTTACTATTTCCAACGGCGGTGTATTCGGCAGTCTCCTTTCGACTCCAATTTTGAATCCACCTCAGAGCGCCATTCTCGGGATGCACAAAATTCAAGAACGGCCGGTCGTAGTCAATGGACAGATCGTCATAAGACCTATGATGTATCTGGCGCTTTCTTACGATCACCGTATTGTCGACGGTAAAGAAGCGGTGAGTTTCCTGGTCCGCATCAAAGATGGCATCGAGGACCCGGCTCGTTTGCTTTTGGGAGTTTGATTCAATGGCAGAACAACAGTTTGATGTGATTGTAATAGGAGGAGGTCCCGGCGGCTATGTGGCAGCTATTCGCGCGGCACAGCTGGGTCTCAAGACCGCCGTTGTCGAGGCGAGAGGGACACTAGGCGGAACCTGTTTGAATATTGGCTGCATACCGAGCAAGGCTCTCCTTCAGTCGAGCGAAGCCTACCATCAGGCCCTGCATAAGTTCAAAGATCATGGGGTGATCATAAATAAAGTAGGGCTCGATCTGGGGCAGATGATGCAGAGGAAAGAGCAGATAGTTAAGAAGCTCACTTCTGGCGTCGAATTTCTGATGAAAAAAAATAAGATCACTTACTTTAAAGCTTATGGCAGCTTTGTCGACAAGAATACGATCCGCCTGAAGGGGCTTGATTCCAAGGAAGAATCGATCACGGGTAAAAACGTTATCATAGCTACTGGTAGCGAACCTATCGAACTTCCTATGGCTCCCTTCGACGAAAAACAAGTAGTCAGCTCAACGGGGGCTCTTGCCTTTGAATCTGTGCCTGATCATCTCGTGGTGGTTGGCGGCGGAGTTATTGGTCTGGAGCTCGGCAGCGTCTGGGCACGGCTTGGAGCTAAGGTTAGCGTCATTGAAGCTGCCCCTTCCATCTTGCCTATGATGGATAAGGACGTGATTCGCACCATGCGGAAGACGCTCGGCGCGGAGGGCATGGAATTTCATGAGCAGGCCAAGTTCGTCGAGTTTAGAAAGAAGGGAAAAAACCTTATCGTCGTCTTTGAGAAAGAAGGCACGAAATCAGAACTCACTTGCGACAAACTCTTGGTAGCTGTAGGGCGACGGGCATACACGAAAGGGCTCGATCTTGAGAAGATTAAGCTCACTAGTGAAAAGAACGGCAAACTAAAGGTCAATAAGCACTATGAGACCGCGATTCCGGGTGTTTATGCAATAGGTGATGTGATCGATGGGCCTATGCTGGCACACAAAGCCGAAGACGAGGGAGTTGCCTGCGCTGAAATCATCGCGGGTAAGCCTGGTCACGTCAACTATCTTGCGATTCCGAATGTCGTCTATACCTGGCCGGAAGTTGCTGCTATCGGTATTAGCGAACAAGAAGCTCAGGAACAAAACCTGGAAGTAAATATCGGTAAATTTCCTTTTGCGCCGAATGGTCGTGCACTCGCTATGGGTGAGACAGAAGGTTTTGTCAAATTGATAGCTGATAAAAGGACGGATCGCTTGCTCGGTGCGCATCTGGTAGGTCCTAACGCATCAGAGCTGATTGCCGAACTTGCAATCGCTTTCGAATATTCAGCAAGTTCTGAGGATGTTGCTCGGTCTGTACATGCTCATCCCACTCTTGCAGAAGCCATTAAGGAAGCCGCTATGGCGGTTACAAAGCGTTCGATACATAGTTAAAGTTCGGGTGAACATAGAGGAACCCACACGAGGAAAAGATTCATGAAGGGTGTCATCGACGGCGGAAAATTTAGCTTCGCTAACGGTACGAATGTTAAGTTCCTGGAAAGCCTTTACCAGGAGTATCGGAAAGATCCTGAAACCTTGGATCCCTCGTGGCAGCAATTCTTTGCGGGCTATGAGTTTGCCTCGGGAGCAGTCTCGGGCTTGGCTGGCGGTAAAGACGACACTGAGGCAAAAGTAGAGGCGTTCATCAACCTCTATCGACGTCTGGGCCACCTTTCCGCAAATGTGGATCCTTTATCGTCTCCTCCTAAGCTCGATGCTTTTCTTCTGCCAGAGCGTAACGGCTTGGCTGAGGTCGCGGATCAAACTGCTTTCCATCCAGCGACTCTGCCTAGCAAAGGACCGATCAGCTTTGGCGAGATCAAGTCTTTTTTGCTCGAAACCTATTGCAGCTCGGTCGGAGCTGATTTTAGGGATACTCTTGACTTCGATACAGTCGAATGGCTGCAAAGCCAGATGGAAACGACTCGAAACAAACCGCCCGTGGAAGATCGGGTTAAACTTCGCATACTCGATAAGCTGACTCAAGCCGAAGGCTTCGAGCGCTTTCTTCAGGATCGGTATCTCGGGCAGAAGCGCTTTTCTATCGAAGGCCTCGATACGATGATCGTCTTGCTCGACATTGTCGCGGATGAAGCCCAAAAGCTCAATCTCGAAGAAATCACGATGGGCATGGCCCACCGTGGCCGCTTAAATGTTCTTTGTAATTTCATGGGCAAGCCATATGCGATGATGATTAAAGAATTCGAAGGCAGCGAGATCGAAACCTACGGTATCGACGGCGATGTAAAGTATCACAAGGGTTACGCCAGTGTTATCGATACGCTCTCTGGGGGCAAGATTCGCGCCTATCTCTCGGCCAATCCCAGCCATCTAGAAGCCGTAAACCCAGTGGTAGAGGGTTTTGCTCGGGCCCGGCAACGCCTTTTGGGCGATGCTAGCTACAGTGCGGTTCTTCCGGTGCTGATTCATGGCGATGCCTCATTCATGGGGCAGGGCTTGGTTGCAGAGACTTTGAACCTCGCCGAACTCGATGCTTATCGGACTGGCGGTACGATACACATCATTGCTAACAACCAAGTTGGATTTACTACTGATCCCAAAGAGGGTCGCTCGAATCGCTATGCTTCCGGTATTGCCAAAATGATTCGAGCTCCTGTTCTCCACGTGAATGCCGATGATCCGGAAGCTGTGGTGTGGGCTGCAAAGCTCGCTGTCGCCTATCGGCAGAAGTTTAAAAAAGATGTCGTCATCGATTTGATAGGCTATCGTCGTCATGGCCACAATGAAACCGATGAGCCTAGCTTCACTCAGCCCCAGATGTACAAGACTATCAAATCGCATCCAACGGTCTTAACTCTCTACGGCCAGAAGCTTGTAAATAGCGGCATTATAAGTGAAGACAAGTTTAAGGCGACGATGCAATCCTTCCGCGATGATCTGCAGAGTAGCATGGAAAAGGTTAGAGCCGGTACGGTTCAAGTCTTGACGACAACTCCTAGAGAATTCGAGTCGAGTTCAAAGCTGATCAAAGCTACCGAAGACGATATTTTCAAACCTGCTGCGACGGGCATAACCGTCAAAGCTCTGCGCGGAATCGCTGAAGCCAGTACCAAAATACCCAGCGGATTCAAACCCCATCCTAAAATTGAGCGACTTCTCAAATCACGCCAAGAGATGGTTGATGGCGAGGGAAGTATCGATTGGGGGCTGGCTGAAATCCTGGCTTATGGGTCGCTAGCCCTCGAAGGCAAGCACGTCCGCCTCTCAGGGCAAGACTGCCGTCGGGGGACTTTTTCGCATCGCCATGCAGTTATCAGGGATTTCGAGAACGGCTCTGCCCTAGAGCTCCTTAACCAACTTGGGCCAAAACAGGCTCAGGTTGAGGTTATCAATAGCCCTCTCTCCGAACAGGGAGTCATGGGCTTTGAATATGGTTACTCCGTCGCTGATCGCGATGCGCTCATTCTCTGGGAAGCCCAGTACGGTGACTTCGGTAATGGCGCGCAAATCATCATCGATCAATTTATTGCAACATCGGAGGCCAAGTGGAAACAAGCTTCAGGCTTAGTTCTTCTCTTGCCTCACGGTCATGAAGGAGGGGGGCCGGAACATTCAAGTGCTCGCCCAGAGCGCTTCCTCCAACTTTGTGGCGATAATAATATTCAGGTAGCGAATCTCACGAGTCCGGCTCAGCTCTTTCACATGCTCAGACGGCAACTACATCGGGCTTTCCGGAAACCACTTGTCATCATGACGCCGAAAAGTCTTTTGCGTCATCCACTCTGTGTTTCCAAGCTAACAGAGTTCACGGATGGACATTTCGTCGAGATTCTTGATGACCCGCTGGTTAAGGCGAAGAACAAGGTTCAACGCGTACTCTTTTGCACTGGTAAAATATATTACGAGCTCGACAAAGAACGCCAAGAACTCAATCTTGGTGAGAGCGTCGCCATTGTCCGCGTCGAGCAACTCTATCCATTTGCGGAACAACAGGTTGAGAAAATTCTAGCTGCCTATTCGGATGCCCAAGAGGTGTTCTGGGTGCAGGAAGAGCCTGCGAATCTAGGGGCTTGGACCTTCATCCGTCATCGCTTGGAAAAGCTGTTTGGGAACGTTTCTTACTGCGGACGCCGCGATGCTGGAACGACTGCTGAAGGATATGCGAAAGTGCATGAAAAAGAGCAAAAGCGGATTATTCTTGAAGCTTTAACT
Source organism: Oligoflexus sp. (assembly GCA_041736305.1). Taxonomy (GTDB): domain Bacteria; phylum Bdellovibrionota_B; class Oligoflexia; order Oligoflexales; family Oligoflexaceae; genus Oligoflexus. The sequence goes on along the minus strand of JBGSTX010000345.1, from coordinate 5,435 downwards.
CTGAATAAGACTGAAAGTAAAGCCAAAAAAACTCGTTAAATAACGAAAAGCCTCTGCCGCTTCCACAGATCGGCAGAGGTGTTTCTACCAGGCCTCTAAATTCTATAAAATTCCATAATCATCTTCATCAAATTCAAGAAAATTAGGGCGCAAAGTCAGCTTGCAGACCTGAACCGAACTGCTATAGTTGCGCAAAATTCTGACTTTGCGGGGGGCTACTATGTTCGACGCTCATGGAAAAGAATTGCAGCACTTATCGGCTCAGGCCTTCGGCGCAATGCTTGAGACTGAGATCGGTTCTGAGCGTAGTGAAGTGGCGATTTCTGCGCTTATGCAACGACAGAAGGGATTTTTAGCAAGTGGGCAGACTTTAGATCTGAATTGGCGAAGAAAACAGCTCCTGATTCTCCGTGATCTAGTTCAGAGCCATGAAGCATCTATTTTGGAAGCCCTGCATGCTGACCTCGGTAAATCGTCCACCGAAGCATATATGACGGAAGTTGGAGTGATTCTTAGCGAAATTAGAGAGACTCTCAAGCAGCTTAAGAGTTGGATGCAAGCTGAAACCCGTCGCTCTCCTTTAGCCTTTTTTCCCGCTCGTTCCCAGGTAAGACGTGAGCCATACGGTCAGTGCCTGATCATGAGTCCCTGGAACTATCCACTGCAGTTAAATCTCGCGCCGACTATTGCGGCTTTGGCCGCCGGGAATGTCGCGGTTCTGAAACCGTCCGAGCTGGCTCCGCAGCTTGCCGGAGTCCTTCGTAAAATGATCAGCCAGGGTTTTCCACCTGAAGTTCTAACGGTCATGGAAGGTGATGCTTCTCTGAGTACTTTGCTTCTAAGCAAACGCTGGGACCTAATCTTTTTCACAGGGAGCACGGCGATTGGTCGGATTGTGGCTTCAGCTGCAGCGAAGCACCTGACGCCGTGCATCCTTGAGCTGGGTGGCAAAAGTCCTTGTATTGTCTCACGGAAAGCCAACATAAACTTGGCAGCCCGACGTATCGTCTGGGGGAAATTTATCAATGCCGGTCAGACTTGTGTTGCACCTGATTATATTCTTGCTGAAGAAGAGGTCTATGACCAGCTCTTAGCAGCTCTTCGAAGTGAAATAAGACTTCGCTTCGGCGAGCATCCTCTACTGAACCCGGAGTTGCCGAAGATTGTCAATGACAGGCATTTTCAGCGACTCATCGCGCTTATAGATCCAGCGAAGATAGCCGAGGGTGGGCAATACCAGAGCGAGCAACGCAAGATCGCGCCCACGCTTCTCAGTAAAGTCTCTTTCGAAGATTCGATTATGAGAGAAGAAATATTCGGTCCTCTCTTACCACTCATACCCATCAAGAATTTGGCTGTGGCGCAAGATCTGATCCGAGAGCATGAAAAGCCGCTCGCACTCTATTTATTTTCCGAGGACGAAGCTGAGCAGGAGATGATCGCACGTAATATTTCCTATGGGGGAGGATGCATGAACGATGTGCTACTTCACACTGGGAATGGCTGCTTGCCCTTTGGCGGTGTAGGTGAAAGCGGGATGGGAGCTTATCACGGGCGAGATGGGTTTGAGGCTTTTTCGCACCGCAAAGGTATCTTATACAGTTCAACCCGCTTCGATCCACCTTTTCGCTACCGTCCCTGGACGAGCTGGAAAAACAAAGCTTTTAGGCTACTGCTGCGCTAAGCCACTGAGGCGAAGGGTCTTTCAAGCTCTTGTAGAAAAGGAAGAAAACAGATGGGTCAGCCAAGGTATATGCAACTAGATCCGCTAAGGGATCATGAGACTATCATCAAATGGATGGTGGTCGATACGTGGCGATTTGATTTGATCCGTTCTACCGAGATCGCTCTCCTGAAAACCTTTGCCATTCCAGAAATTTCGAAGATTTTGATGGAATCAAAAGAATTTAAGGGACCCTCGGTCCATCAGAATATTGGTCTTCTGATTTCTATTTTCATCGAAAATGGCTACAGCAGTCCTGTGGGAATGAAGGCGATTCAATCGCTGAAACGTCTCTATCCGGTCCATTTGATCACGAACCAGCAGATGCTGTATATCGTATCCAACTTTGTCATTGAACCAATCCAATGGATTGAGTCATTCGGCTGGCGCCCGCTCATGAATGTAGAGACCCAGGCTCTTTTTCATTTTGGGATCGAAGTAGCTCATCGTCTCGGCATCAAGGATCTCCCGTCCTGTCTCAAGGACCTAGTTGCCTACCAGGAGTCCTATGAAAAGGCACGGATGGCTTACAGCGAAAATAATATCTCGCTTTATAGGGGTATGACTCTCCAAATAGGCAAAACCTTGCCCTTTCCATTGGGGCAGATAACGCCGTGGATACTTCCGGGTCTGATGTCGCCTGGCTTGTGTGAGGCATTTGCCGTGAAACCAAAACCGCAGATATGGTGTTCGGTCTTACAAAATATTCTGAAAATTCGGGGGTACAGCAGCCAACTCCTACCAAGCCGTCCACATTTTCGGAGCAGAGTCGGGCGCTCGGCCTATGCAAACTCTTCGCAAATAAATCAGGTCAGTGATGAATTGGAATTACAAAAATTGCGCAGTAAGGCTTGAGTGTGCCGACGACGATGCAGAGTGGAGTGGCTATTCGTTATGTCAATGCTCTCTTGTCGACAACAGACGATGAGAAGCGACGGTTGATACTCAAAAAATGTGGGATGGAGGAGACCTGCCTAGACAATGCTGGAGGCCGAGTCAGTGTCGACCAATATGCACGTCTCTTACAGGTACTTTGGAAAGTGACTTTCGATGAAAGCCTCGGTTTCACTGAAAATCAGCTCAAACCAGGTACCTTTGCGATGATGTGCCATTCAATTAGTGATTGCTCCCACCTGGAGCATGCTCTGCGTCGCATGGCCAAGTTTTATCGGCTAGTCACCGATGACTTTCGGCTGCAGAACTTTAGATCTCATGATTCATTGCGCCTTGAATTACATATCCACCGACCTCTCCAGGGTACGGCCAGTTTCTTTATTGAGTCGATTTTTGCTATCTTAGTACGCTTCAGCGCCTGGCTTATCGATCGGCCGCTGATTCCTCAGCGGATGGGATTTTCTTTTTCTGAAACTTCTGGAAGCCGTCCTTTTCCTGCTTCCGCAAGACTTAATGTTGCTTACGATGAAGCAGTTTCCTTCATTGAATTCCCAGCGTCAGCGCTTAGCGAGCCCCTGAAGCGGGGCGCGGGTGATCTGAAAGACCTTTTGGTCAACGCACCGCTTGGCTTTCTCGCTGATTTCAAGGTCGAAGCAAGTTATGCGGCTCAGCTTAAAAGCCGTTGGTTGCAGGAGACTGAGAGCGTTAACTTGGGTTTAGACGTTTTTGCCAAGAGTTTTGGGCTCAGTCCGGCCTCCCTACGGCGTAAGCTCCGCGATGAAGGAGCAAGTTTTCACGAGTTGCGTGACGCATTTCGGCGGCGCCGAGCTATATTCCTCCTTCTTAGGACTCAAAAGAATATCGATGCAATTGCTCAAGCTCTGGGTTATTCGGAATCCTCAACTTTTCATCGAGCTTTTAAAAAGTGGACCGGGCTTAGTCCTAGTCGTTTTCGAGTGCAAACACCCGTCAATTATGTCTGGTGAATTGAGTAATTTCCCTCCATCTGATTGCTTTAGCCAAGAAAAGTGATTGTTCCTGCCATTGCTCTCTCGAGGCGAAATCCTTAAGGTCTGGCTATCTGAACCAGAGCGCTTTTGGACGAGGAGATTCTATGACTCAACAAACGATAGTCTACGATGCGATCAGGACTCCGCGAGGTAAGGGCAAAGCCGATGGGCGCCTCCATGAAGTCAAACCTATTTCACTATTGAGCCAGCAGCTGGAAGCCTTGCAACGGCGAAACAAGCTGGATACCAGCCTTGTCTCTGACGTCGTAATTGGCTGTGTGTCCGCTGTAGGAGAGCAGGGTGGGAATATTGCCAAGGCCGCAAGCATGGCTTCGAAGTGGCATGAGAGCGTGTCTGGAGTAACACTCAACCGTTTCTGTGCTTCGGGTCTTGAGGCTATAAATACAGCAGCGATGAAAATTGCCTCTGGGTTTGAAGATCTAGTCGTCGCGGGTGGAATCGAGTCCATGTCACGGGTGCCCATGGGATCGGATGGAGGCGCTTGGGCACTTGACCCTGAAACCAATCTCAAGGCCGGTTTTATGCCGCAAGGCATTGGAGCCGATCTCATCGCCACGATAGAGGGTTTTACTCGCGAAGAGATCGACGCATATGCTCTGAGTTCCCACACAAAAGCTGCGGCAGCCCGATCTGGGGGCTACTTTCAAAAATCGCAAATCCCACTTTATGATCAAAATGGCCTTCTAATTCTTGACTATGATGAGATGATCAGGGCAGATAGCTCGATCGAGACCCTGGCGCAGCTCAAACCCTCTTTCGCAAAAATGAGTGATATGGGATTTGCGCAAGTTGCGTATCAGCGTTATCCCGAAGTTGAAAAAATTCAACACGTGCACACAGCCGCCAATTCTTCGGGTATCAGCGATGGCGCTGCCGTGGTTTTGCTTGGCTCCGAAAAAATTGGGCTCGAGCTAGGCCTACGTCCGAGAGCTCGCCTTGTTTCAGCCGCAGTCGTTGGATCCGAGCCCACCATTATGCTGACTGGGCCTGGACCTGCCACGCGTTTAGCCCTCAAGAAGGCGGGTTTGCGCATCTCGGATATCGATCTTTTCGAAGTCAACGAAGCTTTTGCAGCTGTTGTTCTTAAGTTTCAAAAAGAAATGGACGTTCCCTTTGAGAAGATAAACGTCAACGGTGGAGCTATCGCCATCGGCCATCCCGTGGGAGCTTCGGGACTCAGGATCATGATGACGATGATGTACGAGCTTCGTCGTCGCGGTGGAGGCCGGGGGGTAGCGGCAATTTGCGGAGGTCTCACCCAGGGTGAGGCAGTAATTATCGCGGCTTAGGGAGACAATATCATGCCGGAAGTAACGTATTCTCTCGATCGATCGAGTGGTATGGCTACCTTTGTTATCGATACCGCAGGCCCGGTCAACACGATCGGCCAACAATTCCTGGCCGATCTCGAACGAGCCACGGCTCAGGCCAACAGGGACGGCGTCAAGGGTGTTGCAATAGCTTCGGCCAAGAAAGCCAGTTTTCTCGATGGAGCCAACCTCAAGGAGATCCTCACCGATTCTACTCCCCAGAGCGTTCGCCTCACCGTCCGGAGATGTCAGGACGCGTTAGCCACTCTTGCTGAGAGCCCGTTCCCTGTCGTGGCCCTTCTCGACGGTCAGACAGCACTCGGCGGCGGATTCGAGCTTCTGTTGTGGGCGTGCGATCACGTCTTTGCCACTGCCGGGTCCAAAATGGGGCTGCCAGAGGTCAACGTCGGCCTCTTCCCGGCAGCCGGCGGAACCCATACGTTGCCTCGGGTGGTGGGCTTCGCTTCAGCGGTGGAT
>JBGSTX010000387.1:0-32438 GCA_041736305.1 Oligoflexus sp. | reverse complement strand
GGCAGCGGAGGTGCGAGCGCATCCCAGCTGCCGTGCACGAGGAGGCATGGGAGGCTCAGCCTCGAAAGCAGAGACATCGGGGATGCCCTCTGAAACAAGGCCGCAACGCGTTTGGGATAGGTTTTCTCATTGAAATTGCTGAGCCGCAGCGGAAAGGTTTGGCGTCGCCAGCAGCCGAGTGCTGGGAGAGTCATACGCCAGCCCTGTGTAAGAAGATGGCGCCAAAAAATCGGGCGGCTGACTGTGGCTAGCTCTCGCCAAACAAAGGCCCATGAAATCCGAACCTCAAGAGGCATCGCTACCAGAATGAGCCGGCTCGCGCGGATACTCCCGGTGGCTAGAGCTTGCAAAGCAAAGAGTGCTCCTAGGCTATATCCACATACGACGAGACGATCGTGATTCCATCCGCGAGCTGAGAGTTCCGAAAGCACAGGCCCGGAGCTGTATGTAAAAGTCTCGGGATCTAGCTGTGTCGAGCTGTGTTCGCCATGACCCTCGAGGTCGATAGCGAGGACTGCAAAACCCCCTTGCAGGAAGCCCTCAATCCACAGGTCCCACCCGAAGAGCGCATCGTTGCCCGTTCCATGCAGAAGGAGGATGCAGGCCTTGGCGCGTGGCCCTTCGAAATAGGCATAAGCCAGTCGTTCTTCGTTGATGCTAAGGGTCGAACGCTCACAGCGTACACCCCAGCTTTCCAGTTTGGAAAACCAGTGGCCATGAGAGTTCTCCCATAATCCAAACATAGGGTGGCATACTCCTCGATTCAGATAATTCCTCTGGGGGATGCCGGCTAAATAGCTCCTATCGTTCGAGTATTTTAGCCATTTTGCAGGCTAATTCGAGCTTGTGTTGACGAGCTGTTCTTTCCCCGCTAGCCTGCTTAATATATCTTTTAAAGGATAGCTAGGCTATGGAGCGATGCAACGGGCAAATGCTAGAAGCATACCTCACCACTTACGGTTGGGCCTATCGTGCCTCTGGACCTCAGGAATGGCAGTCTGGCTTTGAAGGAGAAGAGTGTAGCTTTCCTCTGCTCATCAGCCTCAATGAGACTTGGATCTCGTTTCGCGTCCAGCCATTCATAGCTATTAAAATCGATTGGGAATGCTGGCCCGAGATATCGCGCTGGCTGCTAGACCTGAATCATAGCAGCCCTCTCGTCAAGCTCAGCGTCAATGCAGAGGGCTTCATCGAACTAAACCTGGACGTCTTGAATCTTGGTCTGAACTACGAAGGCTTCTCAGTGGTAATCGGACTTATCGGATATTATGCCGATCTCTTTTATGACGACATCCTTTCCCACCTCGATGTGATCGGCTTTAGATACTCAGAAAGTCTGGGTCTTTTGACCTGATTTAGCGTTTTCCAGCCCTTACTTAGAGAGAAAACCTCAACATTTCCGCGCAAATGCCGATAGCTTCCAGGGGTAAGCCGAAGGGAGTTTATCATGGGCGCATCAGAGCCGATTACCAAAATCGGGCCGTACATAATTGAGGGAGAAGTCGGTTCCGGGGGTCTCGGACGCGTATTCCGTTCGACTGATCCTCGGACCGGTCGCTCTGTAGCCGTGAAAATTCTCCATGCCCAGTACCAGGAAAGCCGAAAATTCCTTGGGATATTTCACCGTGAGCTTTTGATCGTCGCCCGTCTCAAACACAAGCACATCGTCGAATATATCGATGCGAACTTTGATCCTCCGAACTGCTACATCGTTACCGAATTCATCGACGGCTGGTCTCTCTATAAGTTGATGCGGCATTTTGGTAGATTCCCGCCGCTGGTATCGCTCTGCGTCGCGATTGATATACTGCAAGGTATCGACTATCTGCATTTGCACGATACGATACACTCAGATCTTTCCAGTCCCAACGTTCTGGTTTCGAATGCGGGCAAAGTGCTCCTCACCGATTTCGGTCTAGCCTGCGATGTTGAACTCGAGAACTACAAAAACTATATGGTGGGTACGCCCGGCTATTATTCACCTGAGCACGTAGTTGAGGCAGCTATCGCTCCCCAGTCTGATCTCTACTGCGTCGGGCTCTTGCTGTTCGAAATGATTAGCGGTGAGAAGGCGGTCAAAGCCAGCAAGAAGCGCGAAGAGATCATGACGTCAATGAAAGATATAGACTTCAACTTGGTGCGCTCTGCAGATAAGCGCATGCAATCTATGCTACGCGACTTCCTGCGGACGGCTTTGAAGTATCGTCCAGGCAATCGCTATCCCAATGCTGAGTCGATGATAGTCGACATCTATGAGATTCTAAAGCTCTACGGTATTCGATATTCTCGCTACTCTATTCGACAGTTCCTGGCCGATGGTGAGCTCGCGGCCCCCTTGGCGGAAAACTACCAACAACCGATCTACACCGGTTTCATCAAAAGCGAAAAAAGCTAAAGAAAAGTATAGTGAGCCAAACTCCAGCGATGGACGCGCTTTTCACAGCGCCGTTCATAAGGGCGATCTTTATCGTAGGGCGTGATGATGAGGCCGGAGCCGAGACAGTCGAGCACCTCACTGATGCCATCAAGCCGAGCTGAAGGCATCGCTGGAGGGATAAAATTATCAGTTAAGAGGAAAAAACCTCCCGAGTTCGACTTCAATGCATCCCAGTTCAAAGGATTCATAGCGGGGCGCCGAATGAGCTCTGATGAGCGGGCAATGCCGGGCCACTGCTGCAGCAAGAGCTGCGGTTGGTAGAATTGTATCTGTGAGAGGTTCTGATAAGTATCGGTGAAAAGGGGTTCGGGCAGCGTCGCCAGATAAGCCGAAAGCTCTTTATAGCCATATGTTTCTCGCAAGAAGCGGTCATCAGTAGGTTTCTTCGTACTCAAGGGCTCATTCATATGAAGAGTAAGTAAAAGGCTGAGTACAATGTTTGCAGCTGCAGCTAGCATGAGTCCGGCCAGAGAGATCGGCAATGATTTAGCAAAAAGGGCTGCAGCTCCGATCAAGTACATAGCCGGCCAATTGACTTCGACCATCTGTACAGGACTGAGCACAGCAAACAGAAGCAGAGGCACGAGCGCCGCAGCCCAGCTCAGCATTCTAACACTCGGGTTGGGCCAAGGTGTGGGAATCTCATCAAGGTCCACACTAGATCCACGGCGCTTGCGGAGGATCCAGGCAGCATAAATTAAGGGTACAGTTAAAAACCCCCAGAGACCAATCTGCCCGCTGATGTAACTGTGGGTATTTTTCCAGTACCTTTGTAGGCGGGTAGGCTTTGGCTTCGGTTTTTTAATTTCTTTATCCGGGATAACAAAATAGGAGGCCATGGCGGCTTCGGGACCCTCGAGCTTCGGAGCAATCGCCCGCGGCAGGTCTGTGCCGAGCTGCATATGGACGCCATACTCGCTCTTCAAGCCACGACCGAATTGAAAGCGTAGCGTGATCCAATCGTTCTGAGAAAGCCAGTAGAGGTGAGGCAAGAGGGTCAGCAGACAGACGAGGCCACCCAGATAAGGCCATTTCTCACGTAAGCGCCGCGGCTCGGCGAGCAGCGCAAGAAGAAAAACCGGCCCCATCAAGAGCATCGTATACTTGCCCATAATTCCTAAGCCCGTTGCGAAGCCAGCGCTGAGCCAACGCCGAGGATCTCGTTTGAGCGCCACAGCGGCCTCGTGCAGAGCCGCTATCCAGCAGAAGAGCAAAGGAATATCTGGTGTGGTTACATAGCCAAGTAAAATACCGCCTAAATTCGCACTTGCTAACACGAGAGCAATCAAGAGCATCCTCGGCCCCTTGATGCCGAGCTCACGAAAGAGAAGAGCGAGAAGTGGCAAGCCCAAGAGACTCAAAAACAGCGTCCCAGCGCGAGCTGCCAAGGGGTTACTCGGCCATAGCTGGAGGGGTGCAGCTAGCCAAGCGACCAAAGGCGGGTGATCAAAATAACCGAAGTCTAGGAAAGACGCCCAACGGAAGTAATAGGCCTCGTCCTGAAGTGGTGGCATTAGACTAGCGCTTATAAGGCGAGCTAGAGTGAGACTGATGAAAAACGCTAGAATCCACCGAAAGTAAGGGCGAGAACGGTCTTCCACGATTCAATGGCTCCTTGAATAGGCTGCTTGGTCCGACCGCCCAGAGGGCTTAAGCCGGTAGATGAGATGAGTTTGACGCTTGAGGCTGGTTTGCGTTTTGATGGCTTGAGCCATGGCCGACTGAGTGCCCACCAGAATCGCCAGCCGCTTCGCCCGCGTGAGTGCGGTATAGAGAAGATTGCGCTGAAGCATGATGAAGTGCTGCATTGAGATAGGGATAATGACCACAGGAAACTCGCTGCCCTGGGCCTTATGGATCGTGATAGCGTAGGCTAGCTTGAGATCGTAGGCCTCCTCTTTAGGATAGCTGACCTTGCGATCGCCAAAATTTACCAGAACCTGACCTCCATCGAAGCCGGCAAGTTCGACAAAGCCGATGTCTCCGTTGAAGACGTTGAGTTCATAATTATTGACGGTTTGAATAACCTTGTCGCCAGCTCGCAAAGTGATGGTATCGCTGGCCAGGCGTTCGCCAGCCTCGGCCTTCACGTCAGGGTTTAGAAGGGCTTGCAGTTCCTGATTGAGTGTATGGGTTCCGAGCGGGCCCTTATTCATCGGGGTCAGGACTTGAATATCGCGCAGCGCGTCGTAAGAACCTCTTTCAGGCAAGGTCTTATGAACCAACTCCTTGATAACTTCTTTAATCGAGCCGGGATCCTCGATCGTTATGAATTGGCAGTCGGTGAGACCTGCCTCAGCAAAAGAGGGAACTTCGCCGCGATTAATCTCGTGTGCGATCTGGACGATGGAAGAGCCCGAACTTTGACGAAAGATTTGATTGAGCTTGGTATAGGGAACCACTCCGGATTCAATGAGATCGCGCAGAACATTGCCAGGACCTACCGATGGCAGCTGGTCTACGTCGCCAATAAGAATCAACTGGGCCTCGGAGGGCAGGGCTCGAAAGAGGGCAGCCGCCAGATGCACATCGAGCATCGAGGCCTCGTCGATAATAATAACCTGTGCATCGAGTGGGGTCTGCTCGTCGCGCATGAAACTATGTTCAGTCGCGGACCATTCCAAAAGGCGGTGGATAGTCTTCGCTCCAATCGCGGCAACTTCTGAAAGGCGCTGGGCAGCCCGTCCTGTCGGGGCAGCTAGGGCTACCGATTTCTGCATCTTAAGAAGCAGTCGAATAATAGCATTTGCAGTGGTTGTCTTACCGACTCCTGGGCCTCCGGTAAGGACGAAAATGCGATGGCTTACTGCTTTCTGCACTGCATCGAGCTGGGCTTTGGAAAAAGGCTGTCCCGAGATCGCCGCATAGTGCTGCAAATAGCGAATAATCCTCTCTTCCGGCTCGGCCTGGAAGGGGGCCCGAAGCAAAGCCCCTACGCGGTCAGCTACGGCATCTTCGGCGGCAAAGGTTCGTGCTGCATAGTAAATTTCTAAAACCTGCCCCGCTTCTCCTCGCGCTTCGTCGAAGACTATCTGGGCCCGATCCGTCAGATCAATGAGGGCCTCTTCGAGCAGAGGCTCCAAACCTTCCAAGGGCACTCGGAGAAGCTGGACGAGTGCATCTCGCAGCTGATCGCGGGTCTGGTAGCAATGACCCTGCTCCTCCGCGAGCTCGAGCTGGAAGCTGAGAGCTGCCCGGAGACGAAGCGGGGAATCAGCAGCAATTCCAAGCTCTTGGGCGATGCGATCTGCAGTTAGAAAACCAATGCCGGCGATATCGCGCGCTAAGCGAAAGGGGTCTTCCTGAATAAGCGCCGAGGCTCGCTCTCCGTATATTTTGATAATTTTTGAGATAAAAGGTGGCGAGACCCCAAGGCCGCTCAGAAAAATTTCGGTATCACGAAAGCGCTTTCTTTCGTTCCAGGCCTGGACGATTTCCTGCTTTTTCTTCTTGCCGATTTTAGGGATCTCTAAAAGTCGAGCTGGCTCCTGATCGAGGATTTCGAGCGTTTTTAGCCCGAAATGATTGATGATTCGAGTTGCCGTTTTCTCACCAATTCCCTTGATGAGGCCCGATTTGAGGTAGCGGAGGATGCCCGCCAGGCTATGGGGATAGACCTGTGACCAATGGTGTGCTTTGAATTGACGGCCATATTTCTGATTTTGGACCCATGCGCCATGCATTTCATAATATTCACCGATAGATATAGGTCCGAAGTGGCCGACGACGGTTATTGGCAATTCTTTCTCGTCACAGCGCATGCGCGCGACGGTCCAACCGTTATCCGCGTTTTGATAGGATATTTTTTGAAGCTCTCCCTGCAGGACTTCAAGCTCAGAGGATTCCATCAGTTGCATACGCCCTGCATTCCTTTTCGTAGTATTCGCTGCCCTGCCAGGGGATTATTAAAAAAAAACCCAAAAGACTCAAGGCCTGGGCCGAATGCTTACTTGAGAAGTAAGCAAATTTGGCAATCTTGGTCCTACATTTACCGACACTTTAAGCCGATACTAATTAGGAAAGGAGGCTTTGGGACTGAAAGGAGCCAAGCAGTCCCCGCAGAAAAGAACTTATATTTCAGTCGGCTAACCGTTCTTTGGAGTTGCTTATGCAGTTTCGATTTTCATTTAAGCACATGGAAACCTCGCCAGGATTAGAAAAGTACGCAAGAGAGAAAATTCAGATCGAAGTGGGAAAATTTGTTACTAAACCCATCGAAGCCCACGTCACTTTTTCCGTCGACAAGTATGAGCAGCATGTCCTTTGCACCCTAAGCGGCGGCGATGGCTTCAAACTCAACGTAGAACACTCTTGCGAAGACATGTACGGCTCTATCGATCATATGATCGATAAACTCGTAACGCAGCTTCAGCGAAAGAAGGAAAAACTCAAAGATCACAAACATATCAAAGCTCGCGATACGGGTATCGCAATTCCAGATCTTCATGAACTCCATGAAATTGATGCGAGCGAAATATTAAAATATGAACAAGCGGTGATGCGTCGCCGCGGATGATCTGACCTAAAAATTAAAATCTTCGGGGGGCCGCAAGGCCCCTTTTCCATTGAGGGGAACATTTAGACTGTCTCGGATTTTACGATCTCAAATCCTTCTGCATCAAAGTGCCCCATAAAGCAGGTCTCGGTTTCGGACTTAGTGAAATAGAGTGTATTGCAGCAAGCACACTTATATTTAGCATTGTGCCTGACGTAGGGTTTGGCAAATGACATCCTGCTCCGACCTTTTCCTGGAGTGGCTTTTCCTCCTGGGGGTGGGGATTCGCTGCTTGGATTCTCAGTTACCACAGGGCTTTCGGCATGAGGCAGGCTTGTCGCTGAGCTCGATGGCTTTGCTTCTATATCTGTCTTCGGCTTTGCTCCTTGGCTTCGCAGAAGGGAGGGTTTTCCTGCTCGCATAGGCTGGCCCACTCGACTCGTTCGCAGGGCAAGCTTGGGGCGAGCTACGGGAGTAATACCGGCGATGCGCTGCTCTCGCTCATGCCGCCTATCGCGGCTTTGACGGCATTGCTCTGCACAGCTTAGAGCTTCGAAATCTTCGTCGTAATCACGACTGCAGTAATTACAGCGGAAGAGACTCTTTTGGCCCATCCGATGCGCGATGTGAATAGGGTGGATCGCTGCGAGTTCGTCCCAACAGGTGGAAAGGCAGGCGTAAGCCTCTCCTCGACTACTATAATTGCCTTTGCAAAGGCTACAGGTGAAAACACTGCCCTGCCGTATCAATTTACGGATTATTGGCTTTGACCACTGTTGTAGTATCAGTTTGCCCTGCATCGCTTGTGACCCCCCCTCTCGTTTTCGGTAGCTTGAGAGAGGGCTTGAGCAAAAAGTAAAAGTCAGAATAAAATACTAAAATTAAGGATGCTTACGACTCAAGGTAGAATCGTTTCATCAATCCTGTCCATATCACTTTGGACAACGCTGCCGTATTTCTGAGCTCCAGTGAAAAGTTCGGCGGACTTCCCTATCATGAGGATGTTGAGATTCTTCGCCGGGAAGTAGGTTTTTATAAGTTCTTGGCTGCGGGCGAGAGTCAGGCCGTCGACCTGTTCTGCGAAGTCATTAACCACCTGCTCAGGCAGCTGATAGGCCCACATATCGACTAAGAGTCCACTGAGGCTTTCGAGAGTCTCATAGCGAGGGGGAAATTGGCCTTTGAGATAGGTCTTAGCTGAGTCGAGAGTTTTTTGATCGAGACCTTCAGCGAGAAATTTTTTATAGACCTCAAGGGCGAGATCAATCGCCTTAAAGCTGTTCTCATTGGCTGTGAATGAGCCCATAGCAAAGCTTCCACTGGTCTTGAAGCCGTTGAAACGGGCCCATGCGCCATACGTGAGGCCGCTTTTAATGCGGAGAGCCTCATTGAGAAGAGATGTGAAGCGGCCACCGAGTATAGTGTTGATGACCTGTAGCCCTACCCAATCCTGATGATTGCGTGCTACGCCGAGACCCCCGATCCGGAAAGTTGTTTCACTTGCATCCCGTTTGTTCACGAGTAAGACGCGGGTCTCTGCAGGGGCTTTGGGATCTGGGATAGCTAGAGAAATGACTTCCCGCGAGTCTTCAGCGGGGCGCCAGTTGCCGAAAATGCGGCGGACAAGGGCTTCCATCTCTTTAACTTCGATGTTTCCGGCAATGCCGATGCTCATTCTCTGTGGGCGAAAAGCCTCTCTGTGGAAATTTAAGAGATCCTGGCGCTTGATGCGGCTGATACTGAGGGTGTAGCCATCCACCGGACGACCGTAGGGATGCTGGCCAAAGACCAATTTGTTGAAGTATTGATCAGCCAGCTGCTTCGGGCTCTCCTTCGCCTTTTTGAGATCCGATATAGTCCTTTCTTTGAGCTTGATAATCTCCTGTTCGGGGAACGTGGGAGCCATAATGAGATCGGCTAAGAGGGGGAGGAGTTGAGGAGCATCCTTCGCCGCCATCGACAGATCGATCGTCGAAATGTCCGCTCGTGCATTGGCACTCAGCTCTGCGCCAAGGAAATCTAGGCGCTCCTCTATCTGATTTTTCTTGAAATTCTTGCTGCCGAGCTTGAGGGCCTCCGTGGTAAATGAGGCCAGACCTGCTAGCTGCTGAGGGTCGAGAGAGCTCCCCCCCTGAATGCCCACGGTAAAATGGACGAGAGGGACTTCCTTCTGCGGCATCAAGAAGATTTGTATACCGTTTTCAAGACGAGCCTTTTGATAGGTGGGTAGCTTAAAATCTGCTGCCTCGGCGATTCCAGAAAAAAATAAGGCGAAAGCAAAGACAAAGATAGGTCGCAGGTTTTTTAGTTTCATGGCTATAAATCCCCGGCTTCGCGTTTATCAAGTACACCTACGGTGCGGTTTTGCTTTTGGAAGTAAGTTTTGACCACGCGGTTGATGTCGGCCAGGCTCACTGCCTTATAGAGATCAGAAGCTTGGAAGAGCTTTTGATAGCCACCAAAAAACACTTCGTAGTCTCCCAGCAGCTGAGCTTTGCCATTGATCGTTTCCATGCGTCGATAGAAGTCGACTAGGCTGCGATTTTTGGCCTTTTCCAACTCCTCGGCTTTCACCCCTTGCGTACGCAGTTTTTCGAGTTCATCGAGGAGCACCTTTTCGAGGCGGCGGGCGTCCTTGCCTTCGAGGCCGGTAGCAAAGATCATGAAAAGATCAGGATCTAGGCTCAGATTTATGGACGTGCTGACGTCAGCGGCAATTCTCTTCTCATCGACCAGGCTTTTAACCAGACGCGAAGAGGGCCCGCTAGTGAGAATTTCGCTCAGCAGGGAGAGAGCATAATAGTCGGGATGATTGGTTTGCGGGGTATGAAAAGCTACGATGATCTGCGGACTTGAACTACTTTCTTTTACTACAAATGCTCGGCGCTCGCCTTGTTGAGGAGGCTCTACGGTGCGTACTGCTGGTATTGAAGGGGGACGTGAAATAGGTTCAAATTTTTGCTGAATTAGGCTTCGAATCTCCTCAGGCTTCACATCTCCGGCGATAACCATGACAGCGTTCGCAGGATTATAATAAGTCTGGAAATAACGGATAAGATCATCCTTGTTCCATGCCTTGATATCCGATTCCCAACCGATAACAGGCCAGTTATAGGGATGTGCGGTGAAGGCGACGCTCCGGACGGTTTGGTAGAGGAGTTCCCAGGGGTCGTTTTCCAGCGCAGTCGAACGCTCGGAGAGGACAACTCCCCGCTCGCTTTCAATCATTTTGTCATCGAACTGCAGGGATGCGATGCGATCGGCTTCGAGATCAGCGATCGTTGAAAACGCTGAGGTCGGAAACCAATTGGTATAGACCGTTACATTTTCAGTCGTATAAGCATTGTTGGAGCCGCCTGCAGCTTCCATGACCTTATCAAAGGAGCCCGGTCCATAATTCTTCGAGCCATTGAACATCATATGTTCAAAAAAATGCGAAAGGCCCGTTATACCAGGGGCTTCATTTCTCGATCCCACTTTCCAAAAAGTATACATGTTCGCATTGGGAATGGAATGATCTTCCAGTACCAGGAGCTTCATTCCATTCTTAAGCTGCCAGGTTTTGACGCTTTCAGCTTTGAACTGTGCATAGAGAGAGGCCGATGGGGTGAGGGTGAGGCTGAGAAGCAGCCCATAAAGATACTTCAAAAGCTGGTCTCCTTCAGAGGAAGAAAGGAACCACTATAGCGCAAAGGGAGGTGAGGATCAAATACCGAGCCAGACGGAAAGCGAAAGAAGGGCTGCATAACCGTGGACGTTCGAGCGTCGTTTTTCCCGCACGCCATTCAAAGTTTGACTGATCATCAGTTCGGCTTTTATCGGGAGAGCAAGTCCCACTTGCACGGTATAACCTTCGATACGGGTCATGAGCCATTCGGGACGGTTGCCCTTGGGCCGGCCCGGCTTGAGGCGGCTGTAGAAGACGCCTGGAATAGCCGCTATCCATCGACTCCGCACAAACCAACCTTCGGATACACCTCCACCCTCTAATACCCGGCGACGATAAGAGTGGCCCGTAATCTCCATTGATTCAGCGCCAAGAAAAATGCCCCAGTCACCCCCGGGTTGACGAAGACCATCTGAAAAAAGCGAGTAAGCGAAGCGAGCTCCAACGCCGCTGCCATTGTAGTCAATAGGAGGACTCGTCGGCAGTCGTTTGCTGACTGGGCCAAGGATGAGGGAGAGATCGATGCTCGCCCACCATTGCTCGTGAACCCATACGCGGTTCACGTCCAGGGTCTGACTCATGAAGTGGAGGCGGTCGTTTTCGTCCTCGCCCCAATGCAGGAGGCGACTTTGTAAACCGACACCCCAGACGTTCTGTCGAAGCTTAACGCTAGCTTCAGGAGCTGCTGCTGTTTCAGCAAGGGCTCGCGTCGTCCACACGAAGACGATAAGCGCGAGAGGGCTAGGTCGCATTGCTTCCTTCCGCCTTAATTTCTTTCCGCTTTATAAAGCGGATGATGAGTATAGAACTTTCGAACATCAACCAGGTAGGCCCGGCCATAGCGATTTGCGAGATGGGGTCAGGTGTAGGGGTCAGTACAGCCGAAATAATGAATATCGCCACGATCACAAACTTCCGATTCTCGGAGAGAGTCTGAGCCGAAACGAGGTTGAGCATTGCCAGGAGAATGAGGATAACTGGTGTTTCGAAGATCATTCCAAAACCTATCATCATCAGCATGAGGAGCGAGAGGTAGTCACTAATGGTGATAATAGGAGTCGTGCCCATGGATACCCCTAAGCCGATCAGGTATTCGAGTGCGATGGGGACGATGAAAAAGAAACAAAAGCTCACGCCCACTGCAAAGAGAAAGACCGACGCGCAAATAAAGGGCATCACATACTTTTTTTCGTGGGGATAAAGAGCTGGCTCGACAAATTTCCAGAACTGATAAAGCCAAACTGGGCAGGAGAGCAAAAGGGCTGCGAAGAGACCAAGCTTGACGTTGGCCATGAAGACGTCCATCGGACCGGTAAAGTGCAGAGCGTTAGCGCCGCTAGGGAGTACTTGAACGAGTGGCATACGTAGGTACTGGAGGATAACGTCGGCGTAGGCATAGCAAAGAAAGAAGAACACGACGATGGTCAGAATCGATTTAACCAGACGTGAGCGCAGTTCCTCAACGTGCTCGAACAAACCCATTACCTTGAGATGATCTTCTCGACTCTGTCCATTTTCTGCCATTTTAATGAGCCTCTAGCCAGTTTTTACCAAAGCTGATGTCTACTTTAAGCGGCACTCCGAGATCGTAGGCATGTTCCATTTCTCTGCGAATCAGCTGCATCACAGCTTCGACTTCGCCTGCGGGACATTCGAATACTAACTCATCGTGGACCTGAAGAAGCATTTTAGCATGGTAGTCTGATTCATCCAGCTTCTTTTGAACCTCAACCATAGCCTTTTTTATAAGATCGGCAGCGGAGCCCTGTACAGGAGAGTTGACAGCTACATTTTGGGCATTGGCGAGCGAAGCCCCATCCCGACTCCCATTGATTTCCTTCAAAGGGCGGCGACGTCCCGTAATAGTACGCGTGTACTCGTGGTCCCGAGCGAACTGTATAGAATTCTCGATGTAGGTCCGTATCCGCGGGTAACTGGCAAAGTAGCGGTCGATGAAGTCCTTGGCCTCCTTCATTGTGACCCCCGTCTCGCGTGCGAGACGCTGCGGACCCATACCATAAATTATGCCAAAGTTAATGGCCTTGGCTTGGGAGCGCTGTTCCGAAGACACCTGGGATTCCTCAAGCCCGAATATTTTGGCTGCCGTGCTAGTATGGATGTCATGTCCTTGGATGAAAGCTTCTTTCAGCTGCGCATCGTTTGCGAGAGAGGCTAAAACCCGCAATTCAATCTGCGAATAATCCGCGGAAATTGTCACCCAGCCTGGAAGGTTGCTGCAGAAGGCTTTCCGAATCTCTTTGCCCATGGGCGAACGAATCGGAATATTTTGCAGATTGGGGTCTGACGAGCTGAGACGACCGGTCGCCGTCCCCGTCTGGTGAAAATTAGTGTGAATCCTTTGGGTTTTCTGATGAATCAACTGTGGTAGCGTATCGACGTAGGTGTTTTTTAATTTGCTGAGCATGCGATATTCAAGCAGGGCAAAAGGCAAGGGATGCTCGCTCATCTGCTCAAGGACTGAAACATCAGTCGAGTAACCTGTTTTAGTCTTCTTGATCCGCTTGACTCCCAGGGCTTCGTGCACCTTCAATTTTTCGAATAGAATCGTCGCCAGCTGCTTCGTTGAATTGATATTGAAAGTCTCGCCTGCCAGCTGATAGATACTCAGCTCAAGCTCCTGCGCTCGCTTTGAGAGACGATCGGATATTTCCTGCAGAATATCTGAATCGACATGTATTCCTGTCTGTTCCATTCGGGCCAGAATAGGGACGAGCGGCATCTCAATTTCTTCGAAAACCGGCAAAAGCTCAGCTTTGGCTAGTTTAGGCTGTAAAAGATCGTAGAGGCGCAGGGTGTAGTCGGCATCCTCGCAGGCATACTCACTCAGCTTTTCGAGGGGGGCCCCCAGAATTGAGCCTTTGGCATCGAGCAGCTCGCTGGTCTTTATTTTGACTTCATGAAGGTAACGCAGACAGACTTCGTCCAGATTGTGCAGTCGTTCACCGGAGTCGAGAAGATAGGACATGATCATCGTATCGGCAAAGGGTCCGGCAACGTCAATGTCTATGTTTCGCAGCATCTGCAGGTCAAACTTGATGTTGTGGCCTATTTTTAGAGCAGGACTTGCTACTATTTGCTCGATAGCTTGAAGCAGACGAGGCATTTCCAGGTGCCTATGGCTTTCGTGCAGGGGCATATAGTAGGCTTCACCAGCTGCAAAGGAGAGGCTCACTCCAACAGGTGTATCGCTGATCCGATCGAGGCCTGTAGTTTCGGTGTCGAAGGCGAAGTGCGGAGCAGCCCTCGCCCGCTCCACCAGGGCCGAAACGTCTTTTTCACTCTGTACGGTATGGTAGCTGCGTTTTTGGTTCGAAGTGGTCGATCGCGCTTTGACACTGCTACTCGGTAGCGATTTAATGCGAGCCCGAACGCGTTCAACGTAGGACTTGAATTCCAGCTCCTCCAGTAGGCTTAAAAGCCGCGTATTGCCGAGAGCCGTATTAGGATCGCAACGGAGCTGCTCGAGCTGGAAGTGGAGCTGAGCTGTGGTGTGGATCGTCACCAGCTTCTGGGATAGGTAGGCGAGTTCGCGATTGCTCTCGAGGCTGAGACGTTGCTTTTGATTGCCTATCTCGGCGAGGTGCTCATAAATGGCGTCGAGAGAGCCGTACTGTTGAATGAGTTTTGCAGCTCCTTTGTCGCCGATTCCCGGAACCCCTGGAACGTTGTCGGAGCTGTCGCCAATTAGAGCCAGAACATCGATGACCTGCTTCGGGTGACAGCCGAATTTGGTAAAGACCTCTGGCTCGTTGATTTCAAGGACCTCACCCCCCTTTTTGGGACTGAAAAGCGTCACGTTCTCATTGATGAGCTGCATGAAGTCTTTGTCACCTGATACTATGTAACAATGCAGATCGGGAGAAGCCTCTTGCACGACTAGCGATCCAATGAGGTCGTCAGCCTCGAGTCCCCCTTCTTTAAGCATAGGGGCTTCGAGCGCTTCGAAGAGTCTGAAAAGATAGGGTAGCTGTGCGGCGAGATCGGCCGGCATCTCACTGCGATTAGCCTTGTACGCACCGTATAGAGTGTGCCGGAAGGTTTTTTCCTGGCTGTCGGTAGCAAACGCAAGATAGTCGGGCTTTTGGCGTTCTATCAGGCTCCAGAGAAAGAGGAGGCTCCCGTAAACGGCATTAACAGGCACACCTTGCGAACTTGTAAGGGGACGAATCGCATGATAAGAGCGGAACGCCATGGCCATTGCATCGATGATGAAAAGGCGCTTTTTGGACATAGAAATTTCCTCAGTGCGTGGGACATCGCGTCGGTGTCATGGTTTACCTGATTTTCCCTAGGTGTCGCTAGCGGCATTTATTGAAGTGAGGCAGGGGTGCAGAAGAAGTACTGGCTGATGAAAACCGAAGCAGAAACCTTTAGTTTCGATGACCTTGTCTCGCGCCCCTCGCGAACTGATCGCTGGGAGGGGGTTCGCAATTATCAGGCACGTAACTTTATGCGTGATGGATTTGCCCAAAATGACGAGGTTTTCATTTACCACAGCAGCAGCGCTGAACCCGCTATTGTTGGCGTTGCCAAGGTGCTAGGGCCTGGCTATCCTGACCCCACTGCCCTCGATAGCCGTTCGCCTTACTTTGATCCCAAGTCCAAGGTTCTTGGTGAGTCGCGCTGGGTCATGGTCGATGTGCAGGCAACTGGCCGATTTGAAGCACCTATCACCCTGAGTCAATTGCGTGAGGACAGCGCGGCTGCTCTTAATGATTTGCCGTTGCTAAGGCCAGGTCAGCGGCTCTCGATTCAGCCAGTAAGCGAAAAGGCGTGGCTTTATATTTGTGGTCTTAGAAAATTGCAAAAACTGTAGATCGTCAGTCTAAAAACAGTTGCAGGCCGATCTTGAGTTCACTGCTGGCAAACTTAGCGTCGGAACGAGGCGACCCCAGTAAGCGGGCCGAGCCGCTGCTGAGGCTGAGCCGACTGTCGCTGTCGACAGTTTCGGCTTCAAAGCGCCCCTGCTCAGAATCCCAAGCTTGCGAGGCAAAGGTGCGAAGCAGACTGGCGCTCAACGAGAGCTGTGAGCTCAGGCGATATTTCAGACCGAGTTCATGCTGCTGGTATTTATGAGAAATATCTTTGAAAACGTTGGTTTGACGGCTGGTAGATGAACTGAAAGTCTGATTAAGTTCGCCGCGACCAAAGCCATAGGCATAACCGTAGTATGGTTCCCAATCGGCGAGCGGGTAGCTCGTCTGGAAACCAAGAACGAGACTTCGGGCTTGAAAGTTATAGATTTCGCTGTTTTGATTGACTTGCCTTTGAATGATCCAGTCTTGCTCGGCAACGCTCAGCCGGGGCCATAGACTGAAACCTCCCACATCGAGGAGTCGGTAAGAGCATGAAGCCATTAGAGTCGATATTGAATCGACAGCTCCTTCTGTGCTAGCTCCTTGTCCGATTGTGGGGGCGAGTTCGCAGGCTACACGCTTCTGTAGACCCAGTTCAGGTTTGACCGCAAGTGCCGCTAATAAAGCCATCCATTCCATCTGGGATTCCTGTGGCTTGAATTCGTGATGAAAGCTGGTTTACTAAAGATCTCTGCGAGCTGCAAGCCGAAAAACCAGCTCAAATGGCGTAGAGGCGGAGCTGTGGACCTGAGTAGAGAGCTGCGAAGAACTCAAGCGCCGCAGCAGGGCGGCAGCTTTTTCCGATCGGAACTGTTTCATAGGTGAGCAGAAAAGTTTATGCTAATTGCATTCGGGGAGTTTTGTCAGCGACTGGCCTCTCTGCCGAGTGACCAATTATATTCATTGATTGGAGATCAGCGTTGTTGTGGAAAGTCTATAACATAGAGTCAGGCAAGATCTTAAAGGCGGGTTTCGAGTCCGAGGACGATGCCAAAGAATGGTTCGAAGCACGGCACGAAGACCTCGCCGATGATTACATCGTCGAAGAGATGGACGCTGATGAAGAGGACGAATGGCGGGCTGCGCAGGAAGAGGAAGTGGAAGCCGCCCCTCTCGAAGAGGAAGAGGAGGAGGTTGTAGAAGAAGATGAAGCATTTTACGACGACGAAGAGTCGGATGAAGAGTCACTCGACGCCATGTACGAAGATGATGACGACGACGACTAAGACCGGAACCGAGACCTGAGTCTCGCACTCTACAAATGCTAGGCGAGCAAAGGCTCGCCTTTTTTAATGAGGAAAGTGAAGTTCAGCTCCTTCAAGAGGAAGCTGACGCTCACCAGTCCCAACACCTTCGTTGAGAAACTCGTCGATGCAGGCTTCAATGCGACCGAGGGCGTCGTCGAGTTCCTGCGGTAGAATGCTGAGAGGCGGAACGAAGTACATGGTGTTTCCTAGCGTTCGCATAAGGAGCCCATGGCGTCTAGCTCGCTGGGGGATATCGTAGGCCAGGCTATGGAAGTAGTCTCCCCCTCCTGTGCCCGCCAGCTCCCAGGCTGCTACGGCACCCAATACCCGGGGATTCTGGATGTGCAGGTGCTGAGCTTCCGTCCACTGTTTAAGGCGCTCTTCAACTTGCAAGACGTTGGCGATCAAAGCCTGCTTTTCAAATATTTGGAGGGTCGCCAGGGCCGCTGCGCAGGCAATAGGATTGCCGCTAAAGGTATGGCCGTGCATGAGGGCTTTGGAGCGATCGTCATCGACGAAAGCTTCGAAGATATCCTCGCGGCAGAGGGTCGCCGCCAAGGGTAGATTACCGCCGGTCAGGCCTTTAGCAATGCAGACGATGTCAGGTTCGATCCCCGCGCGTAGGAAGGCGAAATAGTCACCTGTTCGCCCCATTCCTGTAAAGACTTCGTCGAGTATCAAAGGCACTTTGTAGGTTTTACAGAGGCGGCTTAGATACTGGAGCCAAAGGAGTTCCTGCACATTCATGCCTGAGGCACCCTGGAGCCAGGGTTCGATCACCGCGCCTGCAAGCTCTTGGCCATGGGTGGCAAAGAGCGCTTCCAAGTCTTTGAGTCCAGAATCAAGCGCCTGAGATCCTTCCGGACAGATCGAGGAAGCATGGGCTGTGACTGGGCTGCCTAGCACCCCGCGGAAAAGATAGGGAGTGAATCCCTTATGCAGCCCTTCGCGATCGGCTACCGACATCGCTCCAAAAGTGTCGCCGTGATAGGCTCCTTTGAAATGGAGAAAGAGCTGGCGTTGGCTTTGCTCACGGTTCTTCCAGCTTTGCGCCGCCATCTTCAGAGCGACCTCTACTGCACAAGAGCCATTATCCGTGTAGAAAACCCTCTGCATATGGCCCTGAGACTTGCCTATCAGCGCCTCGGCTAGCTCTACACCTACGCGGTGGGTAGCGCCCGCAAATATGCTGTGATCGAGACGAGACTGCTGACGACGGATAGCGGCACCGATCTGAGGATGCCCATGTCCCACAGAGCAGGTCCACCAGGAGGAAGAGGCATCGATGAGCTCTTCACCCTGTTCCGAGTAAAGATAGATACCTTTTCCGCGAACCAGAGGCACCGGATCCGGTGCTGTCTTGTGTTGCGTGTAAGGGTGCCAGACAGCTTGCTTATCGGCCTCGATCCAATCGGCTGATAGGGGCTGCGATGCATGGCTCTGCTCAAGAAATTGCCAGAGTTTGTCGGTGGCCTCGTTCCACTTAGAGGGTGAGGCTTCGAAGGCAATTTCTGGAAAACTGCTAAAGCGATGGTGGGGCATCATGCGCTTGAGGCTTTGCAAGTTCGCTTCATCATGAGGCCCATTGAGGATGACGCCCAGGACCTCTATATCCGCAGCGTCGAGCGCCTGCAGACTGAGAATAGTGTGATTAATCGTGCCGAGGCCGCTGCTCGCTACCAAAAGAACCGGCAGGCGTGAAGCTAGCATGAATTCGAGCCACGTTTCGTTACTCTGGTTCAGGGGGACCGCGATACCGCCCGCACCTTCCACAAGAATGGGGCCACCCGAATACTGGCGAAGACGCTCCATGAGAGTTACGACATAGGGGGGGTCGCTTTTGTCAGCCAGAGCTGCCTGATCGGGAGATAGAGGTTTTTGATAGGAAAAGGTCGGAAGCGGGCATTGCAGCGGCCGACCCAGCATGGCTTCAATGCTGTGGCGGTCAATATCGACTCCACCCGTTTGTACTGGTTTCCAGTAGACGAGCTTGTGTCCATGCCGCGGCGCGGCATCTAAAAGAGCCGCGCTGATAATCGTTTTGCCCACGTCAGTGCCAGTCGCTGTTACGAAGACATTAGGAAAGCGCATCGCGAAGCTCCTTCAAGACGTTCAAGAGATGTGTAGCCGCGAACTCATCAAGACCGGCATGCAGAGACAGCCGGAGTCGGCTGCCTCCTTCTGGAACCGTTGGTGGACGGATCGCTCGTGCCAGTATTCCTTTTTCATAAAAGAGGTTTTCTGCTCGCAGCGCCGAAGCCTCGGTACCGGTGATAAGCGGAATGATGTGCGAGTTGCTACCACCGATGTCAAAGTCGAGAGCTTGCAAGGTCTCGCGCACTTCTTGCGCAAGTTGCTGCAAGGACTCGCGGCGTTTTCTCAGACCCTGCACATAGGGAATCGCCACCGTCAGTGCTGCCGCAATCCATGGCGAAGCGCCTGTACTGTAGATGAAGGATCGTGCTGTATTGATAAGATAATCGCGGAGCCAGTGTGGTCCTGCAATGAAAGCTCCGGCGGCACCCATAGCCTTGCCGCAGGGGTTTACGCTAATAAAATTCTGATGCGAAAAGCCCTTCGCCTCGAGCCAGCCAGCACCGCTTGCTCCATAAACACCCAGACTATGCGCTTCATCCAGAACGAGCAGGGCTTCGTAGCGTTGGGCTAGATCGATGAGCTCGGCGAGAGGACAGAAGTCGCCGTCCATACTGAAGAGGCCCTCGCTCACGATAAGGCGGAGCTGCCCTGAGCTTCGGTTCCGGGTGAGCGATTGCTGCAGACAGCGTTCAAGGTCGCCTGGATCGTTATGCCGAAAAATATGCTTTTGTTCGGAAGCCAAACGCCCCAGCCGCATACCATCGACCAGACTTGCATGATTGAGAGAATCGGAGAAAAAAATCGAACCTTCTTGCTTGAGGGCGAGCATAAGGGCTTCGTTAGCAGCATAACCCGAGGTGAAGTAGAGAGCCGATTCAGTACCTTTCCAAGCGGCAAACTGCTCTTCGAGCTCAGCATAGATACTGTGCTCGCCCCCCAGAAGACGGCTCGCTCCCGCCCCCAGGGGCACATGGCGCGCAGCTTCGAGAGCGGCACTCTGAAATTCTGGATCGCTGCGTAGAGCTAAATAGTCGTTGCTGGTTAGGTCTATCGAACCTGCTACCAGGGGGCGCAGGCTTCTCCAGCGATGCGACGAACGTATCGCCAACACCCGCGGCTCGATTCTGTCCCGCAAATGCTGCAAACCTGAGTGCTGCTGCATAGGCTCCTCCCCTGCTCCTCCAGTTCAAATCACAGGCTTGTTTCGGTCGCTTGGGTCTCGATATTGAAGCTAGTTTCGTGTAGCTCTCTGGCGATACTAGGAACTCTTTCAGCCGATGGAAGAGGCTTTAGGCCCATACGCCGGAGAAGTGAGCGATCTCGATCTTCACCAGGGTTGGGGGTGGTCAGAAGTTTTTCGCCTGTGAATATCGAGCTGGCGCCAGCTAGGAAACAGAGGGCTTGCGCTTCATCGCTCATCTGGGTGCGTCCGGCGGAGAGTCTGACCCGACTGCGAGGCATGAGGATGCGCGCGCACGCTATCGTTCTCACCAGCTCAAAAACGTCGAGGTCGGCCTCATCAGCGAGGGGAGTTCCTGCGACGCGAACCAGGAGATTAACGGGGACTGACTCAGGGTGGGGATCGAGCTTATGCAGTTCCTGCAAGAGACCGACGCGATCCCCTCGGTCTTCACCCATGCCGACGATACCGCCACAGCAAACAGTCATACCTGCTTTGCGCACATTCTTGAGAGTGTCTAGTCGGTCTTGGTAGGTACGGGTGCTGATGATGTCGCCGTAGTAGTCAGGAGAGGTGTCGAGATTATGATTATAGGCATAGACCCCGGCTTCACGCAGGGCCATAGCCTGCTCTTCATCGAGCATGCCGAGAGTCGTACAAACCTCGAGCCCCAGACCACGGACAGCTCGTACGGCTTCTAGGACCTGATCGAACTGTTTGCCTTTCTTTGGAGGACTTCGCCAAGCCGCTCCCATGCAAAAGCGACTAGAACCATTGTCCCTGGCCTCTTGTGCCGCTTCGACAATTTGGTTTAGCGATAAAAGTCCTTCAGCATTGACGCTAGTTTGATAGTGAGCACTCTGCGGACAGTAGGCGCAGTTTTCCTTACAGCCACCTGTCTTGATGGATAGGAGGGTACTCATCTGAATCATATCCGCCGCGTGATATTTTTGGTGCACGCTTTGGGCGAGGTGGACGAGCACCGTCAGCGGAAGCTCATATAGTGCACTGATTTCGTCTATAGATGAGTCATGGCGTACGTTCCCAAGCGCCCACTGTTCAATATGCAACATGCTCGTGCCTCGTCGTTTTAGGTCTTCCCTCAAGTCTGTTTCATAGAACAAATTGTAAAGGTTTGCGAGAGTTATTGGCTAAAGTAGCGGACGCGATAGGTATTGCTGCTTTAAAAGGAGATAGGTATCTTCACGCTTTTGCGCTATATTGATAGTTAAAATTTGCACTCACAGGGAGTTCGCGGCTCATGCTCAGCTTTGCCACGTCTCGGTTCTTGCGTCGCTGCTTACTAGCTATATTCCTAATGACCTGTTTCGGGGGCATGAACAGAGCCCTCCAAGCCCAAGATGCGGATACGAGCTCAAAGCCAGCTCAGGCGACAGAGATGGAGGTCGTAGATCTGGGTTCGCACTCCATGCTCTCCCAGGCGTGGCGGGCCGGATTTGTAGTCTTCGCCGTCCTTGTCATCTTGATTTGCTTCTCAATTAGTAGTTGGGCGATCTTCATCTGGAAAATCGTCGTCCTGCAAAAACACGGGAAGACCTCGGAGAGTTTCATCAAGAGTTTTTGGGAGAGTCGATCACTGAACGAACTCAATAGCCGTCTAGGCGACTATCCCTATAGTCCGGCCAAGGAAGTCTTTCGTACCGGCTATGCTGAGCTGGTGAGAGGAAGTCAGCTCAAGGAGCATACCAGTTCCCCACAGATGGCGATGAACGCCGCCATCGACAATCTCAATCGAGCCCTTGGTAAAGCCAAAAAAGCCGAGCGAAAAAAATTAGAGTCCTACCTTCCCCTGCTAGCTATTATCGCTTCTTCCGCACCGTTCATCGGCCTCTTTGGAACGGTTTGGGGTATCATGGGTTCTTTCGAAGGCATTGCTCGCTCTGGCTCAGCAAGTCTGGCTGCGGTGGCGCCTGGGATCTCGGAAGCCTTGATCGCGACGGCCTTCGGCCTCCTTGCTGCGATACCTGCTGTAATCGGTTTCAACGCTGCCAACGCTCGCATCCGTACCCTGAGCATATCCCTGGACGGTTTCTGCTCAGATTTCCTGAACATCGTCGGACGCTATCTGGTGAGCGATCGCAAGAGTTCTACCGGCCCTACGACATCGCCGCTCTGAGGTGAACCATGGAATTCAAGTCTGGATCTAACTCGCAGGATGAAGATGAAGACAGCGGGCAGATGGCCGATATCAATATCGTGCCGCTCGTTGATGTGATGCTCGTTCTGCTCATCATTTTCATGGTAACTGCCCCGCTTTCGATCGGTGGCATCAACGTTAATTTGCCGAGCAGCAAGGCCCGCAGCAGCGGGATGGCCGAAGATCGCGTCGTGCTTTCCATCAATGCACGGGGCGAATACTACATCGAAAAGATGGAGGTTCCAGCAGTCAGCCTGGACCAGAGACTGCAAGAGATCTATCAGAATCGAGAGAAGAAAGAACTTTATATTCGAGCTGATAAAGGCGTGATTTACGGCAAAGTGGTCGATGCTATGAGCGCGGCCAAGATCGCCGGTGTAACGAAAATCAGCATGCTTACCCAAGCGCCGTCTCATGTGGACAAAGGATAGAGGGACTCATCTTGGCCTCCAGCTCGCAGACCGCCTCCGAAAGCAGTCCTAGCGAAGGGTCTTCCCTTCGCAAATTTATCGCCATCTCGTTCGGTGTACATCTTTGTGCATTCATTCTTAGTTTTTTCAATTTACTGCAGCCGCCGAAGCCTGTTATGGAAGAATGGGCCATCGACACCGAACTTGTAAGCGACTTCAATGTGGGAGCTTCCACGAAGACGATCATACCCAAAGCTCAAGTTTCCGAAGAGGTCAGCGTTCCCATCAACCAACTGCCGCAGCTACCCAAATCCTACACGATCAAAGAGAAAGAGAAGGAAGAGGAAGGTCTGGCGGAGCCAAAGAAAGATGATAAAGTCGAAGTCGGTAAAGCCCTGACTCGCGACACCGAAAAAGACGGTCAGACGCAGGTCAAACCGGATGCTTCCGTAGCTTTGAAAAAGTCAGAGGCTCTCGAACGCTTAATTCGAGAAAAGCTCAAAGATAAGCAAAAAGAAAATACCCGCGATTTGAAAGCTCAGGACAACAGCGAAATCGCGCAGATTCGCGACAGCCTCAAAGACGCGGGTCTGACGCAGAATAGCGGAGGGCTGGCGGGTCTTGCCGATCAGAATCGCTATAAAGCTTACCTGACCTCAACGATTCGTCGGAATTACGCTTTGCCCAAGACTTATCAGCTACAGAATGCAAATATCAATGCTCGTCTCGCGATCACGATCAGCGTGCGCGGGGAACTGATGAAAGTCGACATCGAAAATAGCTCCGGCGATTCGATCTTCGATGAGTACTGCATAGCGACTGTGCAGAAGTCATCGCCCTTCAATGCTCCGCCTAAAGAACTCGCGGGAGAGGTGATTCTGATCGAATGCAAGCCGTAGAGAGGAGGATTTTGTGGCCCTGAATCGAAAGACCCCCCTTGTCGCGTTCTTGCTTTCAGCCCTGAGTTTGGGAATTTCTAGTAGAGCCCTGCTCGCTGCCGAAGGCGGACCCTTGCTTATCAGCATCGATAACCCTGCCTTCCGCAAAGTGGTTGTCGCCGTTCCCAAAATACAGGCTGCAGGCTCTATTACCGACGCTCAGGGTAAGAAATTACTGGAAGACGGTGCGGAAGAGTTAAAAAATCTCCTGACCTTCTCTGGCTTTTTTGCGACCCTTGCCGATGGTGCTTATACAGGGGTCTGGGATGCCTACGCCAAGAAGCGGAAAACTACCGAATCGAGCAGCTGGATCACCGACCCGGATACCATGAGCGGCGATGAACTCGTCCAGTGGCGAGCCCTCGGTGGGGATTCGCTGACTATGGGTGCCTTGATCGACGACCCCAAGACGGGTTTGACCCTGACTCTTAAGACCTACGACGTCGGTCGCGGCAAAGAGATACTGGCCAAGCAGTTCACCAAGATCTCGGATTACAAAGCCACGATCCGCCAGTATGCTGACTATATGCTTCAGGCCTATACGGGCAAATCGGGAATATTTAATTCGCGGGTCGCATTCGTGGGCCGTCGCAGCAAGACGGCTTCGAAGCAAGTTTTCATTGCCGATTTCGATGGTTCGGGACTCGTGCAGGTGACTGACGGAAACGTACCTCATCTCTCCCCTAGCTGGAGTCCCGATGGGCGTTCTCTGGCTTACACGTCCTATGAAGCTGGGAACCCCGAAATCTATATCTACGACACGGTAACTCGAACCCGCAAGCGCCTCACCCAGGCTCCTGGGCTGGACAGCGGAGCCAACTTCTCACCCCAGGGCTCTATTATTGCCTATACCAGCTCCCGCGGTGATGACACTGACATTTTCATGATGAACAAGCAGGGAAGTGATAGAAAGCTTCTCATTGAAGGTTCAGGTCTCGATGTCGACCCGAAGTTTTCACCCGATAAGAAGTGGATAGCTTTCGTCTCAGGACGTTTTGGTAATCCACATATTTTTGTCGGCGCTCTGCAGTGGAACGGCGAGACACCAAAGCTTACCAGCGACAAGCGCCTCACTTATGCTGGTTGGTACAACGCGACTCCCGCTTGGTCACCGGAATCTGATAAAATAGCTTTTGGCGGTTATGACCGTGATATTGATCGCTGGGACATATTCATGATGAATCCAGATGGCTCACAGCTCGAACGTCTGACGCTTAAAAATGGGGATAACGAGAGCCCAAGTTTCGCCCCTAACGGGCAACTTTTGGTGTATCAGTCGAACCGCATTGGCGAAGGAAATGGTAAGGGCCTATCGACTCTATGGATTATGAACCGCGATGGCAGCAACCAGCAGCGCCTCAATCTGAACGGCATCTACGATGCGCAGACGCCGCAGTGGTCGATCAATCGTTCCAACAACTGAGGAACTTTCGAAACAATGCCCGAACGCTTCCAGCCAGGCTCACTTCTTCACCCCGACCTCTGGACATCTTGCGTACTTAATAAAACATCGAGGGGACCTGACGTTCGCATAGGCGGACGGGTCTTTCTCAATCCCTGGGGCGATATTGTTTTGGGGGCACGCGCTATCATCGACGGCGGACGTCGGGGTATAGCCCTCACAGCTGAACCCGGGGCAAGGCTTCTCATCGGCGAAGACGTTCACATCGCTGCTGGCGTTGTTCTCCATGCTTCAGCTCTTATTCAGATCGGCCGCCGCTGCCGCATTGGCAAAGACGTCCTGATGTTCGACCGGAAGGTGCAAGCTGGATCCCCAAGTAGCCACCTAGCTCTCCCTAAACCGATAGTCATTATGGATGATGTGATGATCGGCGAGCGAGTGATGATCATGCCGGGAGTGACGATCGGCTGGGGCAGTGCTATCGGCGCAGGTGCTCTTATTAGTAAAGATGTGCCGCCGCTGACGCGCATAGGTAAAGTGTTGGAACCGCCACCCTCGGCGCTCCCCTGGTTTGCGGCGCCAGGTCGCTCAAGTTCAATTCAGACTGAAGAAGGGACGTTCAAAAAAACGCTCTCTCCTACACCTCATCTCTCTCCCTTGCGACTTGTCGATTAAAATAATTTTTACGAAGTTTTCCTTCTCGCTTCCAGCTGCGCTTCGGCAATGCGCCGATAGCCATAGCGGACCAGATCGGGACCGTATTTTTGCTCGAGGTAGAGCAAACCGAAATGATAGCGGGCTGCTGCCGTGAAGTAGCTGCAGAAAGCGGCATTGATAGCGGCTCCTCCAAGCGCTCCTACGATCGGAATTGCCCGACTCATCACTTTTTTCAAGACGGTTCGCTCAAAGGCAGGCGTCAGGAGGCCGAGCAAACGCACGAAGGCCGGCGCGCCTCCCCTCTCCAAAGCTAAGAGGAGATCCTTAGCTGCGTGCTGCCCCATGAAAGCGGCAACTTCGCCGATTAAGCGCTGGTAGGCGATGCGCGAGGCGAGGTAGCTAGTATCCATTTCATCGTCTTTGCTGCTGTTGTGGGAGCCGAGAGAGAAAATGTACAGACACTGCAGCTGAGTCTCAGGCTTTCTGATATCCTGCCCCCATTCCTGAGCCACACTTGAAATCGCTCGCAGAATGATCGAAGTCGAAATCGGTAGTTCGATAAGCAGCGCGCTGATTCCCATAGCGCCGCTGATAGCCCCGGTCGTGGTAACTGCAGCCGTATGCATCCAAGCATGGCGCCTTGTCCGTGAGTTCGCATTTTCCCACGATGAATGAAGGTCTGAAACAGATGGTGAGGCTATGGTTTCAATTGACAGCTCGAGGGCTTTTTTCATCGATCTTTCTATCGCCTGATGGAGGATTCGCCGCGCAGGTACAGGGAGCTTTTCTTGCAGGCGGTCAATGGGTTTGCCGAGCTTTTGTGCGAACTTAACGAAGGTGTTGCCTCCTTCAAGAAAAGAGGCGGCATCCTCGATAAAAGCGAGTTCTTCGGCGCTCAACTGCAGTTTGTCCATGGTTCCTCCGGGTCGTGCTCAGAAGCTTGCGGCTCTGAAGGAAAAAAGTGAGGGCATTGATCTGCTTAAGTTGATTGATCATAACGACTTCGATTTTTTTTGCAAAGCTAAGAATAGACGACGCTTCCGCCTTCAGCATGAGTGACATGCGAATGACGATTACTGACTAGTCTGAGTACAACTGAGATCGATAATGGATTTCGAATCCTGCCCATAAAGTTTTCGTAAAAAGTTCGCAAAAATATTCATATCATATTGATATAATTGAAATTATTATCGGTTCGACCTCAGTTTGTGAGGAGAGCGATCTTTAGACATCTAGCAATTCATCTTCTCCTTGGCGAAAGCAGATTTTTCCTTTGCTGTCTGGGCCTCTAGCGCGCTTCAATTATCCAAAAAATTTGGTCGAATATTTGCATAAGTAAAAGCAAGATTGTCTAAACAAAGCGTTATGAGCAATTCACTGAAGGGGTCCCTCATGGGTAGTCGTATAACTTTGATCTTTATTTCAGGCCTGAGCGCACTCGGATGCAGCAAGCTTGAAGTGAATGTTGGCAAAAAATCGAAATCCGATCAGACTTCAGCGTCTGCCAGCCAAGATTCTAGTAAAATGTATCTGACGTGGAACTCCATGGAAGACAATCTTGGCTATCTTGATCAGCTTAAGTCCGAAGGCGCTGATGCGCTTATCAAACTTTATCATAACGATGGCCGCAATCGAGTCAGGACAGGTTTCCGCCATTTCCGCGATGCGGTTGTGCGGGAAGCTACTTATAATGATGGGCAGTCGTCACTCTTTCCAAAAATTTCTCAGGGTTCATGCGCGCATCTAGAAAAACAAGACCTCCTCGCCTTAGAGGGCTACGGGGACATACGCGAATTGTTGGGCACTGCTTTCCTCGCTCGTCTCAAAGTCGAAGACGCGCCTAGCTTTCACGCAGGCCTTCCAGAAAAACTAGATGAAGTTACTCGCCTGGCTTTTTTCGAATTCGGAATAGGGCTGGATGGAGTCTCAAGCTATCAAATTGGTCAGAATTCGATCTCGACACGCTCAGAGGTTAATTGGAAAGTTATCCACGAGCAAAGCGATCTCTCCTCGCTAGAGGCTGGTGACATGGTTGGAGTTCGCTTCAGCTTTGCGCGTTCACAGCGGATCGATGGCAAGCAGAGTTTTGAGCTTTCGGCTCTCGCTGGTCCTCAAGTTTATGAAAAGAAAGAGAGTGGTCCACTCCCGGCGATGGCTCTAAGTTACACAAGTCTGGGTCAGCAACAATCACTCATATTGGTGAAAGGCCTTCGTCTCCATGACGGTAGCTGGCATTCCGTGAGTGTGAGCCGTCGCATAACTCTTGTGCAAAGGTTGGCCAACGGTGATATTCTAGATCTAACTGAGATCAATAGGTATGGCCTTGGCAACGAAACAACTCAAAGCTATACGATTAAAATTGGTGCTTCACAAATTTGTGTCGATGGGGATCATGGCGGCGAAAGCCCCGAATTACCACCCGGCACGGGGCATCCGCAAAATCCCCCGACTACTGACATTCCTAGTCAAAATAAACAAGACAATCCTGGGCAGAAGGACGACTGAACTTGCCCTCGTGCTGGGTCTGCTGCTGCCCAATTGGCTTTGGGCGCAGCAGACCAGCCCTGCACCGGCTCCCGTCCCAAACGCCACCCCCTCAAAGCCGATCGGCGCTCCACCTCAAAGCCTCAGCCTGTTCAAGAGCAGACCCCTTGTCGATCTAAGTTTTTTAGCATCAGTTCCAGAAATTCTAGGTGCCGAGATTCAGATTCAGCCCTTACCATGGGCTGCAGCCTGGGTGGCTTACTCCTTTGCGCTGCCTTTGCGGGTCAACTACAGAATTCCTGGAAAGAAGCTACGTGATTCGCAAGGAATTGCGTTGAGAAGTCCGGATATGATCGTTCCGTTCGACCTTAAATTTGGGCCCCACCGAGCGGCGGGCCTCAGCATCATGCCTTTCTCTGGGTCTTTTTTTGTGAGTGCTGGATATCAAAGGCGAAGTATGACGATCAAAGGGGCGGTGGCGAGCAAACTACTTTTTGTGGACTCTGCAGGCGAAACTCTTTCGAATACTGTTTTCGAGGCCGAGGTCGAGTCAATCACCGAGCAGCGCATGCTTCGATTGGCTATCGGTAATCGCTGGACCTTTTTCAACAATAAGGCAGTCCTGGCCTGGTATTTAGGATTCAGTAAACCTTTGTTTGCGGAATCTCTGGCAAGAGCCAGCGTAAAAGTCAGAAACTCGCAGGCAAGTGACCCTTCTGAAGCTGGTTCTATAAGCCTGAGCGACGCTGAACAGCTCCAGGCGGATCATATGCGCGACAGGGCCAATAGCTTTCTTGGAAAATACGACTCCAAGACGCTTCCGCTCCTAGGGCTGAGCCTAGGGCTGAGGATCTAAGCGCTTATTTCTTTTTTGCGTTTGCTTTGGCTTTTTTCTTCCCTTGGCTTTTGCTCTTCTTCGGCTTGCCTTTTGCTTTATTCCTATCCTGTGACTTGGCTTTGGCGACTTTGACCTTAGATTTACCCGCAGTGGGTGCCGAAACCTTTTCCTTGACGGGAATTGAATCGAAAATAGTCTTGCCTTCGCTGCCTGCGTCTCGCCTGCTCGCATTCACCGCAGATGCAGGGATACTGGCTGGTGGTACTTGCATTGAATCGGCTGAATCGTCGTCTTCGGCTTGAAAGCTATCGCCAAAATAGCCCTTCATGCCCTCCAAAGTTTCGGGATTTATCGCCACGATTCCACCGACGCCAACGCCGAGTACTATAATGGAACTGACTATACCGAGCAGGAGACGGTTCGTACGCTTAGATGGCCACTTGCTCGAAGAGCCAGCAGCGATAGGCTTTCTCGCATTTCGCGTGAAGAGCATTGAGAGAACTGAATGCCTACTCCCACCATCTGCTCCTGGCTGTTGGCGCGTATGACTCAAAACTGTCTTTGAATGCTCACGCGCCTGAGGAGTCTGTCGGTCAGCGACCAAACCAGAACGGTTCAGCAAGGATCG
Organism: Oligoflexus sp.; assembly: GCA_041736305.1. Taxonomy (GTDB): domain Bacteria; phylum Bdellovibrionota_B; class Oligoflexia; order Oligoflexales; family Oligoflexaceae; genus Oligoflexus. The sequence goes on along the minus strand of JBGSTX010000387.1, from coordinate 2,923 downwards.
ACCCAGCATTGTCTCATTGAGAAGAGAATTTTTCTCCTTGTTCGTCTTATTTTGATCTTTTTCTTTCGCCTTCTTATCCAACTTCTTGCTCATACACAACTCCGCTTAAGGCTACCAATCGGCATTAAGCAATCTTTCAGCCAAAGCGTAAGAATTTATTTTATATGTTGTTTCAGAGCGTTGCAGGTAGGAAACTAGCCATCTTATGGACAGATTCTCAAGTTATGCAATTTTTTTTGACAGTCTTCAGTTAGCGAATTCACTGAGAAGGCTGACCAGTTCAGCCATCGGCAGGCCAACCACATTGCTGAATGATCCGCTGATTTTCTCCACCATGAAACCAGCTCCGCCCTGGATGCCATAAGATCCGGCTTTATCCAGAGGCTCCCCACTACCGACATAATGAGCTATCTCGCGCTGATTCAGGACCTTGAAATGAACTACAGTCCGGACAACTTTAGAGCGAACGCGAGCTTCCTTTGAGCCATGCAGAGCTACAGTAACACCCGTAAGGACTTCGTGGCTACGGCCAGACATGCTCATCAACATGCGCTGTGCATCGGCGGCATCAATAGGTTTTTCGAGAACAACGCCATCGAGGACTCCTATCGTATCGGCTGCGATCACCAAACGATTGGGGCTTTTGGCAATCGCTATGGCTTTTTCCAGGGAGTTGCGGAGAACATAGTCGGCCGGCAGTTCGCCTTTGCGCTGCTGTTCATCGATGCCTGGAACTTCGATCGTAAAAGGCAGTCCCAGATGTTGCAAAAGTTCGCGGCGGCGTGGAGAGGAGCTGGCCAGGATCAGCTCGTAGGGAAAGGTTTCAAAAATTCCTGGCATGTACGACTCCTCGCAGACGCGACATTATATAGTTGGAATCCATGGCGCCTTGTCTCAGCAAGGCGAAGCCACCATTCTGATTTATTTTGATCAAAGTCGAGGGCATAGCCGAGGATTGACTTGAGGGAATCTCACTAAGCTCGGGGACATAGACAGAGCCTCGAGCGTTCTTCTGCGACGCCCAAGCTACAGCTTCGCGCCACTCACGGAGCGGCGGTGTACCGCTATCGTTGACGCTTGTGCTTGGGAAAGGCTCATCGACGAGCTCGAGAATCTGCTTCATCCACTCCAGCTCAGGCAGGAAAAGCGGGCAGCGCAAACCTACTGTTTCGTCTTCTGCGAGAATTCCCGGAGGACATATAGGTGATGCTTCCCAGATTACCGTTAGGGGTCCAGGCCACAGTTCAGGCAAGAGTCGAGGCCAAGGTTCTGGAAGAGGCTTCCACAGGCGCAGAGCCAGCTTCCAGTTGCTGATCAAGGCAAGCGGCGTTTTGCTTTCGGGACGCCCTTTGAGTTGAGCTAAACTAAGGGCTGCCTGAGGCCGCCAAGGATTAAAGCTTAGCCCAGGGAGGGTATCACTGAGATGCAGACAAATTTGCCCTGAGCCCCAAGCCTCGACAAATTTTTCGATGTCTGGGCTATTGAACATGGAAGAAAACTCGCTTGTTTTGATCAGCTTCGAACATTCTGTTTACTCCGCAGCCAGCCCAATATCTTTGCGAAACTGGACCCCGCTCCACTGAGCCGTCAAATCATTGACGGCCGTATACACGCGCTGGCGGGCTGCAGCAATATCGCGGCCACGTGCCACGAGGGTCAAAAGTCGGCCCTTGCCGCTGACAAAGCGACCATTTTCAAGACGGACAGCTCCTCCACAGACGCAAAAATCAACGCTGTTGTTTTCAAAAACGTAGGACGGAATATCAAAACGTTTCGTCTCAGTGTCACCAAAAGGGTAGCAAGGCGAAGCTAGGACTACAGCGACAGCGGCACCTTCATTCATGCTAGCTTCGGCCACGAAATCGACTGGCTCGGAAATCAGACCGAGCTTGCTTGCAATCAATTGAGTCCAGTCCCGCTTATCATAGACAGCTAGGGCTTCAGCCTCAGGATCACCAAGTCGAACATTGAATTCAACGACTGAGGGACCTCCTGGACCCCACATGAGACCTACATAGAGGCACCCGGTGTAGCTCAAACCACGATTTTCTAAGCTTTTCAGTAGTGGATTGACGACCTTATCCATCACCTGCTCGCCAGCATCCGATGGCAGCCACGCAACGGGCGTATAACAGCCCATGCCGCCCGTATTAGGTCCTTGATCGTTATCTAAGAGTCGTTTGTGGTCGACGGCAAAACCGATGGGTGTAGGTTGACCTTGGCCGAGAAAGACGAAAAACGAGCATTCTCTACCTTCCAGAATTTCTTCGAGGACAACTGTCTCGGCGGCTTTCGCCATACCGCTGCGAAAGAGTCTTTCCACAGCTTCGTCAACAGCCGACTGGCTCCTGCAGACGAAGACGCCTTTGCCAGAAGCTAAGCCGCTGGCTTTGATGACGACTCCTCCGTGTTTATTTAAAAAAGCATGGGCTTCGCGAGAGCAAGCTTCTTCACCGCGAACGCTTATATGAGCAGCTGTTGGGATATGCGCCTCAACCATGATCTCTTTGGCAAAAGCTTTGGACGACTCGAGGAGCGCGGCAGCCTTCAGAGGGCCAAAGCAAGGGAGTTTGAGATCGAAGCATGCATCTGCAAAGCCATCAGCCAGAGGCTGTTCAGGCCCAACGATGACCATGTCGATGCCTTGATTTTTCGCGTAACGAGCTACATCGCTCAGGCTGGCATCCAAGCCTATATCGAGGCGCTTGCCTAAGCCCTCCATGGCAGCTGCCCCCGGCCAAAACCAAAGAGCTTCGGTAAGCTCAGATTGGCGCAATTTCCACGCCAGAGCATGTTCCCGAGCCCCTGAACCAATGAGTAATAATTCCATTAAGAATCCCTTGAAAAGGGTTTGCTGCTGCGACCTCTTTTACTGGGAGCCTCTTGCCGTGTCAACACTCACAAACTCTGGCGCGGCAGTGCT
>JBGSTX010000317.1:0-7338 GCA_041736305.1 Oligoflexus sp. | reverse complement strand
CGTCTTTTTCCCTGATCCCTGGTCCAAGAAATTACGTCAAGAAAAGAAACGCCTGCTGAACTCAGAATTTTTGGGCCTTTTGGCTCGCAAACTTTGCCCTGGCGGCTTTTTTTGGTTCAAGACCGACTGCGGACCCTACTACGAGGAAGTAGCCCTTCAGCTCGAGCATCAGGGCTGGGAACTAATGAGCCCGCGTGGCCTAGTTGCTCAAACTTATACCAGTCGCTTCGAGCGGCGATTTAGAGATCAGGGACTTCCCACCTATGCCCTGGTCGGCCATCCTCCTAGCGATCCAAAAAAATCGATGCCTGTCTAAGCTCTGAGGGAGATTTTGCCGATAGCTATGGGTCCCCTGCGTAGCTCGGTTCAAAATGACTAAGGATAGGTCTCAATTTTGAAAAAGATCAGTAATCTTCACAACTTAACGCCGAAACCCAAATCCGAGTCCGGCCCTAAGGCAGGGCAGTGGGAAGGAACGGTTCTCGCCAAGTTCGCCGAAGATGTGATAGCTTTGAATCGTCAAGCAGGCTTGCCACCCCCATCGACAATGTCAGATGGGCAGACATGTCGCGTTGCTTCTCTTGAGAGTCTCCAAAGAGGTCTTAAGATTAAGAAGACGCCTTCGGATCTGGAGACCCCTGCGCAAGAGCAGGAAGATTTGGAAGTGGTAAGTATCAGGCGATTGCACAAGGAGTAACTAAAAACATTGGAACCAGACAGTCGTCCATTTACGGTGAGTTCACCATCTTTGCACTTCCGGATTCAACCTGCATTGATTGAAACCATTGCACGGCATATATGCGCCGGCCTGAGTCTAGCGGATTACGAAGTCTCTTGGGACTTTGTTGATGCTAGCACTATGCAAGAACTCAATCGGCAGTTTCGCAACAAAGATCGCTCAACGGATGTCCTGTCGTTCCCTCAGGAAGAATGGCTAACTCCTCGAATCTTCCAAAAACCTAGTTTGCCACTTCCTCCCCCATCTGACAATGACGATGATACTCCCCCGCATATTCTTGGTGATGTCGTCATCAGTCCCGAAGATGCCTGGCACAATGCTCAAAATATAGGCCATTCGCTCGATCGCGAAACCTGCTTTCTCATTGTGCATGGGATCCTCCATTTATGTGGCCACGATCACAACGATCCGGATGAAGAGCGCCTTATGATCGACCAGCAGAAAGCTATCATGGAATTTCTTGAAACCGCTGCGCACCGTCCCCTCTGGGACGGCTGTATCAGCATCGAGGAATGAAGCGATGGATTTATTGTTTTTCGAAGACTATTCGAGCCTGGTGATCATCGGTGTATGCATTGCTGCCACCGCCTTTTTCGCGGCTGCGGAAACGGCCGTAACGTCGCTGGGAGTTCTCAAGGCCCGGCACGCTATGCAGAACAAGGGCGGGACGGCTCAATCTCTGCGCCTCTGGCTCCAGCATCCATCTCGCGTCCTAACGACTATTCTTATTTTCAATAACTTCGCAAAGGTTCTGGCTTCGGTGCTGGCGGCAGAACTGACTATTCGCTATATCGGCGATCAGGCTCTCAGCCTAGCGGTTGCAGCGATTACCTTTGCTATCCTGCTAGTTGGCGAGATTATCCCAAAATCTTTCGCACGGGCCAACTCGGAAAACGTCGCTCAGTTTACGATGATAGGGGTCAATATTCTCTATCGCCTCTTCTACCCGCTGGTCTGGTTTTTCTCAGAATTTGCTGCGGCGGTAATCAGGAAGCTCGGCAGTGAACAATCGCTCCAACCGACTATTACCGAAGAAGAGCTTGAGTTCCTAATCGAAGTAGGTGAAAAATCCGGCGTCATCGTCGATCTAAAGAGAGACATGATCAACGGTGTCTTCGAATTCGATGAGACCAAGGTGCGCGAGATTCAGACGCCTCGTACGGACGTCGTCGCAGTAGAAAAAGGCGATTCGATCGAACATGCGGTGCGGCTCATCATCCAGTCTGGGCATTCGCGTCTACCTGTATATGACGAGCAGATCGATAATATCATGGGCATCGTCTTCGCCAAGGACCTCCTGCGGCATTTGGCCGATCCAAAGCGCACCAAGCTTACAAGTCCTCTGAGTCTCACGCAGATCATGCGCGAGCCGCAGTTCGTTCCCGAGAGCAAGCCGCTTATGGAAGTCTTCAAAGAATTGAAGCAGTCCAAAAACCATATGGCCATCATCATCGACGAATATGGTGGAACAGCTGGTCTCGTGACGATGGAAGATATTCTCGAGGAAATCGTCGGCGATATTCAGGATGAGTTCGACGCTGAAGAAGCGAAGATACTGAAGATCGACGAAGACGTCTACGACGTTGCGGGCTTCGTGAACATCAGTGAATTCGAGGAATTTTTCGAACTCGACGAGTCCTTTGCCAAGGAAGTCGAGGGTGAAGTCGATACAATCGCCGGTTGGATGACGCAGCTGCTGGGGCATTTACCGGAAGTTGGTCAGACCGTGACCCACGGCTCACTGACCTTAGAAGTGACGGAAATCGATCGCCATCGCATTGAACGTCTCCGCATCACCCGACATCGCTCGAGTGAACTGCCTTCAGTGGCGGAGTCGGGAACGTAAAGCGGCGACGCGTCCCATCGCAATGTGCAGCCTCGCTTCAAACGCGGGGCTTTTTTGTGCCTCGCGCTCGATAGCTTCCACCGCCCACTCGTAGCGTTCAAGTTCGCGACAGACCAGGAGGAGATCAGCACCGGCTGCCAAGGCGGCAAGCAAAGCTTCGCACCAGGGTTGCCGGGCTTGATCGATCGCTTTCATATTCATGTCGTCGGAGACGATCAGGCCGTCATAGGCTAAGGTTTCGCGCAGCAGCCCTTGCATGATTGGAGCCGAGAGGCTCGCGGGCCGTGCGGGATCCAGCGCAGGATAGACTGCATGCGAGATCATAACCATAGGGCAATCCTGGAGCAGACTCACGAAGGGGCGAATCTCGCGCTCTTCGAGCAGCTCGCGCGATGCATCGATGCGAGTCCCGCTCTCATGGGTATCGGCACCGGCATCGCCTTGTCCTGGAAAATGCTTCAGGCAACCCCAGACGCCGGCTGCCTGCATTCCCTGCAAGAAAGCTCCAGCCCGCAGCTCGACGCTGGCCGGATCGCGTCCGAAGCAGCGATCACCTATCGCGATATTGTCTTCGCGGGTGAGGATATCGAGCACCGGAGCAAAATTGACGTTCATGCCAAGACCAAGAAGAGTGCTTCCTACTATATAGCCGTAGTTCGCTATCTCTTGCAGTGCTTCCGCTGCCAAAGATTCTCCTGCAAGACGCAAGGCCGGTCCTGCATTAGGAAAAGGTGCGCGTAGACGGGCGACGCGGCCACCTTCTTGGTCGATAGCCAAGATCAGGGGGCTCTTGGGGTCCAGACTCTGTAGACTTTTTGTGAGTTGGGCGATGGAGGAGTAGTCCGGTGCCAGATTTCGACGGAAGAGAGTAAAGCCTGCGGGTGGCTGTCGCTGAAAGCAGGCTTTTTCTTCGGTCGTAAGCGTCAGCCCCTCGAGCGCAGCAAGAATTACTGCGTTAGCGCGCATGGGAGCCATACTGTCTACTCGTCGATGATCTGAAGAATATAACGTCGATTCAACTTAGCAGCGGCGCAGTTCAAAATCGTCCGGATCGCATCAGCTGTGCGTCCCTGACGACCAATGACCTTACCGATATCTTCTTTTGCCACTTTCAATTCGATGATATTGGTCTGGTTGCCCGTGATCTCACTGATCTCAATCCGGTCGACCTCATCCACGAGAGCCTTCGCTACAAATTCCACCAGCGCTTTCATTGAGCCATCATCGTGCTGCGACATATCTATCTTCCGTCTCTTTCAGGTTCCGCCAACTACAGGCTGCATCGATCCTGTTTATAATCTTACAGAAACTTGGGTTTGAAGAAAAGGCGGCATTCTTTAATCCACCTTTTTTTCTCCAAGCCTTTTCGGTTTCTGCGTGAGAGGCTCGTAAGCTGGCAATATAAAAAGTGATTTCAGACGAAATTCCCAGCCTTGATCTTCTCGACAATGATTTTTTCTGGCATGGTTGGGTCTCGTGGATTGACGGTGAAAAAAGCCTGCTGCTCGCAGCGACGCTTGTTTTCCAGGAGCCAGCGGAGAATGTCGGCGACACCCTTGTTGCGTTTGTCACGGAAGAAGGGGTCGTTTTCGAGAGCGTCTCGCGCTTTTTTGAGGGCTCGTCCCTCTTGCGCATCGTTCTCTCGCACAGGGTAATCACTCAAATCATATTTTTCAATATCTTCGGGTAAAACGCCGAGGAAGCGTACTTCGGGTGCGGAGTAATCGGAGTTTCTAATCAGTGAAGCCGCCGAACCAGCCTTGAGGGTTCGATAGATGTTCTGCATCGTATAGGCGTCAAGGTCACCGAAGAAGTAAAGGGGAACCTGCAACTGGTCCTGAATCCGCTTTAGCCAGCCCCTGACGGCGTTTGAAGGCACGCCCTGGGCACCGACCAGAATACAGTTGTGGCGCTTGGTGAAGCCGTTAGCCACTAGGGTGTTTGCGGTACCTTCCGATTCGACGATGAGGCAGTAGTCGATTTTCTTACGCGCGGAGAGCTTTAGATTCTGCGGCCGGTTCTTGGGCTGGAAAGGCGAAGTTCCGAGTTGGGAGAGATCGATCACCGCGCGACCACCGTCGATCAGGGACTCTTCGACTACCAGTTGCTGCGAATAGGTTTGGCCCCCACGATCGTTGGCGTAGCAATTGAGTTCCTCGCGGTAGCATTCGAGAATCTCGCAGATGAAGTCGATGATGGAGTCGGATTCATCCTGATCGTTGAAGTCGATGGGAGCGTAGCGCTTATTGTGCTTCACTTCACCTTTGGAAATATAATAAAGCTCACGCTTGGTGTTGACAGCACCGGTCTCTATGTTGCGGAGAAGAATTTCGAGCATAAAAATAGCGCGAGACATCTTCTTGACCGAAGACACGTTCAGTTCAGTTCTGATTTTCTTCTTGCCCGGCGCTAGAAAACCCACTTTATGGTCGTAAAAAGCATTGTCGAGACTGCACTTGGTAGCCTCGATGACCGGTCGCCTGGCTTTCTCTAGATCATTGAGCAGTCGTTCGCACAATTCCACGGTAAGCTCTGGGATATCGTGCTGTAGTACCTTGCCGCGCATGTGATCTCCTCTGGAAGCTTTATGCTTTTTCTTTTTACTTTGCTTTGGCTTTTGCTTTGGCTTTTGCTTTTACTTTAGTTTTGCCTTTAGCCTTGCTTTTGGCTGGGCTCGACGGGCTGGCCTTAGCACCCTCAGCTGCCGACTTATTAGCTGCGAGAGCTTCGGACGGAGGGCTCTTGAGCTTATTCTTCGAAGCTTTAGCTGCTGACTTGACGCTTTTGATATTTTTGCTTTTGGGTGTGGCTTTGGCTTTTTCTTCGGCCTTGCTACCCTCATCTTTTGCTTTAGCTTTTTCATTCACCTTAGCTTTGACGGCAGCTACGGCGCGCTTGGCCTTGCTTTTGGTCTTGGCAGAGGCGCCTTCAAGGGGTTCGCCAGCCTCGATCACATCGACAGGATCGTCCTTGTCTTTGCTCTTGCTCTTACCCTGGGCCGAGCTTTGGCCTTTAGCCTTTGCTTTCGATTTTTTGCCTTTAGCCTTAGCCTTACTTTTACTTTTCCCATTGCCTTCGCTTTCGTCTTCGCTTCCGCCTTCTTCATCTTCGACATCGGCCTCATCTTCATCATCCACTTGGTCGCGGGCCATGATGAGGTCAAAGGCAGCACCGAGGCGTTTGCGCTTGCTGGCGATGTGCTGTTCGAGGCGATTTTCGGCTTCCTCGAGTTCTATCTCGGCGGCTAAAGTCTCGCGTCCCAATATCTTAAGGAGACCTTTGTGTGCCGTGCTCTTGCGCCCTTCATCCGAGTTGGTCAAACGCACCAGGCCGTCGACCAGAATAGGCGCGAACTGCTCGATATGCTGCATCTTGCTCTCGAGTGCTGCCTCTTTATGTTCTTTGCGGAGGTAGCGCGAAAGCTTCTGTCCGGCCTGCATAAGGGCCCGGCGAATCTCTTCGACCAGTTCATCGGACGCATCGATCGTTTCCTTTGATGCGTTCTTGAATTTAATGAAAGGTGAGACGACGGAGATGGCCATGATGTATGGACCTTGCGGCAAGGCGCTCTTGCTCTGCTTGAGTCCATAGACCTTCCAGTTGACTGTGGTGAGAGCTTTGACGATCGCACATCCTGCTTTATCGAACTGCAGGGGGACGCGATTGGCGAAACGAATAGTTTGCACGGATTCGTCGCTGTCTTCGTCCGATGAACCACTCCTGCCGATAAGCCGGGCGATGGCCACTTCTACTTGAACAGGCTTGAAGTCGCAGATCGCAGGACGCCGGGTCACGACCGAGAAGTAATCGATATCGCCGAGACGCAAGATGCTTTTAGCCAGCCCGGCTTCACCGATAGCCAGTACCGAGCTAGTCGAAGGAGCTTGCAAAGAAGCTTCCTGAATGCCGGTGAAGAGTTGCTTGAAGTCGACTTCGCTGATTTCGTTCAAAGAACGTTCGAAGGTTTTCTTTGGAACGACCTGATTAGCGATAAGTTCCTGGATAACCTGATCGCTGACGCGCGAGAAGGCTTTCTGGAGCCATTCTTTGACCGTCACGTTGCCGAAGATTTTACCGTGCGCAAGAAACTCACCGAGCTTCATGGTGTGAGGGTGTGGAGGCGTCGCTTCGGGAATGTGCGGAACATCTTTGCTGACGCGTTCCACGCGGACTTCGGGTTCATCGAGGAGTTTATAGTTGATTTCAAGGTGAGGATTGACGAGGACGTTGCTGCGAAGGAAAGCCAGCAGACCGGCTTCTCCGTTGATTTGAACGCGTCCATCGATCAGAAATTCGACTTCCGTGCCATGCTGCTTAGGCCAGTCGATCTCGTCTTTATCGCGGACGATTCCCTTGTTGTTCTTCAGATCAATTTCGATGCGGCAGCGGACGGCCTTTTTCTGGCCTTGGACTTTGGTTGTGACCAGGACCCCTTGGGCCGAGGTCTGCATTGCCCAGGTCGTGGCGGCCGAGATGCCTATACCCTGCTGTCCACGGGTGCAGCGGCCTCGACCAAACTTCGAGGACGCCAGGTATTCGCCGAAGACTTTAGGCAGGTCTTTGGCTGGGATGCCAGGCCCATTGTCGCTTACGCGCACGAGGATCTGGTCAGTATTTTTGGTGGAGCCCTTGCCTATGCGCTCGATAAGAATATCGATGCTGGGCAGGATACCGTGATCTTCGCAGGCATCGAGGGAATTGTCGAAAGCTTCTTTTAGAGTCGTCAAGACTGCTTTCGTCGGTGATGAAAAAC
>JBGSTX010000285.1:0-17207 GCA_041736305.1 Oligoflexus sp. | reverse complement strand
CAGCTCAAAGGGCAACGACCACGGACCAATGAGACCTCCAATGGCACCGGTGACAGCTGTAGCTCCGGTGTGAAGCAGACTCGTCATGCGAGCGTGAGATTGTCTCGCCGCCGTGCTAAGCTCCTCTTCTGGACTACCGTGCAGGCTTTCAACGGCCATCTTCAATGCGCTCGCCAGCGCCTTTTCAATGGTTCCATTGAGAGAGTTTTTCAAGCCTGGAGGAAGCTTGGCATGAATCGCTTCGAATGGTTTGCCGAGGCTCGTCAGCAGGGTTTGCATGAGCCGCGGATGATTGAGAAAGGCGGCAGCTTCAGCAATGAAGGACTTTTCCTCTTCCGAAATCATGGGCTTTAGCACAAGTTTTCCTCTTTGATTAAGTCTCCGTCAATTATGATCAGGACTTGATCTTATAGCCAGTGCGAAAGATGATCCAGACGGCTCCTAGGCAGACGAGTAGGAAGAGGCAGGTCATGGTGAGGCTGAGTCCGACGCTCACATCGGAAACTCCATAAAAGCTCCAGCGAAAGCAACTCACAAGGTAAACCACGGGATTGAAAAGGGTAATTTTCTGCCAGACGCTCGGCAGCATGTTGATCGAGTAGAAGCTTCCGCCAAGAAAGGTAAGTGGCGTCACGATCATAGTCGGGACGATTTGGAGCTTTTCAAATCCATCAGCCCAGATCCCGATGATAAATCCAAAGAGACTGAAGGTAATCGAAGTAAGAACGAGGAAGGCGAGCATCCATACAGGATGCATAATGGAAAAATCTACGAACGCGCGGGCAGTTCCCAGTATGATCAGCGCTAAAATAATCGATTTGCTAGCAGCAGCACCCACGTAACCGATGACTATTTCAAACGGCGAAATCGGCGCTGATAGGATCTCATAGATAGTCCCCGACCACTTGGGCATATAAATTCCAAAGGAAGCATTAGAAATGCTCTCACCTAAGATAGCGAGCATAATGAGGCCTGGCACAATAAAAGCACCATAGCTTACATTGTCGATAGCCGTCATGCGCGAACCAATTGCCGATCCAAAAACGATAAAATAGAGTGAAGTCGAGATCACTGGCGCTGCTATGCTCTGCAGTAGAGTTCGCCAAAACCTGGCCATTTCAAACTTGTAGATTGCCTTCATCGCATAATAGTTCACCGCGAGCCTCCTTTTGCGCTGTTCTTTGCCCCGCCCTTTAGAAGCCCAACAAAAATGTCTTCCAGCGAACTCTCCGTAGTCTGCAAATCTTTGAGGTCGAGGCTTAAATCGGTGAGAGCCTTAAGGAGGCGAGCGATAGCCGAAGGATCAGCCTTGGCGTCGAAGGTGTAGACAAGCTTGGTCCCTGCTCCTGATAGTTCAAGCTCGAACGAAGCGAGAGCAGGAGGCAGGGCTTCAAGCGGCCTCTGCAGGACGAGGATCAGCTGTTTTTTACCGAGCTTCTGCATCAAAGCTACTTTGTCTTCGACCAGGATAATCTCGCCTTTGCTGATGATCCCGATACGATCGGCCATTTCTTCAGCCTCTTCGATGTAATGCGTCGTGAGGATGATCGTAACGCCGTTTTCTCTTAGATGCCTCACCATCACCCACATGTCGCGCCGCAGATCGACGTCGACACCGGCCGTCGGCTCGTCAAGAAATAAGATTTTTGGTTCGTGGGAAAGCGCTTTGGCGATGAGCACCCGGCGTTTCATACCCCCAGAAAGGGTCATAATCTTGTTATCTTTTTTATCCCAGAGCGCGAGATCTTTCAGAACTTTTTCGAGGTAAGATGGATTGGGTGCTTTGCCAAAGAGCCCCCGCGAGAAGTTCACAGTATTCCAAACGCTTTCGAACGCGTCGTTGGTGAGTTCCTGCGGAACCAAGCCAATGGACGCCCGGGCTACCCGATATTCTTTGGCTATGTCGTGACCATCAGCTAAGACCCGCCCTGCGCTGGCGTTGACGATGCCGCAGATGATATTGATGAGGGTAGTCTTACCAGCACCGTTCGGCCCGAGAAGCGCAAATATTTCACCGCGGCGGATCTCGAGATCCACGTGTTTTAATGCCTGAAATCCCGAAGCGTAAGTCTTATTCAGGCCGGAGACTGAAATAATGTTTTCATGCGACATTCTTCGTCCTTAGCAAGTAGAGGGCTGAGAACAGCTCCAGACTCAAAAGCCGCCATCGTAAGTGACGACCAAGCCCTGATCCCTGGAGATTTCTTTCTCAGGGCCATCCCGATCAAGTTCGAGATAATAGAGCTGCCAGCCTACACCAAATCCAGCCATGAGGCCACGAATGCCGAAAAAAGCTGAAGCCTCCAGGCTGCCCTCGGGCAGGGAAGTCAGATTTTTATTTTCGCTGAGGGTTTCGTTGGGAAGCTGATCGATATCGCCGCGAATGTCCTGAATTTTATCCGCATCGTATACGTATTTGATCGAGCCCGATGCACCGAGTTTCCAGATGATGTTAAAGGCCGTCAAAGCTTTCAAATAGCTCTGATCTATCTCGGCTCGTTCAAGGGACAAGCCGCCGTCAGAACTTTCGCTGTACTTGGTAGTAGTGAATCCTGGCCCTAGATCGAGCCAAAAATCAAAAAGCGAAAAAGCCATGCGCAGGTGAAACCATTGGTCTCTCTCTTCTATCGTGGGCTTTGATTTGTCACTTTCCATGAGGTTGAAGAAGGTGAGCGTATAGTGAGCGGAAAGGTAAGGTACGAGCAGTATTGCAAAATCATTCATGTACCTCTGGCCTTTAAGGTCGGTAAATTCTTTATCGTCGAAGTTCAAGTTCCCGGTCCCGATATCGAGACTGTAGCGGAGATAATTGAAGTAGAACCTGCTGAGGAAGCCGTACCAGTAACGCTGGAATCCACTGGTTTCCGATTGATCAAGAGAGGCGCTTTTCAGTTTTTCGGTGCGATTTCCCCAGGTATAGGATCCATAGGGCTCGACCGTTATACCAGGGTTAGAGGGTACCAGAGGAATCCCCCGGATCCGCGCTCCTAAACCTATCTCAGAAGAAATTGAATCGTATTCCGTGTCGCCTCGACCAGCGCTGCGCGTACGCACACCGATGATGGGACCCAGCCCTAGATTAAATTGCTCGGGCGACCAAGATGGGAGAAAAGGGGACGTTTTCGCTTCGGGCTCCCCGCCTTTTTCGCGCGGCTGAGCCGCCACTGAAAAACTGAAACTTAGTCCTGAGATTAAAAGGCAGAGCCAATTTTTGTATCTGCTTAGATTTTGCAAGTGAGTGCCCTTTTCTTAGATTCAACCCGCTGATACTTAAAACAAAGTAATCTGCCACGCAGCGCCTGTCCAGCTCTGCATTTGCCTCAAATAGACAGCTGAGTATGGGCGGTAATACCTGCGAAGCTCGCTCTACTGTGCTATTTATGTCAGGACTGCGCCAGCTCTTCGCGAGACTTCTTCTAGAGGAAGGATGCCATGCTTAAGCCTTATCTACACCTTGTAGCTTTCAGCACACTCTTAGTCTTTCTAAGCCTCCAAGGCTGTACGACCCATATTTCCGAGAATTCGGAAGCTCCCGCTATCGACCATGCAGCAGTGGTACGGCTGCTCCCGCCTCAGGTTAAGGACCGAGCAGGCTGGGCAAGTGATATTGCCAAAGCCATTCAGGAAGCTAAAAGAGAAGTAAATGCCGAAAGGGTCTGTGCCGTAGTAGCGGTCATACAGCAAGAATCGGGCTTTCAGGTTGATCCGAAGGTAAGTGAATTGCCCCGCATCGTACGTAATGGCCTTGAGGAAAAGTTTAAGCCTCTGGGCCCGCTGGCTGAGCCTAGCCTCGATGCCCTCTTATCGCTCAAAGTACCAGGCACCAGTACATCCTTCTCGAAGAGAATTGCTCAACTCGATAGTGAGCGGGATCTTGATCAGCTCTTTCGACAACTGGATCGGAGCTATCAGGAAAAGATGCCTGGAACATATGCCGTCGCTTCAACTATTACCAAAATTTTGGGGAAAGGTAATTTCCGCGATCTCAACCCCATCACGACTGCCGGCTCTATGCAGGTTAAGATCGACTATGCCCGCACGGTGCTCGATGATGATGGACTGAGCGACGATGTGATTCGTGATCTGCTTTACACCCGCGCCGGTGGCATTAAGATTGGCACCGCGCGCCTCTTGGCTTATAAAGCCGACTACGACGATATTATTTACCGCTTCGCTGATTACAACGCTGGCGTCTATGCCTCCCGCAATGCCGCGTTTCAGCAGATGCTAAGCGATCTTACCGGCCAGGACCTCGCCTTGGACGGCGATCTCTTGTCTTACGACGGGACAAATGAAGTTCGCGATACGGAAACGGAGAGTCTGCAGGCGATGCTAGGTTTTGGAATCACCAACGATCTTTCATCTTGGACCGTTAAGCGCGATGCGAAAAAAGAAAAGTCAGAGGATTTCGAAGCTACTGCAACGTGGAAGAAAGTACGCGAAGCCTGGGAGAAGAAAAAGGGTCGGCCAGCTCCCTATGCTCGGATACCTGTGGTCAAGCTATCTTCGCCTAAACTGGCAAAAAATCGTTCTACCTCGTGGTTTTCCGGCCGAGTTAAAGAGCACTATCAGAATTGCCGCGGTCGTGCTTAAAAAATTACAAAGATTGATAAAGAATGTCCGAGTGAGGCTATAGGCGAAGGTGAAGCCTGGACCTTGGAAGTTTCACCGTACAACAGCAGTAGGAACACAGCAATTATATCGTAAACAACTTCAGCTCAACTCAACCTGGTGCTAATTCCAAGGTCCAGGCTTCACTCATGATAATACAAGAACGCGGCCATATATTCCTTGGAGGCTGAAAGCTCCATTTTCCTCGGTTTACAAAGCGCGAGAACGCCCTGTAATGGGTGATTATTTCGTCTCCTTCCAAGAGGCAAAGTCAGGGCTGAGTCCTTTTATAAGAAGCGGCTACTGAGTCGGCAAAGACCTTCACACATGGCCAAATTTTGATCATCACCGGCCCTAATCATTTGTAATTCTTGATTCTCTGTGCATGTACGTCTTTGAGACTCCAGAACTTTCCCAGGCTGAGAAGCTTTGACCTTTAAAACTAGCCCTGTTATACAGACACTGCTTCCCATTGATTTTCAGCGGTGTATTCATGCAGCAAGAACAGAAGCTAACAAATCAAAATACCTTTCCTGAAAGCTCAGGAATACGGCTGCATCTTGTGGGGATGCGTATACTGGTGGTAGAGGATGCCCTGGACCTACAGCTCCTTTTGAGCGAGATATTGAAGTTTCAAGGCGCTGAAGTTTACCTCGCTTCAAACGGCGAAGAAGCTTTACAGCAAATTGCTCGCTCCAGTCCGTTTGATATGATTCTCATGGATCTACAGATGCCAATTCTGGATGGCTATGAGACAACCGAGCGCCTTCGCGCCAGCGGATATAAGACGCCTATTCTAGCTCTAACAGCCCATGCTTTATCGGGCGAACGAGAACGCTGTCTGGCTCTGGGGTTTTCTGAATTCATGAGTAAACCAATAGACATAGCCAAACTTATAGCACTTATTCTGCGCTGGACCTCTGCCGCAGCTTATGTTGTCTAGACCTCTACAGCCGAGGGGGTTTCATAGGCAAGCTGACGAGCACTTGAGTTCCCTCACCATGCCCTTCGCTAAGCGCTTTTACGGTGCCTCCATGTAAAGAAACGATATGTCTTACCAAAGCCAATCCGAGCCCCAAACCGCCCCTGGAGCGACGCATAGAACTATCCGCCTGCGTGAAACGGTTGAAAATACGCGGCAAAAACTCAGAATCTATACCAACACCAGTATCGCAGACAGAGACTACAAAATCTGTCCCCTGCCTCTTAAGAGAGACCAAGACCCGCCCCCCAGCCGGCGTGAATTTAATTGCATTACTTAGAAGATGAAGGAAAACCTGCTGCATACGCCTGCTGTCGCCCATAATGAAAGCAACTGACTCTTGAGTCACAAAGTTAAGGCTCAGTGATTTCGCGTGAGCCAGTGGCTGGGTAGATTCCACAACGGCCAAAACACAGTCCATCAGATCCAGGCCTTCCCAGGTGATATACATCCGCTCGGTAGCGACCAGCGAAAGGTCGATAATATTGTCCACAAGATCTTTTTGCAGCCGGGCGTTGCGCTCTATGATCGTAGCGGCCTGCTTGATGTCGAAATTCGCATCGTTCATTTTGCGAGACAAGAGCTGAGACCAACCTATTATGGCGCTGAGTGGAGTGCGCAGCTCGTGAGAAAGCATGGTGAGGAATTCATCTCTTTGCCGATTTGCATCGGATGCTTCTTTGATAAGAAAAGCGCGCTCGAGGGCCAAACCTATCAGGCCAGCGATTTCTTGGAGGAATTTTAAATCTGATTTCTCAAAGAGTCGATGGGGAGTTACAGAATCTAGCCCCAAACCTCCGTAGATGCGCGTGCCAACCTTAATCGGAACCGCCACAAATGAAACGACTCCTACGATCTTCCATAATTCAAGATAACGTGCATCATCTGACACCTGACGAAAATGCTCTTCGCTTAGTCCATGCATAAGCTGCGCTTTACCCGTTCGAATGGCGTACGACAATCCAAAGGGTGCATCGGGATGCAGGGGGAACGAGCTTCTGATTTCGTTGAGAGCCGCTTGCTTTTCAGCTGGCATTTCCCTAGCGTCGGTCACCCGGATCATCCCGCCATCCAAACCTACTAGGTTAACCACGCACCAATCACCTAATGCTGGGACGAGCAGACCCACAATACGGCGAAGGAGAGTCTCTATATCCTGGCTTGCTAACATTTCAGAAGTAGCTCTGCGGAAAATCTGCTGCCTAGTTTGTAAAAGACGGCAAATTTTGGAAGAAGAGGTCCGAAAACGGACAAACGGCCGCTGCTGCTTCGGTCTTAACCGGGACTTCCCTAAGGGATGGGATTTTACACTGCTCACTTAATTCGTGCCTTCGTGAGAAGGGGTAGATGGAGCCTGTGCTGGGGTCACTCAAGAGTGTACCATCAAGACTTACAAGCAAGTCTTTCAACTATGCGACTCGCGAAGTACCCATCGATAGCATGTTCCTAAACGCTTCGAAAGCGCCTTCCGGCATTTAAGGGGGCTTGTTAATTTTTATCGGAGAGAGAAAGATGAACGCCACAGAAAACGTGAAGAAAGTACCGGGGTTCAGCAAATCACAGATTAAGTATGATGAAAAACAAGAAAAAATTCAGCTCGAGCTAAGTGTACCCGAGCTCTGCAAGTAAATGATCTTTCAAGTTTCCAGACCACCGTTCTCGAGTCGAAGCCACCCTTTTTGATCGAGCTCTTGCTTTGCTTCGTACTGAAAAGAAACGAAGGCATCGATACGATAGTACTTCGGTTCTGGTTTGGTTTTGCCTTTAACTATGAAGAGATAGAAGTCAGGCTGCAGACGAATTTCTTGATCCCGCCAAACGATATCCCTAAATACACCAACGGCGGCGAATCGCGGTCCACCGATAACCTCTCTCTGCCAGGCGTCTTCCGCTTCACGCATCTCGCGAACTTTGAATTCCCGCAATCCCCGCGGCAATTTTTTTGTCGGATCGTTTAAATAGGGATGGGTGGCTCGGTAATAAAGATCCCAGGGTTCCCAATCAACCTTCTGGTTGAGGTGCAGGGTTGAACAGCTAGCACGGATCTCCGTCTGTAGCTCCCAGTCGCGCAGCGTCTGCTCGAGATCTTCGCCCTCCAGAGGCTTATTGTTGATATTGTATCCGAGATCGGGATACACGAAGAACACTTCCTCGTGCATACTGCCCTTGTTGCGCATGATCACCTGGTATTTGATCCGACGCCTTTCGTCGAGTTGTGCGACTCCCATCCGATTGTGAAATCGTCTCAGAAATTTGGCAATTAGCTCCTGCCGCCCTTCAGCTTCTATTTCGACCCATTCCTTGCTTAGATCGGCATGATCAAATCTGATCTCATAAAGATTTCTTTTGTATGTGCGCGGCATAAGGCCTCCTCACCTTTACAATCTCCGACTGCAGTGCCTTTACAGTGTGCATCTCCTCGCAAGATCTTTTACTGGGTCGGTACCCTGACTTGGGTACTCCTGGCAAACGAGACGAGGGTCAGCTGTCGATCACCATATCCTCCTGCGAAGGCACTTGGCGAGCTGAAATAAGACCGGGCCCTTAAAGCTCGTGTTTAGTTCCTAGTGGCGCATCTTATACCTGGTCCGAATAGGTGGAAGGGGAGCTGCGCAGCTGGCCAGAGATCAAGGCTGATTTCTGATTCTCATGTCTATTTGTTATAAAACTTTCGGCAAGGCATGGTTTGCTGTTTCACTTTCCTCAGCTTCCTTTCCCTAGCCACCTTTTTCTAAAAGCTGCGCAGATGGGTTTTTATCCCCATAAAAACATCTTTCTCGAATCGCCATTTTTCTTATTAATTCCATAAGCTTATGCAAAGCCCTCAAGAAGAGACTCCGAGGCACCGACTTGGATCTTGTTCCGATTGAGAGAACAATAAACCCAGCATAAGCTGAAGTACAAGAGGGAGTACATCGCCGTGCAAACATCTAAACCAGAATCAAAAAAAATGGGACGGCCGACGCTGGCTCAAGATGAAAACAGCGTGAGAAAGAGCATCACCTTACCTAAGACTATGTTGCAACACGCTATGAATCGCTCACAAAACTTCGGAAATTTCAGTGAGTATGTCCGCCATCTGGTCGAAAAAGATTTGAATAATCGGGATGGCGAAACTGAATCTAGCAAAAAAGATGACTGACATCCTCGACGTTTTTGTAAGAAATTTGATCGATCGCTAAGTCTCACATAGCTCCTATATGGAGCCTTGTTCCTTAGCCTTCCGAATCTTCCGACTTTTTCAAATCAACTAGATAAAAATCCAAGACTAATTTTGTTTTTTACAAAAGCGGATAAGCCTGTGGCTTAAGCCTTTATTCGATATTCTTAGTATTTGATAAAAAGTCTTTATAGGTTGATAATAGTCTCTATTCATCTTTTTTATCTAAAGGATAGGGCGACCTATGAAACTAAGATCTATTGTGATCGGTTTACCTCTACTCGCTATTTTTTCCTGTAAATCAAGCTCCAATGACAATCAGGTTCAAGAGGCCAGTCCAACGAATCAAGCACAGATGGGCCAACCAGAAGCCGTATTTGATGCCTGGAAGCAGCATATAGCGGAAGAAGCAGACGGTAAAAGTCTTCAACCTGGGTGTGAACCTACTCACTTCAGCCCTAAGATCGGGACTCCTTCCAAGGGCATCGTTGTCCTCTACCACGGCTTCACAGCGTGTCCTCAGCAGTTTTACGATGTCTCAGAAAAACTTGCTGACTTAGGCTACGATGTTTTTTTACCTCTGATGCCTGGCCAAGGCCGTATGCCGCTCGACGAAAAAGATTCGTCGGGAGTCGCGAAAGACAACTTAGCTGATCTTCCCGCAGATCTAAATACGGAAGCGATCGTGCGCCAGGCAGCGACAATGAATAAGCTCGCAGCCGCCGGAACAGGTATCAAAGTCATCGGAGGGCTTTCAGGGGGCGGAGGCTTGGCTACCGGTACTGCTATCGAAGGCAAAGAGGTTTGGAATCGCGCCATCTTCATGGCGCCCTTCTATAAGTTTCGCCTTGCACTCGGACCATTGACTGCATTTATGGATCAAATTTACCCGGGCTTCACAACTAATTACGACAAGCAATGCAAGGCCGATCGCGGCGTACGCGGGAAGCGTAATGGTGTTTGCTCAGTTACGGTTAGCGCGATGCGGACTATGCTGCAATACGGGCTCGATTATCGGAAGAGACTAAACGAGCTCAAAATACCTGTGCAGTATGTTGGTGCGGAAAATGACAGGACTATTAGCAACAAAGAGATGGTTGAAGCTAGCAAAGACATCCAAAACGCTTCTATCTGCTTCTTCTACAATGGCGTCCCCCATTCTATGATGAGCCGACTCGAAAATACTCAGACCGATCACGCTTGGATGGACAGCCTAGAGAAGCATATGATTGCCTATATCACCGAAGGTAAATTTTTCCCGACCAGCGGAGTTTCTTCTGAAGAGAATTCTCCTAACTGCCAAGTCGACAAGAAGCCTGAACGCAAAATCTGATGTGTGCCCCGCTTCGCGTCTTGAGTTTGTGGTGCAAACACGTTACCAAGATTCATTTCGTATCGCGGGGGCCATTCCATGCTGCATCAGCTACGTCATCTTCTAGAGCAAGGACCTATGGTAAGGGCCTTAGGTCGGACTGCCATTAGTTCGATGAGCAGTAAAAAATTAAAATCGAAACCCGCCACTAAGCTGAGAGAAGACGATTCTTGGTTGGAGCTTGTCCAAGCACCTCCTTCTTTCAGCCTCATCAAAGCCTATTTAGTCCATCTTGGGGTCGACCCCTCGCTCTATAGGAACGAGATACCCCCTCACCTCTTCCCGCAGTGGAGTCTGCCTTTGGCTTTGGCAGCTATGCGAGTGGGTCAGTATCCTCTTTTACGCAGCGTCAACGGTGGTTGTAGACTGAGAATCAAAGGACCCATCGCAGCCGATGAGCCCCTCCACTTGCGGAGTCGACTTATCAAAGTCGATCATAACGACCGACGGGCTATCATCACGATCAGAATGGAAACAGGCAACTCCGAGGTGCCAGATCTATTAAGTGCAGACATGCTGATCTTCTTTGCCTTTACGAAGCAGAGCCAACAATCGCCCAAGACTAAGGTTAAAGCGCCCCCGAGCTCGGTTCCTCTCGATGCGAAGCCTTTAGACAGTTTTCATGTCGAAAAAACTGCAGGTTTTGACTTTGCTTTGCTGACCGGAGATTTTAATCCAATTCACTGGATTAGACCTTTTGCCCAAGCCCAAGGCTTCCCTTCTTGCATCCTTCACGGTTATTCGAGCTTTGCTCGTACGTTCGAAGGTCTTGCGAGCGAACTGCGCCGGCAGACACCCCAGGCGCGTCTAGAGAGCTTGGACGTAAGATTTACCAGGCCTATTCTGCTACCGGGAGATGCCACCATTTTTCTGCGAGGAACGAATAAAGTCTTTCTTGGATCTAAGTTGGGAGAGCCGGCCTTTCTCAGTGGCACTTACAGCAGCTCAAATTCGCAAGTAGTCGATTAAATGGAATAACGAGTGAATTGAAACAGTATCTTGTTCGCATTTTTTTATTACCCGAAAAATTACCGGGGCTGGAAACGCCGGGCCCGCGCACTAAAGCATCAAAACAGTTCAGAAATCGCAAAATTACGAATTAGTAAGAAATTAAATCGTCGTTCTTCACGATAAACTCTTTGTTCATATTAGGAGATCTTATGAGCAAGAAGAACAACGGACAAGCAGCAGAAGTAACGAAAATGCCAAGCAAGACGCCTGCAGTAGAGGCGAAAACAGGCAACGGTCAGGGCAAGAACCATGGCCAAAACCAAGGCAAAGCAGGCGGAGGCCATTCGCATGGTCCTGTCGCTAACTTTGATCTTGATCGTGCAAAGAAAGAGCTGGAAAAGAACCGCATCGAGTTCCGCATTGAAAATGGCGAGCTGGTCACTTTTGATCACGGCGATGCCAAAGCCCGCACGACTGCTACCCAGTTAGTCGGTACGTTCAAGCGTAAAGCTGGCTAAGTCTAAATTAGACTGATCTGTCCCAGTCGCAAGGCTGGGACTCCCCCATCCCCTAGCTCGCCTATCTCTCATATTTTTTCCCAATCTAGACTTTGTGTATTATCGTTGATCTCCTTAAGGAGGATTCGATATGCAGCATCTGCGCGCTAAGGATTTTCGCAAAATGCCTTGGAAGAACGGAGGCGGGTCGACAAGTGAGATCGCCATTCGCCCCTCAGACAGCTTGCTAAGTCAGGACTTTATCTGGCGCGTTAGCCTCGCGAGCTTTGCAGCTTCAGGCCCTTTTTCTCGCTTCGATGGCTACGATAGGCATATTCTTCAGCTCTCCGGAAATGCAATGACTCTCATTCATCCTGAGGCCAATCTAAGCTCAAATCTGCGCCTTTTAGAACCCTATATCTTTCCGGGAGAATACCTTACCGAGGCAAGTTTAGAGGGAGGGCCAGTTCAGGATTTTAATCTTATGGTGAATCGAAATGCTGCGAGAGCAAAACTCTCCAGTCGAATCCTTTCAGGTTCCACTCGATTCGCACTTGGAGACGCCTGGCTGGCTTACCTTTGGCAAGGATCTTGCGAGATCCAGGGCTTTGGCCAACTCTTAGAAGGTGAAGCGCTAGTACTTGAGGACAAGACTGGCAGCGAACTCGAAATGAGCTCGGCTCACGCCGTGCTCATCATTGCCGAGATAGAAATTTTCTGATTTTACCTCTTGGAACTCTGACCAAAAAGGATCTTCCTTGACTCTTCGTTCACCGATGACTGGACGTTAATTTCTTTAGCTTTCGCATAGGCGCGTACAGTAGCAGGACGCTCAGCTATAGCCTTGAACCAGCGCTGGAGGTGAGGGAAATCCTCGAGACTTTGCTGCTGGGCTTCATACGGCACTATCCAAGGATAAGAGGCCATATCCGCTATCGAATACTCTCCTGCGAGAAAAGGCCGATCTGCCAGACGCTTGTTGAGAACTCCATAGAGGCGATTGGTTTCTTTCACATAGCGATCGATCGCATACGGAATCTTTTCTGGGGCATACTGAACGAAGTGATGATTTTGGCCGGCCATTGGACCAAGGCCTCCCATCTGCCAGAACAGCCACTGAATGGCATCCGTGCGTCCTTCAAGGGAAGTGGGCAGAAATTTTTGGGTTTTTTCTGCAAGATAAAGGAGTATCGCGCCGGATTCAAAAATCGACAATGGCACTGATCCTTTTGCAGGCTCGTGGTCAACAATTGCTGGAATACGATTGTTGGGTGCAACGGCTAAAAAATCGGGGTGAAACTGCTCACCTTTTCCAATATTGACCGGAAGTATACGGTAGGGCAGTCCAGCCTCTTCAAGAAACATCGTAATTTTGTGGCCGTTGGGTGTCGTCCAGTAATATAGATCTATCATTGAATATCTCCGATGCGAGTTTCGCCGCCGGCTCACCATAGCCCTAAGAAATTCGTAGCGCAAAGGCTTAGCGCTCGAGTCCGGAGATTTTCTCACGCCCGAGGAAGTCCGCATTGAACTCGTCCGTCGCCAGGTTTACGAGCTCCTGAGGCAACTGCTTGCTCGGTTTTATCCCAAGCTGCTTTAGCATTTCAGCCTGTCGGATTACGTTGCCGCGGCCGGCAACGAGCTTATTACGTGCTTCATCATAGCTTTTCTGGGCCAGATTAAGTTGTTGGCCTACTTTTTCAAGATCGGTGGCGAAGCCGACCAGCTTGTCATAGAGTTCGGCACCTCGTTTCGCGATATCCTGAGCATTGCGAGACTGAGCCTCCTGGCGCCAGAGATGGGCTACGGTGCGCACAACAAAGAGGAGTGTGCTGGGCGAAACCAAGAGTACGTTCTTGTCCCAGGCATCCATAAATAGGCTCTGATCGCTGGTGATAGCCAGCATGAAAGCTGGTTCTATCGGTACGAACATCAAGACGAAATCCAGCGAACGCAGCTGGTAGAGGTCTTGATAGCCTTTGCCAGATAGAACCTTGATATGAGCCCGCATACTCTCCATATGTTTTTTGCGGGCCGATTCTTTCAGTAAATCATCTGAGGCCGAGGCGAAGTCGGTATAGGCTAGCAGCGAAACTTTGGAGTCGATGATCATATGCTTGCCCTCGGGCAGGTGCATGATCACATCGGGCAGTGCTCGGCTGCCGTCAGGCCGAACATAAGCGGTCTGCATCTCATACTCGATACCGTTACGGAGGCCTGCAGCTTCGAGCAGAGATTCCAGGATGATCTCACCCCAGTTCCCCTGAACTTTGGAAGAGCCTTTTAGGGCTTGAGTCAATTGCTGAGCTTCATCGCTCATGCGCTTATTGAGTTCGGTGAGGTTTCTGAGCTGCTCGGCCAGCTGAGTTCTACCGATAGCGTCATTGGTGTGAAGATTTTCGACCTTATTTTGAAATTCGCTTAATTTCGTTTGAAGAGGACCAATCATTTGCCCGAGATTCACCTGATTGAGTTCGGTGAAGCGCCGGCTTTTTTCTTCCAGAATCTCCGAAGCCAACACTTTAAACTGTTGGCTCAAATCAACTTTAGCCTGAGACAGAATTTCTAATTTTTCCTCATGATGACGGCGCTCGCTAGCTTGCGTTGCTAGAATCTCGGCCTGCTCAGCCTGCAGGCGAGAATGCTCGACTCTAAGCTGGTCCATGTGAAGCCGTAATTCGCTCACCCGAGCTTCTTCTTGCTCCATGCGGGCCCTCATCTCTTGATCTTTGAGCATGAGATGCTGAAGCCGCTCTTGGAGCTGAATCTTCTCGCTGAGAATTGCGTCGTGGGTCTGCCTGAGAGCTAACGCGCGCTCTTCGGTGGCGACGAGCACCCGCGTCTTTTCTTCGTATTCCTTGGCCAAGCCCGCTTGCCGCTCTTGCAGTCGCATGAGCTCAGCTTGGTGTAGATTATGGATGTGGGCCATTTGCCCTTTGCGAACTATCCCCAGCATAAGCCATACCAGGAGGGCCCCTCCTAATCCACCGGCGCAAAAAGTGAGGAGGGGGAAGGTAAGGTCGAAAGTCATGAATCATCCTCGTTGGTATGAGCGAAACAGAGCGCAAGCTAGGTGTAGCGACAGTCTGCCTGCCCCGAGCTCGAGCTTCAAGTAGGAATGTTTCACGACCTCCCCGGCAAATATGTATTTTATGACACGACTCAGACTGGCCTAATGAGTATTCGAAAGAGGCACAGGGGGCGGAATTAGCTCCGGCGAGAGACGTTGATGCCAATAGGGATAGATAGGTCGCTGCTCACTGACGGCATCCAGGCGAGCCATCTGTTCCTCACTAAGTTTCCAACCTATCGCCCCTAGATTATCCAAGAGCTGTTTCTCGTTCCGCGCCCCCACAACTAGACTTGTGATCGTCGGTCTCTGCAGTAGCCAATTGAGGGCTACCTGCGCTAGCGACTTGGAGGTCTCCTTCGCCACTTCGTCGAGAACGTCGACAATTTTAAAGAGGGCTTCCGACTTTGAGGAGACCACAAAATCCATCTGGGCGACCCGACTTCCTTCGGGCGGTTGTTGGCCTCGCCTTACTTTGCCTGTCAAAGCTCCACCGGCCAGGGGGCTCCAGACGAAAGTTGAAACGTTGTGATCTATTCCTAGGGGCATGAGTTCCCATTCGAATTCTCGGCCTGCTAGAGAGTAGTAAGCCTGATGAGCCACATACTTCGACCAGCCGTAGCGCTCAGAAACTGACAGCGACTTCATCAGGTGCCAACCCGAAAAATTGGAACATGCGAGCGAGCGGACTTTACCGCTGCGCACAAGGTCGTCTAAGGCTCGCAAAGTTTCATCGACCGGGGTCAGCGCATCAAAGCCATGCATGGTGTACATATCGATGTAATCGGTTTTCAAGCGCCGAAGGCTGTCTTCGCACTCTCGTATGATCGAAAAACGTGACGATCCATAGCGATTGGGTTCCTTATTCATCCGAAATGTTGCCTTGGTCGACAGCATGAGACGATCCCGTTTACCCTCTATCGCTGCACCCAATATTTCTTCGGATAGCCCCTGCGAATAGATATTCGCCGTATCAAAAAGATAGATGCCGTTATCGAGGCAAAGGTCGACGAGCCGAGACGCCTCTTTCACATCACTGCTTCCCCAGGCTTTGAAGAATTCGTTCCCGCCGCCAAAGGTAGCAGTCCAAAAAGTGAGAACAGGGACATCGAACCCTGCGCCTTTTACTTTGCGATATTCCATTTCAAAGTATCCTCTCATGAGATTTCTGCGTAGATTCGCGCAGAAGCAGGATTATGCGCCGTGGATTATACGAAATCAAGGCACTGCAGGTGAGTGAGGTCCACAGTTTGCAGCCTATTTTTTGGCAGCCTCATAGGCATCACAGCTAGGGCAAAAATCATCCTTTTCAAACTGCTGGGCTTCCGACAGCGTGTAAACAAAAGCTTCGCACCCAATTTGACACAGCACGTCGTCGCGGAGAAGGCGCCCGTATGCTTCTTGGCAGCCGCTGGCCCAATTATCGGCTAGTTCTTGATCGCAGCTTTTTTTGTCTCTCTGTGCAGCGTAGCAACTGTCGTGAGCGACGCAAGCAGTCTCAAGGTTCACTACATTCAGACGCCTGCAAACATCTTGAGCTCGCTTAGACAGCAATCTATTCAGCTGGTTTTCGGGAGGGAATTCTTTAGGTATGAGATAGAGCGATGCAAGCTGGTTGAAATAACCAATTTTTGACCCACAAAATTCGCTGGCTTGCAGAGGGTAAGTATGAAGGGCAAGGCTCAAAAAATTCCAGATTCCAAAGCTGGCAAAGAAAGAAATAAAGTATCGCATCGATTCCTCGGTTCACAAGTAATGGAATCGAAGTCTGAATGAAATCTAACGAACTTGTCGAGGGACATCTGCAGAAGGTAAAGTCCGAGCTAACTCGGACTTTCGCCGATCGTTTTACTTAGAGCGCAGCGCAGGGGCTAGGTAGTTGGCCAGTGGGATTGGGCAAAGTGCAAACCGGAATCATCGCCGACTTGAGATTCTCTACTTTTATGTTAGCAAGATAATCTTCGAAGTTGGGAAGACGAGTACCTTCGCCATCCACTATGCGACGGAAGCGATAATTTGATTTTGAACCTAAAACCGCGGTGTCGCGGCTCCACTCGTTGTTGTTCACAAGATCCATTGTGAAAGAGGCGAAGAAAGACTGAGGAATTTCAACAGGCTCTTGACCTGGAAGGAGCTTGACTACAGGTGTGATGTCGCCACTAGTGAAGTTTGCATCGAAAACGAGATGATAGGTCAAGCGAACTTTACGAGCGACGATGTAGCCTCTCCAACCACCCACATCGTTGTGCCAAGACCATACGCCTTCGTCATAAACAGGTAAAAAAGCTTCATAACCCACAACTTTGCCGGCTTCTTCTATGGGCTGAAATTGCGCGCCCGCGAAGGAAATGACTTCATCGTGGACCGGATTTCCGTCTAGCCACCAGAGGCCTTGGAGAGCTTCGGGAGTCCCAGTAGCATCGCTACCTGGTACTAGGTATTGATCGATTTCTTCGTGAGGAACGATTTTATACGTGTACTGATTCTGGTTGGCGAAGACAGACGTAGAAAGGGTCAGACCCATTAGAATCGCTAAGGTTTTCATGTAAAATCCTTTTCATGTG
>JBGSTX010000280.1:0-8244 GCA_041736305.1 Oligoflexus sp. | reverse complement strand
GCTGAAGATCATCTAACTTGATGACTCGTTCTTCATCGACCTCCAACGTGCTGAGATCGACGTCTATATAAGCACCGGAGATGAAAGAAAGCCTCATTATTTGGTCTTCAAAGCTCACTCCCGCAAAGCGGAAAGTGGGCTGAGCTGTTTTCTTAAGAGATTTAGCGATACTGATAGCTCCTGTGGGAGCTTTGGTTGGAGCAGGGGCAGCTCGGACTTCGTCTTCTTCCAGAAGGTGAAGAGCAGCCTGACGATCGTCTTCGTTAGAGTCGTCAGGAACATCCGCCAGTAATCTCGACTCTTCTTCAATGGAAGCTTGCAGTTTCGCTTCAAAGTGGCTTTCTTCTTCATCGGAGAGATGGACGCTTTCGAGTTCAAAGCCGTCTTCCGGCAGGCTGCTGACGGAAGCAGCAGCAGCTGAAGCAGCGGTTTTCTCGCTGCTCTTGCTATTCTGGACAGCTGCCAATTTCTGCAGTTCGTCCGGATCGAGACCACCATCCAAATCGGGTATCCCCTCGTCATCTTCGAAGCTGAGGGTGTCAACTTCTTCGAGTGGGGCTACTTGCTCATCGATCTCAAGGCTTGGATCGAGTTCAGCTGATTCGTCCATTTCTTCGATGCTATCGAGATCTTCATCAAAAACTAGGGCTTCTTCCGCCACAGGTGCCACGGCCGCAATGGGCTCGAGTTCGTCTTCGCTGAACTCCATGCTGATTTCTTGATCGAATACATCGCTGCTTAGAGCGCTTGGCGCCGATACTTCACTCACTGGCTCAGGAATCTCCTCATAGGCGAGGTCAGATTCATCGAGTTCCAGGATATCATCTTCGAGACTGGCGAGCTCCAATTCCTCTGATTCTTCCGCTACGGCACTCGCGGCCGTGGTGAGTGAGAGTGGCTTGCTAGAACTTTCTTCGAGCACGGCTGTTTCGAGTTCGAGATCACCGTTATCAGCGAAGCTGTCATCTTCAAGCAGCAGGTCGTCGTCCAAACCAGCGTCGTCGTCATTGAGTGATATATCGTCGCCTAGAGTCGAAGGCGCATTGCGATCGATAGTAATTTCTTCAAGAGCGTCCGTCGAATCCATGCCGAGCGAGAAATCCTCTTCCGGGGATTCAAGCTTCAATTCGCTAGAATCTGCAGGAGCATGGGTTGAGGCCTCGATATCAAAAGCCAGGTCGGGTTCCTCAAGGCTCGACAAATCGTCTTCGAGGCTTATTTCATCTGCATCGCCGGCTAGAAGCGGTTCTTCCTCAGGTATTAGGCCGATGTCGTCTTCGAGACTTATTTCATCTGCATCACCGGCCGCCAGTAGCTCTTCTTCAGGAGCTAGGCTGAAGTCCTCTTCAAGGCTTATTTCATCTGCACCGCCGGCTAGAATCGGTTCTTCTTCGGCTGCTAAGCTGAAGTCGTCTTCGAGGCTGATATCGTCGGTGTCGATGAGTTCTGCTGGAGCGGACTCGGCCGGCTCAACCTCTTCTCCCACAGTCGCAAAGGGATCGTCACGATGGGCGGCGTCCTGACTATAAGGAGCCAAGGCTTGGATAAATTCCTCGACTCCGCAGCGCTCGAGCACGCTGTGGAGAGTTTCACCAGCTTCGGCGTGTTTTTGGAAGAGAGTGATGACTGATTTGATGAGCTGTGGCAGCTCTTTAGCCGGTACACCTTCGGCGAAGAATGAGGAGAGTTCGGGAAATTGGGAGTTCTTGCCACCGAGACTGATGCGATAGCCATTGGGCTCGCCCAGTATAGATATATCAAATGTATGACAGGGCGTGCAGCAACGTGCGCAGCCGTTGATGCCAATTTTGAGACTGGATTTCAAAGCGATGTCGGCGATGGCTTTAGTCAGGTCCATAGCGCTGGCGAGAGCAGGCTGTTCGTGCTGCTCACAGAGTTCACCGAGGCAGGCGATCGGTTGATGCAGACCGTCCTGATAGCTCCGGACTCCAAGCCCCATGCTTTGCAGTTGGGCTATGACTCTTTCAACTTCACTCTCTTTAACGAAGAGCGCGAGTCGCTGATCTTCCGTGGCTTTGACCACGGCAAGCTCCTTCGAACAAAGCTCAGCTATTTTCTTCAGCTGTCCGGAATTGTAAACGCCTCCGGGCGCCTCGGTAGAGAGAAGGACAGTGCCGTTTTTGAGTTTAAAAAGCTGGCTCATTCTCAGTTCTCAATCGCTCAGTTGACCCATTGCATACGCGTATGGTTTCGGACCTTGGGCTGAAAGCTTGAGCGGAGGTATGAATCGAAGCGGTTAAATTTTTCTGGAGGGGGATTAAGCATCTAATTTAGCAGACTAAATTTAAATAAAAAAAAGCGGCCTAGGAGGCCGCTGCTGCTCAGTTACCGTTTTCCAGGTAGTCTCGGAGCCTCTGATTAATCAAGGAACGTGAGACCCAGAAGATTTCCGCTAACTGACGGACCAGGTCAAAGGAGGTATCGATGCGGTCGACTTCTCTCCGGAGCATCGGACCAGGAACTAGCAAGGCCCCGGCGAAGAGATTGGACTGGATTTCGAGAATCTCGGGAGGAGCATCAGCCAGCCCTTCGAGTTTAGGATGTCGACTGAGAGCAAGATGCTTGAACAGTGTTTTGGCACCTAGAAAGCGGACGTAGGGGCGGGTTTCGGCTTCACGACAGATGATTATGGTTTTGAGATCCTGTCCTTCGCCTTCGTGAGCGATCAGCGAGGCCGTATCGAGCTCTGGATTGACGATCAGCGAAATCCCTGGGTACATGCGAAAGACTTCGGGAATATAGAGGGGTGCTTCCGTGAAGGCACCTAGAGTGATGACTTCGTCGGCCATGGCGAGGACAGCTGCCCGATGAATATCGAAGATCTCTTCGAAGGCTGGTACTTGGCCCGAGCCGGCTTGCCAGCGACCAGAATTCTTGAAGTATTCTTTCTTCAGATTATCGAGCGGCTTGCCGTTCAGCATAAAGCTGCCATAACCTCTGAATTCGAAGACCGCTTCGTCGAGCGATACTTTGCCCGAAGTGATATCGATCAAGAGACCTTCATCGACGTTCAGGTGATCGGCGATGTTGCGCAGAGTGCTCAGTGAGCGGATGTTTTTCTTGCCTTTTTTCCAGTGGCTACAGTCAGCTGGATCATAGCCGAGAATCGCTCCGACATCCTGATCGATGACTTTGACATTGCCATCGTAGCGAATCTCAAGCGCTTCTTTGCAAAACTTGAATAAGGTTGCCGAGTGTGGATAACGATTGGCCTCAACCTTTTTCATGCTCGCTCCCGATGGTGGTCAAGTCTACAAGCTTCGAGTCGAAACTTTTATAGCTGCATTTCATGCCGAGGCAGCTACGCGTACCTCACCTAACCCGACCTTGTTTTCAATTTGGATCTTCTTCCATTAGAAACGATTTTCGAATCGAGGTCAAGTGTCCCCAGAGGATAGGTGACGCAGTCGTTCCTGCAAGGAAAATTCGCTCGCGTGACTTCCCGCTTGCGACTTGCCAAAAAAGTCCGAAAGCCCCTCGCTTGGCAGCCTCTAACTGAAACTCCGCTTTAGGCGGCGAATAAAGGATTCGGGAACAAAATGCGTGAAGTCACCACCGTTTCGAGCAATTTCGCGGACTAGCGTCGAAGATATGAAAGACTTTTCCGCAGCGGTTGGAAAAAAGACCGTGTGAATGCCTGGTGCCATGCAGCGGTTGGTATGTGCCATAGGCATTTCATAGGCCAAATCTGATTCACTGCGCAGGCCACGAATGAGAAAGCTCGCCGCTCGGGTACGCGCGAAATCTACCACCAGACCCGAGAAAGCCGCTGTCTCAATGCGAGGCTCAGCGGCAAAAGTTTCAGCGATCGCCGCCAGTCGCTCTTCCGTCGAAAGCAGAGCATTCTTCGACGAACTCTGACCTATGGCAATAATGATGCGATCGAAGAGGTGGAGAGCTTGCTCGACCACTTGCTCGTGGCCGATAGTAAATGGATCAAAACTGCCAGGAAAGATGGCTATGCGGGGTGCTGCGCTCATTGCTCGGCCTCGTCCTCTGCATGTTGAAAGAAGTTTATCGAAACCCTACCATAAATCTTCTGTTTTACATGTTCCAAGGCCTCACCTCGAAAAAGTTCGCGAAGGTAGTCCTGAGATCCGACATCGCTTTCAATAACGAGCAGACCCCCCGGATGCAAGAGTCCTTTGAGAAGTGGGCCGATGCTTGCCAGGAGTTCTTCGACCTGGGAGTAGGGAGGATCGAGCCAGATAATATCGAAGTCCTGAGCTTGACATCGCCGCAGAGCCCGCGCGGCATCTTCCGCGAGTATCCTGCTCTGAATCTTAATTCCCTGCTTGGCAGCTCGCTTCTGCACTTCAGCAAGATTTTGCTCGAGGGCCTTTAAGGCCTCACGATTGTTCTCGATAAAGGTAACAGAGCTCGCTTCGCGGCTCAGAGCCTCAATTCCCACGGCTCCTGAGCCAGCAAATAGATCGAGCACTCGGGCTCCGGGCAGGCGTGCCTGCAAGGAGTTCATCACAGCGCTTCTGACACGGCCGGCAGTGGGTCGCGTGCCCTCAGCCGGCTCTTTGAGCTGCAGGCCATGGCAAAACCCCGTACTCAGACGTAGACTCACCTGCGGTTCCTTCCTTAAAAAACAAGGCGCGAGCATATACGGGACCTTGTTCGATTGTCTACTTCGAGCAGCCGCATTTGCGAGCTGCTTCAGCTCTCGATTGAGAAGCATTTTGAGCTAGTCCCTAAATGAACTTGCAATTTGCTAGCAGATCACTAGAGTATCGCTACTTTAGGTCTTTTTTGGCAGGGAAAAAGCGATGAATATCCAACAGATACAAGAAGCTCGCGAACTCTACGGCATAGATGGCTGGGGTGCAGGCTACTTTAGCATTGCTGATAATGGCAACGTCGTGGCCCATCCCACCGGTGAAGAGCATCTGACAATAGATTTGCCAGAAGCTATCAGCAAGGCCAAGTCTCTGGGCATTCACGCACCCATGATTCTCCGTTTCCCACAGATTATTGAGAATCAAATTTCCCGCCTCCACTCGGCGTTCAAGGAAGCTATCTGGGAATATAATTTCCAAGGCACGCACCGCGCTGTTTTCCCCTTCAAAGTCAATCAACGCCGTGAATTTATCGATAGCATCGTCAAGTGCGGCTACAAATACAAATACGGTCTCGAAGTGGGTAGCAAGCCAGAGTTTTTGGCTGCTCTCAGTTACGATTTGGCCGAAGATGCCCTCTTTGTCTGTAACGGCTTCAAGGATCGCGAATTCATCGACCTCGGCTTCATTGCCAAAGCCATGGGTAAAAATGTCGTAATGGTGGTTGAGGGTCCAGATGAGCTGCAAATGATCCTTAATCAGGCGAAATTGCAGCCGCAGCATTGCCCTTACATCGGCGTGCGCGTCAAGCTTTATAGCCGCGGATCCGGCAAATGGGCTAAGTCGTCGGGAGAGTCCTCGAAATTCGGTCTCACGACGATAGAAGTACTCCAGTGTCTGCAGATGCTTCAAGAAGCTAATCTCAATGATAAGCTTTACATGCTGCACTTCCACATCGGCTCTCAGGTAACTGAGATCAAACGCATCAAAAATGCGATCAAGGAAGCGTCTCGCGTCTACGCCAAAGTCCACAAGATGGGTTACCGTCCTATCTGTCTTAATATTGGCGGCGGAGTCGGCGTCGATTATGACGGTAGCAAGACTTCCTTTGCGTCGAGCGCTAACTACTCGCTTCAAGAGCTGGCTAACGACGTTATCTATGAAATCGGTGAAGTCTGTAAGAAAGAGGATGTCCCCTGCCCGCAGGTAGTGACCGAGAGCGGCCGCGTAATCGCCGCCTATCACTCTATCGTCGTAACGGATGTCCGAGAAGTTCAGGGCACCGAAAGCTTTTCGACTGGCACTGAGTTTGATCTAGCCGTCTCGACCGATAAATCCGCCCACAAGGGTCTGTCGGAGCTCAAGTACATTCTCGATAACATCAACCGCAAGAATTTCGTGGAATACTATCACGATGCGATTGAATACTACGAAGAGATGTTCACGCTTTTCAACCTCGGATATGTGCAGCTGCAAGACCGGGCAACAGCCGAACAGCTATTCTATAGAATTTGCCGTCGAGCCCTTTTCTTCTCGTCCTACGAGAAGCATCAGCCAGAGGAATTCGAAGTCCTTCAGCAGCGTATGGTTAGCAAGTTCCTAGCGAACTTCTCCATTTTCCAGTCGATTCCCGATTCCTGGTCTATCGATCAGCTCTTTCCCGTGATTCCACTCTCGCATCACGAGAAAAAACCGACTCACAAAGCCACGATCGTCGACATCACCTGTGATTCCGACGGCTGTCTAGAAAAGTTCATCGATCGTCGCGACATGCGCAACGTGCTCGACCTCCACTCGCCATCTTCTAAACCCTATTATCTGGGCTTCTTTTTGGTCGGCGCCTACCAGGAGAGTCTGGCCAATGAACACAACCTCTTTGGAGCTATCAATGAGGCTGAAATCATACTCAAAGAAGACGGTAAGTGGGAAATCACCAAG
This sequence comes from Oligoflexus sp., assembly GCA_041736305.1. Classification (GTDB taxonomy): domain Bacteria; phylum Bdellovibrionota_B; class Oligoflexia; order Oligoflexales; family Oligoflexaceae; genus Oligoflexus. Next base: position 1,720 of record JBGSTX010000280.1, on the reverse strand, counting down.
ACGACGATCGGCGATCCGATCGAAGAACTGCTGATCACTCGCAACTATGAGATCCCCTTACTCTGGGAAAGTTTCAATCGCCAGCTCTTGAAAGCCCGCGAGAAGGACGTTGTTGGGGATACTGAAGTTGAGCGGATCAAGGAACACATTCAGGAATATTTGAATTCGACCCCCTACCTACGAGAAAACAAGTAATATCAACATTTTAGAATTCTTTGCGCAGGCTGCCTCTGGCAGCCTCTTTTTTTGGCTAAAGGATTTAGCTCTCACACCGATCCTAGATACGTGTGCTGGTGATTTGCCAACGAAAGAGGTTAGTAATGGGTATTAATATCCAAATTTCGCAAAAGAACGAATGGTGCCTGGTAAACTATACTGGACCAATCGATGCGGAAGCCGAGGTTCACCTCAGCCAACTCTTACCCAAGGTAAGTAAGCACAATGTTGTATTCAATTTCAAAAACGTTAGCACAGTGAATAGCTGTGGAGTTCGGAGCTGGATCAACTTCATGCGCGAACTTCAAAAAGATCAGCAGACCATAGTCTTCGAAGAATGCGTGCCTGAAATCGTAATGCAAATCAACATGATACCGAGTTTCAAAGGCAAAGCCTTTATCAAATCCGTTTATGGTAGCCTGATCTGTGATGCCTGCGGTCACGATGAGAAGATGCTCTTTGAATCGGGTAAGAACCTCCCGAGCAGCATTGATCAGGGGATTGCTGAGATGGCTTGTCAGCAGTGCAAGGCTCCCATGCAGCTTGAAGAAGTCGAAGAAGAGTATTTTGCTTTCATAGCAGCTTGATTCTGATTAAGCTTTGCAGATGAGAACCTGGGTTCGCAAGGGTGCGTAAATGTCAGAAGCAGTAAAAAATCTCGAAAACTTGGTTTCAGTCCAGACTGAGTTCGCGCGCTACGAGCAGTTTGCTAAGGTACTGCTTGATGCATACGTAGTACTGGATACTGAAGGCAAAGTCGTCAAGGCGAATACGATGGCCTCGCAGCTTACCGGAATGAAAACCCGTCAGCTCATGAAGTGCAGTAGCTTTGATGCGGTTATGTCTTTGTCTCTAGGTGAGCAAGGCCTGAGCTACAAAGATTTTCTGGCTCTCGACGCGCCAACCCGCTATGACGAAGTTAGAGGCAACGCTCTGGAAAAGACCGAGAATCTCAATCTCATACTCGGTGCCTACCCTATCATTGATGCTCAGACTCAGAAAAAGCATGGGGTTTTCCTCCTGATTCGGGACGTTACCGCCGAGACAAATCTTCAAGGACAGTATAAAGACAAGGCAATTCAGTCTATTACGGATACTCTGACTAGCCTTTTCACCCGAGCCTACTTTGAGGAATATCTCTCGGGACAGGTCGAACGCATGGTAGTTATGCCGGAAAGCGAGCGCTTTCCGATTTCTGTAGTGATGTGCGATATCGATTTTTTCAAGAAGATCAACGACAAGTACGGGCACCAAGCCGGCGACTATGTTTTGCGAACGGTGTCTCGCTTGATGAAGCAGACCTTTAGAAAAACCGACATCTGCTGTCGCTACGGTGGCGAGGAGTTCTTGGTTATCCTACCCGCAGCCAACTACGACAACGCTTCGATCGCTGCAAACAAGCTGAGGACGGCGATTCAGGATGAAGTCATGATCTTTGAGGACGTGCAGATACCCGTGACTTTAAGCTGCGGCGTCGCGACGATCAAGATCGGCAAGGAAACCT
>JBGSTX010000260.1:0-6231 GCA_041736305.1 Oligoflexus sp. | reverse complement strand
TTGTGCTCAATTTTTTTGTGGAGGAAATAAATCCCAACGCGCGGCAGACAATTGAAGATAGTCTGCTCGATGCAGCAAATCTACTCGCAGAAATGGCGAGAGAGGATATGGTAAACGGGCATCTCCCTTCAATGCGGCTTGAAGAAAAATGGGAAAGTTGTGGGACAAGAATTTGCATTGGTAGGGAAGACTAAAAACGCTATGGGTAGTGCACCGAGATCCATCGCTACGCTCTGGATAGTCTCTGGCGCTTTGGGCGCCAGAGACTATCCAGAGACTGTCAACAAGGGCACGAGAGTTAAAAGGAACTTTTGCTATCGTGCACTTGTGACAGTAAATGCTGCAGAATAAGCTCTAAATGCTGGGCACAAAGATCTCAAGCTTCATAGGGCGCTTCCTTTTCACGGTAGGCGTGCAAAGCATCCATTCATATCGGCGCGCTAATTGAGGTGCGACGACACGCCGTGCCCCTGGCAGGCCCGGGCTATATCCCAGCCCTGGCGTCCAATGAATCATGCGGCGATGCGATGCTGGTGCATCGAGAGGAACCATCGCGAAGAAATAGCTAAATTTCTGCCATCCTATGCGCCGTTTTCTACGCATTCTAAGGATCTCCTCTTGCGGGGGTTAGAGTCGCACTACTATTTAATTATAACAGTCGAGCTGTTAAAGCGAGATAAGGACTGAGTTCTAAGATTTTGGCATTGCATACTGTCTTAGCGAAGAGTCTGAGGATGATAGGGGCTTGCATCGAAGCCACAGTCTCGACACAATTGAGGCTTGCTTGTCGCGAGAGGAAAGACTCTATGCCCGAACAGGCGCAATTGGATTGGCTCGCTAAATATTGGCCCTACATATTTACTGTTATTACTAGCGCTGTTTCCTTGGTTACGGCGTGTCATGCCATACTTTGGAAGCGAGATGTCCGATCTGCCTTGGGCTGGGCGGGTCTCATTATCCTCTCGCCCGGTATAGGGGCACTGCTCTATTTTCTCTTGGGTATCAATCGTGTCAAGCGCAAGGCTGTAGCACTTCGAACGCCTAAGGAGCGCCTACCCTTTGGCCTATCACGCTTTGCGCTTGATTTTGATGAGCTTGGGGTCAGTTTTCCAGAACATCGCGAGACTCTGATTCAGATTAGCAAGGCTGTCGCTTTTGTCACTCACAGGCCCCTACTCCGCGGTAATAAAATTGAGCTGCTCGTCAACGGCGAAGAGGCCTATCCGGCGATGCTTGAAGCTATCCGGCAGGCTGAGCGTTCGATCACTCTAGTCTCCTATATCTTCGACAGCGACTCCCTCGGTCTTACCGTGGTCGACGAACTCGTCGCTGCCCATAATCGCGGCGTGGAAGTGCGCGTTCTCATCGATGCGGTAGGCGTTCGCTATAGCTTTCCTCATGTGCATCGACTCCTCCGGCGAAGAGGAGTTCCAGCGGCTCTCTTCATACCTTTTCGGAATATCGCCCTTTTCAATTTGCGCACCCATCGGAAAATTATCGTGGTCGATGGGCATATCGGCTTTGCGGGAGGCATGAATTTTCGCTTAAATCATCTGGTCCAGGCCCCCTCGAATCTACCTACAGCAGATGTCCACTTTCGCCTCGAAGGCCCTATCGTCAGTCAACTCCAGCAAGTTTTTGCGGAAGACTGGCTCTTTACCACGCGGGAAGTCCTGCAAGGAGAGCTTTGGTTTCGTGCGGTGGAACTGCGGGGAGGTGTGATAGCTCGCGGCATCGCTGATGGTCCTGACGAGAATATTCATGCGATGGCCCTCACGCTGCATGCGGCCATAGCCGCTGCAAAGAAGCGGGTGCGCATCGTCACGCCCTATTTTGTACCGGATCTTAATCTCTCGACAGCGTTGGGTGTAGCGGCAGCTCGCGGCATCGAAGTAGATATCATCATTCCGGCAAAGATCAATCTCAAGATGGTGCAATGGGCTTGCTGGGCCCAGCTCTGGCAGGTCATTGCCTTCGGTTGTCGCGTATGGCTATCGTCGGGTCCCTTCGACCACAGCAAACTCATGACGGTCGATGGCATCTGGTCCGTATTCGGTTCCACCAACTGGGATCTGCGCTCACTACGCTTGAATTTTGAGTTCAATATAGAAGCCTATGACCCCAAGCTCGCGGCGAGCATCGATGGGCTCATCGAAGAACGACTGGCCCGAGCGCGACGACTCACCATAGAAGAAATTCAAGCTAGGCCCTTCCTAGCCAGGCTGCGCGACGGCGTTGCACGCCTCATGTCGCCTTACCTCTAGAAGCTTGCCTGACAGTCAGTATCACCAGTATCTTGTACCAAACCATTAAAGGCATTGGCGACACCGACAACTGCGGGAGCACAAGCTATCATTGTTTTGGCGGCATTGTGAGCGACATCCATATGGGGAGCTTTCTGAAACTTGCCAACTCTGACCGCAGCTCCAACTAAAGTATTAGCTGTTTTTTGGTGCTCAGCTATCAGCTTCCAGTTATCAATGTTAACGAACTCTTTGGCGGCTTGGCCTGGGTTGTCTTTACATCTCAAAGCTATTTTACACATCTTAACAGCAGCAATGGGTTCTGCGAAGGGACCCTTGAGAGATAAAGCTTCCGAAGCATCTTCTTCCGATTCACTATAGTCCCCTGATATGGCATCAAGCATAACAGAAATAGCTTCTTTGTAGTCATCGCTACCCAAAGCGTAGGGATCGACATTATTATCTTTCCACATTTCCGCCATCGATCCATATGCAAGATTCAGATCGGTATAGCGTTCGTTCAAAGCGGAAATATCGTCTTCGCTTACATCGAGAGTTTCCGTTTCGATAACTATGCTACCTACGGAAAGGTCAGCAAATGTCTGTTCAAAATATTCCAAAGGCGTGAGCGTTCCCAATTCGTCGACAGCTTCTTCATACTGGTCACCGCTTAGAAAAGACTCCATTTCTTTGCTTATCATCTGTGAATTCGAGTAGGTCGTGACAGAATTGCCTTGTTCGAACGTTTTGCTTTTTGAATTCTGGCAAGCAGTACTAAAGGTGGAAAGAGTCAAACCGACTAAAATATTGAAACGAACGAAAGATGGAAATTGCATAAGCGCTCCTTAAGCTGCATCTTTGAAATAAGTGATCTACTTGTTTAGCTATAGTTCCAAGATTTGTGCCAAAATAAACCCGCTCGTCCTTATTCTGGAATTGATCGCTCATGAGCAAGATATTTCGGTGCTTAGGATGATGTTCAGAAGAATCTTACAAGGAGTACGGAGAGTTAAACTTGAAACGATCGTGGATCACCCCTGCAATGTGATCGAAATAGTGCTAGAAATCCTGTGCATTATCCATGCAAATAAGATCTAGGCAGCCTGTCATTGTTCATGACAGGCGTAGCTTCGGCTTTTTGTCTATTAGTTTGCTAGAATAGACTCAGAATCAAAAAATTCGAGTTTCTGCTTGTTTAACATATCGGCGCATGAACGAGATCACCCCTAGAAAATCCCTAGATCTATCCATGACGTACAAATGGCAATTGAAGATCGGCCAGCTGAGCTTCTCGTCCCCGAAAGGGAATATCTCGCTACCTGGAAACAGGTCCATCGCTCGAGTTTTGTTTCTTCGCTGCCGCTGAGATCAGTTCGTTGAGCCCCTCTTCCTCGCTGCGTTTGGTAGGAAAAATGAAGCTGAAAGACTGCTCGCGAAGCAGGGAAGTAAAGCGCCGGAAAACAGCCCGTTTTACGGTAGCCCTCACTCTTTGCGCCCGCGTGGCGACACTCAAGGCCAACCAGAAGCTAACGCCGAAGTTAAGCAGGCCAGTGCCCATAATTCCGAGGGCAGCCATGGCGATCATCTCCGGTGAAACTTTATCCCAGGCCGAAAATGTAGCAATAGCCACCTGAGCTGAGGATAAGGTCACGTGCCGAACGTCGAGCGGCAGCCCTGATATCTTGCCGAGGAATGGGACGAAGGCGAGAAAGAAACCCAAGGCTATACTGCCGACTATACCCGAACTATTCTTACGCAGAAACTTCGCCGCATAGATCCCCGCATGCCTGCCAAAAACGCGACGAATAGAGCGGTTGCGCTCGAGGCGTTCAGGAAGTCGGAGGAAGGCCACCCAGTTGTCGAACCAGCCGGCAATCAAACTTGACACCCAAAGGAGGACACCCGTCAGAGCCGCGTAAAAAAGTGTTAGAGTCCGCAGGGGATCTAAGGATTTCACAGAGTAGATCGCGAAATCGGGCGGAAAAAAGCCTCGTCCCGTACTCTTCTGCATGCCCCAGGCGAGTAGCAGAGCCGTGGGAATCGCCAGCCCAATGTTGCCCAGCGCCGCAGCAAACTGCGAGCGGACGATATGCCGAATCTCGTAGGCGAGAGCGAGACCCTTGGTACTGCCCTGGCCCATAGAGAGCTTTTTGGCGAGAGCCGACGCTGTCATCGAAGGTTGCTTGGTTGCTAGGGTAAAATGGGCTGCCTGCATCAGGATGAAGCTGCCCGCATAATTTGTCCAGTTGGCTAGGGCTTCGATAAAAGCGGGCGCCTTGAGACTCCCCACCACATACTTAATCAGAGTCGTACCGACCGTAAGAATCCCCCCGCCTGCAGCCGAGAAGAGCATGTGCATGTATTCGCTGCGCGTGCGGGTGATGTAGTGTTCACCCGAGCTGCCCGTATGTTCGACGACCCGGAGAGCCAGGCGCTCTAGATTATTGCCCATAATCCCAGAAAAATGCCGCGTGGCATAAAGCGAGCGAATCAGCTCGCTCAGCATAATGCGAACTCCAGACGTCGTGTGCCCAGCGGCGGTGAAGCGCAGATGTTCAATTAAAAGCAGCAGGCGACGGAGAAGGTTCTTCTGGTGTTCCATCCGAAAGACCAGGCCCATGTTCACACCGTGGCGCTCGAGATAACTGAAGGCCTCCTGCATACTCGACTGGCAGTTGTCGAGCTCGCGCAGGATCTGTCCCAACGCCAGCATATCTTCGCTGCTGCATCGTCCCTGGGCCCGAAGCTTTGGCAAGAGTTCCATGATCTCTTGGAGGAGTCGGACAAAGGAAAGATCGAGGGGACGAGGCGCACCGAGACGCATGAGGAGCGAAGGCGAAGTCCCATTGCCCGCGATCTGGGTCGCGAGAACTTGGATCGCATCGAGCATTTCCTGATAAAGGGCTTGCCACAGAAGAGACTTCTCAGGGGCTTCCTGCTCTATCATCTGCACGATCGTGCCGAGCATGGACTCCGAAAGAGTGCCGACCCATTCACTGTCTCTTTCTTCAGGAAAGAGGCGCGTGAGGAGTTCGGTCAGGTCATTGGTATCGTTCGTCATCGGCAGAATCCGCTCGACCATAATGTCGGTCAGCTGATCTGCAAAGCCTTTTTCTTCACCAAGACCTAAAGAAGCAAACATCGTATAGCCGCGCAGATCGCGAATGAGACTCGCCCAGAGTTGAGCTACAGCTAGTTTCCAATCAGGATGACGATCGAGGAGCTGCAAGAGAAATTTGATGCGAATCGAGCTTGACGATTCCTCGCGACTATGACCTTCAGAAGGAGAGAGAGGTGCTCGCAACCAGGTGATGAGCATTTCCATCCAATCGAGCCGCTCGGATAAGGGCTTGCTAGGCCGCGCCTGGGCGAGGATGTAGCTCAGATCGTGCTTGCTGGAATGGCCAGATAGAAGGCGTTTCCATTTACCGAGTAACAGTAAACTCATAGGCGGAGACTCCGTAACTCTTGAGCTTCAGATTAATCTACTGGCTTGTATCCTAAGGTGCAAGACTCCACGCACTTGTGCCGTAAATAACTTTTGTTGGGTCTGAACTGCTTTTCTCCTTAACTTTGCCGTACGAGAAGAGTTTAAATCTACTTCGGGTATATTCCCTGAGAAGGAGAAGAGCGATGTCTACACTGCTTACGATCCTAACATCTGGTTTGCTCGCAGCACTGGCGATGGGTGCAGTCGGTTTTTTTCTGCAGTACCTTGGTATCCATCGAGCAGAAATGATTTCGTCGGTGGGGACCCTCTTCACTCATAAGCCACGTCACGCCTATGCTGTAGGGTGGTTGGTACACCTGGTTTTGGGTGCAATCTTCGGCTTCGTCTATGCTTTCGTCTGGAGCTATTTCGTGGCTCCAACTTCGATGGGCTTTCTCACGCTCGGCATCATCACCGGATTCCTGCATGGAATCGTCGTCAGCATTATGCTTGTGATTGAGATCGCTGAACATCACCCTGATCCTAAGTATCGAAGCA
>JBGSTX010000226.1:0-8535 GCA_041736305.1 Oligoflexus sp. | reverse complement strand
GCCTGGGGAAAGTTCATACCCCCAGGCTCCCATACATCAAACGAAAAGCTTAAAGCGTTACGTTAAGCTGAGTTCCAAAGATATTCCCATCGGAGCGAGCCGAACCGTTCAGTTCAGCTGTAAAGGACTGACCGACGAACTCACGCTTGTCCGAAATAGCAACGCGTGACATGCGAACGTAAGCCCAGCCCGCATCGACGCTGACCATTTCGTTAAACTGGTAGCTTGCGCCGAGACTGTACCAGCGCATATCGCCCGTTGGTATACGCAGGGTGCGGTGCGAATCAGGAATAGGTGTCTCATCGAGTGCAAAGCCAGCCCGAAGTTCAAGGGCTGGAAGCGCCGCGTAATCCACGCCTACCGAATAGCGATTGGCATCTTGCCAATCTTCTTGTACGCGCGAACTCGTTGCACCAGTATCTTTCCGATAGATCGTCAGATCATCAAAGCTCGACCAACGGGTGTTCGTGATATCCGCGCTGAGTGCCCAAGCGTCTCCTACGTTCTGGACTACACTAATGGAGGCGATGGCTGGAATTGTAAGAGGAGCTAGGCCAGCAAAGTCGGTAAACGCATCGACCCGTGGCACACCATAAAATTTCGCATCACCCTCGAGTCGAGCACTGACAACAGAACGGTAGGCAAGGCCTATACGGGTGCCGAGGGTAGGTTCGAGCAGAACGCCCGCGTTCCATCCATAAGCCCAATCGTCACCGGTAATCTCGCTCGAACCAAGGGTAGAACCTGTTGGTGCGACGATAACTTCGCCCGTAGTTGGATTGAGGAGGTTGGCATTGTTTAAACGAAGCGGGCCAACCGCAGGATTTGCCGACGATAGTTTAGCCTTGGCATAAACTGCATTAAAGCCGATCCCCACGGCAAGCTTCGGGTTGACCTGGTAGGCAAAAGAAGGGTTGACGTTGATTGTCGTCACTTCAGATTTTTCCGCCAACAAACTGCCAATGAACGCAGCATCGTAATCGGTGCGGGCACTGAAGTTTGAAAATACGCCGAGGCCCACCGCCATGCGCTCGTTCAAAGGCAGAACGCCATAGGCCGAGGGAATGATAGGATACTCGGGTGCGACTTCGTTCGAATAGGTTTCGCCACTGGCAGGTAAAATTGGAATTCCCGCAGCTGCCAGTGCAGGAACCCTAACTCCGGCTTCCTTGACATCGACGTGCAGATTAGCATCGACCGTGGCAGCCGAAACGCTGAAGCTTGGGCGCACGAGACGACTCATGCCCGCCGGATTACTGCCGACCGTACTAGCGTCCCGCGCGATAGCTGCTTCGCCAGCATAGGCTCGCCCGAGACCCTGGGCGTTGCGCTCTGTTATTTGATAACCACCGGCGAAGGCCGGCATGGACTGCAGAGCGAAGAGGGGGGCAAAAGAAGCGAAAACAAGACTCTTTTTATATTGTCTCAGCATAGCTGCAAATATCCTTTCTTACTTGACCCGAGCTTGGGCGAGAATTTCACCGAACCACTGGAGCGGCGCGAAGATCCCTGGGCACGTAGTATGCTTATAGGGTTGAGCGCCTGGCACACTGGGAATGATGATGGGAACCACGGGAGCGTCGGGCTTCAGCTGCTTGAAGCTTTCTACTGCCGCTGTCGTAGCTTCTACTGGTACCTCTTCATCGTCCTGGCAGTGATAGAGGCGGGTCTGTGTTTTCGGGACCCAGCCTTTATTGTGTAGACTTTGAGAATCGAACCAGGCAAGGAGCTGCTTGGCTTCCGGCGAGCTCGGATTGGCTGAAAGAATGTCGTTGACCAGAGCTGGTTGATAGAGTTCCAGAGTCTTCTGCGGCAGGTTGTTGGTAACGTCTGCGTTTCGGTAAGCACCGCTAAAAAGCTTCTGCACTTTAGCTGGGTCCGGCTGGAAGACTTTACTCAAGTCGAAACTTCCACGGGGCAACCAGCGGTTATAAGAAAGGACTACGAAAGGTGTGTTGACCGGATGGATATCCGCTTTGCTCAAGAGTTTGGTGCTAGCCAACCTCATGTCGTAGGGGCCGGCACCGGCGGCTGAAGCAAGCAGAGGAAATTCGCTGGGGAACTGAGTTTCTAGAGTTCGCTGAAGAGCCATGGTCGCATAGCCACCCTCAGAATATCCCTTCAGAAACAGTGGTCCGAGCTTAATCTGATTCTTGCTCGCGTAATCTCTAACAGCGCGCAGCATGTCGACGCCATTATCAGAGTAGGCTTGGGCAACGATGTAAGGGTGAAAAACCTCGCTCGACGCACCGGCACCGATATAATCCGTAACCAGCGTAACGAAGCCCTGAGAAGCTTCGATTATTCCCTCAGAAGGCGTGACAGAGGGTGCATCGGCTTTGCCAGCCGTGGTTCCGTGCTGAAGACTCAGCCAAGGATAAACAGGCTGCTCAGCGTCAGGCACGACGATGATTCCTGAAGCCTCGATGCTAGTCGGCTGCGGATCTGGAGTCTGGGTGAGGTAGTTGATTTTGTAAATGTGGACCCCGTTGCGAGCCGAAACCTTCAAGGTCTGAAATCGTGCATCGAGTTCGTCTTTACTAAGACTGGCGAGGTGAGTGGCTTCAAGCAGTTCGCCACGAGTTCCAGTTGGAGCTGAGCTCAGCTTGAAATTTGCAGGGCGGTCAACTTGGTCGCTGTCAATGGTGCTGCCTCTGGAACAGGCCAGCAACAAGACGAGCACCCCATGGGCGATGAGGGGCTGAGTCCGTAGCATTATGTTTCCTTCGAGTTAGGTTGTGTGATCCTTTCTTTGATCCGAAATTTTCATAAGCGAACACAGGAACCTTTGCAATCTAAATTACCTTGAACCGCCAAGCTTTGAATCAGCTTACGCACTCAGCAGAAAGTAAGTTTCGCAAGTGTGGGAACTCGATTGGGACGAGGAAGGTAAGTTGTCATGCTGGTTTAGGTCAATTCGTTTCAGAGCAGGCCGAGCAAAAGCGACGAAGGCCATGACCCATAAGGCGTAGCCAGCGCGCAGCCAGAGGTGGTGCTATGCCAATTTTTGAAGCTAGTCGCTGCCACATGCGAAGACGTGGTTCGGCCCTCAGGAGGAACTCCCAAGCTTTCTCACCTTCAAGCCAAGAGCCATCGACTGCTAAACAGAGTTCACGAGGCTGATGGGGCATTTCACGCATGGAGGCTGGGCCTTGCTCGCGATCGGGAAAATCCTGCCATGCGAGATACTGCCAATGGGAGGGACAGTCGTCAGCAAGGAGCGAAGCCAGAAGGCGGCAGCTGGGACAATGAGCATCGAAGAGTACGGTGACCCTTGTCATTGACATCGAACTCTCTCTCACAGCTGGCCTCCTGACTGATTCATTATTCGGCGAGGGCGCGAGCAATGTTGAGACGGCCGCCGCTGATGGAGATACCTTCCAGGGCGGGTATGGGGTCGACGGTTTCAAGCAGTCGCTGCTTTAGATCGACTGCTTCCATCTTAGGATACTTCGCCTTAAGCAGGGCCGCAGCACCGACAACCATCGGAGCGGCCATGGACGTACCGCTGAAACGAGCAATGCTCGTTCCGAGCACAGTAGACAGTACGGAATTCCCAGGCGCTCCAAGATGTACGGACTGCACCCCAAAGTTTGAAAAGAAAGCCACGCCATCAGCTGCCGTTGTCGCTGCGACTGAAACAACGTTTGGCAGCGGATAACCGGCTGGCAGCGTAGGGATCATGTCGTTGTCGGAGGCTTCGTTCCCAGCAGCAGCGACGAATAAGATTCCTTTTTCTCCAGCTGCGGCTATCGCATCTCTAAGAAGATCCTCTTCGTCAGGACCGGGCAGGCTTTCAACTGTAGCGCCCCAACTGGCGTTGATAATATCCATTCCCATGGAAGTGGCGTATTCTATAGCTGCTACAGCTCCTGCCGTATCGCCTTCGCCGGTCACCCCATCGATGAATTTCAGGGAAGCTATATTCACATCCCAGTTAATTCCCGCAATGCCAATACCATTGTCACCACGCGCGCCTATGATGCCAGCGCAGTGGCTGCCATGGCCATTGTCGTCCATAAAGCTGCTGTCGTTCTTTTGAAAGTTCCAGCCGTGCACGTCGTCCACGTAACCATTGCCATCATCGTCGATGAGATTGCTGGCTTTGTCGCGACCTAGATCGTCAAGGCCCGCCTCGCCTGGATTGGTCCAGATATTATCACGGAGGTCGGGGTGCTCGTGGTTCACACCGGTGTCGATAACCCCAACGACGACGTTCTTGCTACCTGTGCTGAGTTCCCAGGCGGCTGGAGTTTGCATCCGTTGATGATAATACTGCGCAGAGAAATTGGGATCATTTGCTAGTCTCTTCAAGCGAAAAATCCGATTGGCTTCTACGGCTGCGACGTCAGGATGCTGACGTATTCTTTCGATGGCTGCGAGATCTTCCCCATTGTCGACCTTCACGAGATAAGCTTGACTCGATATGAAGGCCCGCAGAGGGGTGACTCCGGCTAGTCTAAAGAATGAGCGGGGTGCAGGGCCGCTTTTCATATGAACGATGAACTCGTGCTCTTTGTGCGCTTTATCAAAATGCAGCAGTTTTGCTTCTGCAAACGCATTTCCCGAGCAGAGCAGGAGCAGGATTGAGCCCAGGGCTGGTGAAATTCTTAGCATTGCCACCTCCTTAATTTTTAGAACCGGTCTAGTTTTATTCTAGGAGATGCTGAAGCTTTGGCATACATCGGCAAAAATTTTTCAAGTCTCTGCTCGCGATCTGAGGCGCTTGGCATGAAGTTCGTATATAATATGAGTATAGAGCTTTTCTGATTCAGGCAGGATAAATATGGTCGATCTCATGAATCGTCGAGTATTGTCCCTTTGTTCTCGCAACAATCGGGAGATGCTGCGTAAAGCTTTAGCTTCCGGCAACTACAAAGTTAGCTTCGTCAGCGCGCTCAGCGAAGTCACGCCTGCGCTTGCTGATTTCAAGCCCAATATTTTCATCCATGACTGGGGTGCCGTCGACCAATCGCAGAGTCGCCTTTTTCATTTGAAATTCGGCAAGACTCTCCAGTCGGTTGAAATGATCCGGGTGCTTATCGTCCCCGAAGTGACGCCAAACATGTTGGCTTTTGCCAGCGATGCATTGATTGAGAAAGTCGTCAGTTACAGTTCGGCAACTTTGAACATCAGCCAGCAGATCGACATGCTCGCGACTGCCCAAGAGAGCAACGAGCTGAGTCGCTTCTTACGCGAAAGCAAGACCGACGGTCATAGATACAGCCAGCAAGAAGTCGACAATAAGATCGACGAACTCTTTCAGAAATTTCCGCATGATAATAAGGTCAAGTTGGAGTTCGGCAACCTCAGTTTTCGACAGGCCAAATTCAGTGAATCGCTGAATCTAGCCTCCGATCTGCTTTCGAAAGAACCTACCAACCTGCGTGCCATGAACCTCAAAGCGCGCAGTCTGATGAAGCAAGGCCATTTCGATAAAGCGATGGAGACGATGCAGGATGCGCATGTCCTGAGTCCGGCTAATCCCGAGCGTCTAATCATGATGGGCGACGCCCTTTATGGCAAAGGTGATCTGGATAAGGCTATCAGTTGCTATCAGGAAGCTGTGAAGGTCGATCCAGATTCGAGTAGCCAGGCCCAAAAGCAGATCGGTCAGGTAAGGTTGGAGCAGGGGCACTTCGAGGAAGCACTCGAATTATTCCGCAGCAGTGTGTCGGAGGAAGAGGCCGCCGGCTTCTTCAACAATGCAGCTGTAAAAGCCGTTCGCGACCAAAAACTGGTCGAGGCTCTAAAGCTCTATGAGACCGCTCTCAAAGCGGTGAAGACCGATAAGCTGAAACCCCTTATCTACTTCAATATAGCTCTCTCGCTAAGGCGATTGGGTCGCGACGCGGAAGCAGGGAAGTACCTCAAACGCTGTCTGCATTACAATCCGCAGTTTGATAAAGCCAAAGTCCAGCTCGATCAGATCCTCAAAAAATCAGTTTAAAGAAGCGTCCTAACTTCCGCCTCTGCTTCTGCTTCTTTATGCATTCGCGTGCTGAGGATCAACAGTAGCAGGGAAACAAAGAAAAAGCCGGGCGCTAGCAGGAAAGCGGTACCGATTCCAAAAGAATCGGCGACCTTGCCGACCGAGAGGTGCATCAGGGCCAGCATGATCTGCATGCCCGTGTAGACGTGTATCATCATCTGCTGCCACTGTTTAGGGAACTGCGTGCTGATGCGCGCCATGCAAAGCGGGAAGAATGGTCCGACTAAACCCATCGCTGGGAGAGCCCAGCTGTAGCCCTGCTGCCCCAAAAAGCCGAGCGTGATGCCGAGGAGCAAGCACCCAAAAATCACCGCCTGCTCAAAGCGCGCCCGCAGCCAGAGAAAGCAAAGAAAGCGGGTTAAGGCGATGAGAACGAAAAAAATCATCAGCAGTTTGGCGGCTTCTGCAGGACTCTTGCCCTGGTGATCGACCAATAGACTGCTCATCCACATCGAAGTCAGAACCTCTCCTCCCACATAAAATGCGAAAGTAGCGATAAAGATCAGTCCGCGCCGATCGATCCCTTTCTGACCTTTGACTGTCGACTGGGGTGAGCTTGCCTCGATCTTTTCAGGCGGTAGCGAGAAGATGAAGCTCAGGGTCAGAGCGAATAGAGCTAGCGAGGTCAAGACTAAGAGCCACCACCATTCCATATTGAGCTTGAGCAGACCGCTGAAGGCTAGCGGCGCCGCCAGTGATCCGACCCCATACATGACCTGCTGGAAGGATAAATAGCGGCTTTTGTCTGCAGGCGGACTACCTCTGACGGCCAGGATGCTGCAGAGCGAGCCGAGCATGGCGACGACGGCACCGAGCATCATACCTAAGAAGAGAAGACTAGCTTTCCCCGAGACCCAGGGTGAAAACAGCCCGGGGAAGATAGATATCCATCCTACCCAAATCGCGACTCGACGTTCTCCAAAATGGGGCAGAGCGCGGCCTATGACGAAAGTCGCCAGGATAGCAGAAAGGTTGCCGAGGGTCAGGAAGAGACCGGCGGTTTCATATGGGATCTTCAGCGTCTCAATCAGCACCGGAATGAGAGGACCTCGCGCGTTATCCAGGAACGCGACGACGAGTAGGCTAGTAAAACCGGCGATAAGGTAGCCGAGGTGACCCTCGCGCTTGGCGACTTGGGCGTCAGACATCGATTCTTTCCTCATAATTTCTGGCAGAAAAGCCCTTTGAGATAGAGCGATTCAGGAAAGTTGAGCAGGACGGGATGATCCTCGGCTTGCGAGAGATGGTGAAGTATTTGCACGTCGCAACGTGCGTCGAGCGCCGCACCGAAAAGCACTTTTTGGAACAAATCCCGGCTCAAAAGTCCCGAGCAGGAAAATGTCACGAGGTATCCCCCCGGGCGCAGGAGCTGCAGTGCGAGGAGATTGAGATCTTTGTAGCCTCGACAAGCTTTATCAATCTGACGCTTATCGGCGACGAACTTAGGTGGATCCATAACGATGAGATCGAACTGGGATCCTTCGGCTCGCAGCTGGCGGAGGTAAGAGAAGACGTCGGCGCGAACACTCGTATGCCTGTCTTCAGGCAGATCGTTCAAGGACCAATTTCTCTGGGCCAGATCGAGGGCCCCTTGGCTCGCATCTACACTGACGACCGAACGGGCACCACCTGCTCCCGCTGCCAGACTGAAGCCACCCGTGTACGAAAAGCAGTTCAGTACGTCTAGACCTTCCGCATAGCTGCCGACGAGTTGCCGACTGTGGCGTTGGTCTAAATAAAATCCAGTTTTGTGACCATCCCAGAGATCGACTTGGTAGCGTAGACCGTTCTCGCGACCTTCAATTCCAGTATCTGGCCAATCACCGCGTACAATTTCCTTGCGGAGTTCGAGACCTTCTTTCGATCGAACCGCTTCATCGCTCCGTTCGATGAGCCCTTCCGGTTCTAGTTCGTCGCAGATGGCTCGAATAATATCATTTCGTACTCGCTCCATCCCGAGCGTCAGGATTTGAAAGACGATCCATGAGCCGTAGCGATCGATAATCAGTCCAGGCAAGAGATCGGCTTCCGATGCCACGATTCTCTGCATAGTATTCTGAGCTGAACGGAGGCGGCTGCGACGTTGATAAGCTGCAGCTATGCGCTGGCGGAGAATCGTGTAGCCCCACTCTTCATTTTCTAGAAATGAAAAAACGCGAGCGATAATAGACGAGGCAGGGTTATAATAAGCCCGCGCGAGAAACCGCCCCTGAGCGTCACAGACATCAAGACTGTCGCCAGGTACAGCCACTCCATCGAGGTGATGGACCGCTCCTGAAAATATCCAAGGGTGACCTTGGCGAATTGACTTTTCCTTACCGGACTTGAGCAGAAGTTGCGCGTTTCGCATAAAATCCCGGAGTTAGGGTCGTTGGATTAGAGTTTCGGGCCAGCGACAATAGCAGAGCTACCACGTCAGCAGAAGCGATTTCTAGCCAGTCGGAAAGCTGTCGAAGAAATTAGAAAAATAGTCTATAGAGCGCTCATCACACGAATTTCGCGCTGCGAGAGTGAAACACATTTTGGGAGACATCATGAGAGTC
>JBGSTX010000217.1:0-2489 GCA_041736305.1 Oligoflexus sp. | reverse complement strand
CACTCTGCAAAAAGCCGCTCGTGAGCTGAGTTGCGGCTGGGTCCTGCCCGAAAATCCCGAACTCGATCGGGGTGCCGACGACAGCCACAATTGGGATTTGAGCGACTGCCTCTTTGAAGACGGCGTGCTCCTGCGTCTTCGCATCGACCGGAAGACTGTTTCCGCTCAACTTCAGCAAGCCTTGATGAAGCAGCGTTGGCGCGAAACGCGCGGGCAAGTTCAAGAGAGTGGCCCCGAACCGCAGCGTGTGCAGAAAAAGCAGATTCAAGAAGAGGTGAAGGAAGAACTCCTGAAGCTCAGTCTGCCATCAATTAGCTATGTCGAGGCTTTTTGGAAAGACCAGGATGACGTTATCTATCTATTTTCTCAGAGCAAAATGGCCCGCGAATGCTTCGAAGAGCTGTTTAGGAAAACTTTTGGAGAAGCCTGGGATCTGCAGCTTTTCCGAGTGCTCCCTCCGCTCCTGGGACTGAGTCCTGAAGCCTGGCAGGCCTTACATGCGCAAGAAAAGCTACTAGATAAATTGACACACACCCTACCCAGAAGTGGCGATGTGGCAGTTTCCTGATGCGAATTCTGATATTTGTCTGTAAAAGATGAGGTTTGCTGCCCACTGCCTACCCAAGCAATCACTCGGGGCATCGGAGAGCCGGATTATATGGAAGGTACCATGACTATGGACAAAGGGAACAAAGTCGAAATCGGTGAATGGTTTTTCCGCTACCGCGACTACACGCCTATTCCGCTTATCCTTCTGCTCCTGATTTTTGGCAAATCGTCGGTCCTAGCGGCTACCTTCGGCATTATCTGCATTGTGGCCGGGGAATTGTTTCGGATATACAGCGTCGGATTCATCGGCACCGTATCGCGGACCCGATCGCAGAGCACAGGTCAACGTCTTATAGCTGAAGGTCCATTTTCCTACGTGCGGAATCCACTTTATGTCGGGAATTTTTTGATTACGGCGGGATTTGGAATTTACGGAGGAGTGCCCTGGATTTTTATCCTTACGGTCGTCCTTTTTTGGGTCCAGTACTACTTCATTGTTCAGTATGAAGAGAATCTCTTGAAGTCGAAGTTTGGCGAAGAGTATATCGTTTACCTGCAGCGCGTTCCCCGCTGGATTCCCCTCAGCTGGCCAAAGCTGGAAGAAATCATGTGGCCGGATAATTTTTCGCCAGCTCTGAAAAGTGAAAAGCGCACCCTGACGACTATCTTCGTCCTTCTGCTGCTTCTGGCGCTGCGCGCTTAGAAAGCTTTAGCAACGAGGATCGCTGCCGGCAGCAGATCTTCTCGCTTGGCTAGTTTTTCCATAAAGGCCTGAGGACCATCAGTAGGTGTCCAATACCAGGGAACGAGATTCAGGCGTTCCCATCCCATCTTCAAGAACGGGTAGCTCAGCTCGAACCAAGCCAGATCCAATTCAAGCTTTAAAGCGTCTTTTATCATGCCTATCGTTCTCCGATAAGCGAACTGCTCCATCTGTCTCGAGAGAAAAGCGCTGAAAAATTGTGCACCTTCCCTCTGCATCTGAAGCTCGAGCCATAGCCTGTGCATCACTTCAGTATCGAGTTGCTCGAATACCCATTCTAGAAGAGCCCAGCGCACGCTAGAGTCTTGCGGATGAGCTAAGAATTCTTGGATACGAACCTTGGCTCTATGGGTAGCTATGCTTTCCTCATCTCTCCTATAGAGATTTTTTAAGAAACCTTCGATCTTGGCCGGGTTTCTCATCGCATCGCTGAGTAGAAGCAGCCGCTCTTGAAAAATGTCCCAACGAAGTTCTCCTGGACGGGTGACAAGTAGGTTCGCGGGTAAAAAATCTTGCGCTCGGACAGGCGCTCGATTCTCAATCATTGACTGCTCGTTTTCTGGAGGGAATGACCTGGTATCCAGGTTTCCTTGGGAAGTCCACTTACTCGGACCCATCCGCAAAGGTACGACGGTCTGCAGCGATTCTTTGTCATCTCCCGCAAAATTCTCTGCTTCTTCCCTTGACGATTTTTTGAAATCTAAAGGAATGCCAGGGGGTGAAGCGAAGGCTTCCATCTGATGACTCGCTTTCGGCAGAGGCTCTTCACTTAGGTAGTCCAAACGAAGAGGCTGCCGTGACTGCCGCGCACTGATATCGACATCTACTCTGGTCTCCGCGGGAGATTCCGTAGCCGGTTCTTCGCTGAATTCTCGGTTTTTCTGCGCTAAGTCTTCGTCATCTGCTTTTGCTTCATCGTTGAGCTCAGCCAGAAACATTGCTTCCTGAGCTGGATGCGATGGAGCCGGGATTTGGACTGATTCAAGCTGCTCGCTTGGCGGAATCGTCGACTCTAAGTCATCTGCTACAGCACGCGGCAATTCATCGTCGGGAAGGACCCGCGTGTCTTCACTCTTTTCGAACTCAGCTTGTCCATCATTCTTCATCAGGAAAAGATTGGCTTTATCGACACTAGCTTCATCGTCTTCCTCTGTCGCCATCGATGGAACCTGCGCCA
>JBGSTX010000207.1:0-7194 GCA_041736305.1 Oligoflexus sp. | reverse complement strand
CTTGACAAGAATCGTGTAGGCCCGTATTTACAAACCTCGCCTCGAGAGATCGTAGGATCAATCGGAAAAAGCGGGTGTAGCTCAGTTGGCTAGAGCGGCGCGTTGCCATCGCGCAGGTCGAGGGTTCGAGTCCCTTCACCCGCTCCACTTCTTCTCTTTAATATGATCCCATTATAATTTGCTTTCCTTCTGCCTGCCTCGGCACATATTGCCGGCACACTCCTTTTGAAAAATCAGCGACTTGCAAAAAGCCCCATCGCAATGGATGGGGCTTTTTTTAAGATCTGTTTTGCCGACTGAAGCTTACATGGTCTGGGTCATGAGCTGAGAGATCTGCTTGCTAAAACGCATTGGATCTTCGAGCGGTGAACCTTCAGTGAGAAGCGCTTGGTTATAGAGTATCTCGGCCCATTCTTTCTGAGTTTCAGCTGAAAGATTTTGCATCTTGCCGAAAATCGGATGCCGCGGATTGATTTCCATGATGCGCTTGGCTTTTGGCATGGACTGACCCATCGACTCCATGAGGCGCTCCATCCGCGAGGAAGGATCATAAGCACCTGAAACAAGGCAAACCGGCGAATCGACGAGGCGAGTTGATATTTTGACTTCCTTAACATGCTTATCGACCGCGACCTTGATCGTTTCGAGCAGCTGCTTGAACTCCTCTTCCTTGGTCTTCACTTCGTCGGCCATCTTCTTCTTCTCGTCTTCACTATCGAGATCGAGACCTTCTTTGGTGATCGAACGTAGGTGCTTGTCCTTGTACTTGGACAGGGACTGCATAACCCATTCGTCGACTGGATCGGTACAGTAGAGTACCTCGTAGTCTTTTTCTTTGAGACGTTCGAGATAAGGACTGCTTTCGAGCGCTTTGATAGACTCGCCGGTGATGAAGTAAATTTCTTTTTGATCTTTCTTCATCCGCTCGACGTATTCGCCCAGCGTCGTCAGCTTCTCTTGCTTGCTCGAGTTGAAGAGCAGGAGGTCCTCGATCTTCTCTTTGTTGCTGAAGTCGTTGGCAACGCCTTCTTTGAGAGTGGCTCCGAAGTTCTTCCAGAACGCCTCATAGGTTTCCCGCTTCTCACTGATGAGAGCCTGCAGGTGTTTGAGGACTTTGCCGGTTACCGCCTTCTTGATCGCTTGGACCTGCTTGTCTTTCTGCAGGATTTCGCGCGATACGTTCAAGGAGAGGTCCGAGCTATCGATAACGCCGCGGAGGAAGCGAAGATAGCCGGGGACCAGATCTTCGCAATGGTCCATGATAAAAACGCGATTCACGTAGAGGGAGAGGCCCCACTTGCTTTCCCGATAATTGTAATCGAAGGGTACGGTACCCGGGACAAACATGAGGGCAGTGAATTCCTGCGAACCTTCAGCTCGGTAGTGGATGCGATCCAGGGGATCGGTCCAGTCGTGGGCGACGTGCTTATAGAATTCTTTATATTCTTCTTCGCTAACATCCTGAGGCGAGCGCAGCCAGATAGCTTTGCGACTGTTGAGAATCTCGTCTTCGGTGACGCTTTTGGATTTGCCTTCGATAGGAGCACCTTCGGCATCCAACTCAGGTTCTTCACGCGTATTTTCCATTTTGATGGGCCAGGCGATGAAGTCTGAGTATTTCTTGACTATGCGCTTCAGAGTATACTCGTCGCTGAAATCTTCGACGCTGTCATCATCATCGAATTTCTTCAGGTGCAGGGTCACAGTCGTGCCGACACCTTCGGGTCTAGCTCTCTCTTCGATAGTGAAGCTGCCGTCACCGGTCGACTCCCAAAAGACGCCACTCTGAGATCCCGCCTTCCGCGTTGTAACGGTAACTTTGTCAGCGACCATGAAAGAGGAATAGAAACCCACGCCGAACTGACCTATAAGATCGGGACGGTCTTTGATTTCTTTCGCGTGCTTGAGGAATTCCTTGGTGCCTGAATGAGCGATAGTGCCGATGTTTTTAAGCACTTCATCGTAGCTCATACCGATACCGTTATCGACGATTGAAAGGGTCCGCTCACTAGGATTAGCAATCAGACGGATATGTTTTTCCTGATCGCCAGTTTCCCACTCGGGATGATGAAGCTCTTCAAAACGAAGCTTATCGAGGGCATCCGAGGAGTTGGAAATAAGTTCACGGAGAAAAATTTCGCGATGTGAGTAGAGCGAATGGACCATTAGGTCTAGGATTTGTTTGACTTCAGCTTGAAATTGGCGAGTTTCTGTGGCCATAGCACGTCCTCATGATGTTCCCTAAAAAGAAAACCAACCATAGCACCATGGGATTTGATTTGCATCTGTCAAGGTCAAAAGCGTCGGGAGCAGCTTCGCTGCTCCTACTCTGGACAGCGTTCAGGTGGCAGCCTTAAGGCCTACGAGGACGGATGGGCTGCTAGATGCCGGTAAGGATTGCGCTTCTTTAGCCTTCGGCTCAGCTAGCACCTTTTCAAGATTCTCTAGCTTGAAAAGGGAAAGAATACCCGCACTTCTACGGTTGGGATCGAAAGAACTCTTATACGCCGGGGCCTGACTGACAGGGCCTGTCATATAGCGGTGAAACGAACTCTGCGACATTACCTTAACTTCTTCTTTGATTTCAGGCGTATCCATGAACACTCCACAAAGCTGCGATCGAAAATTAGGGGAGATGTTTCAACTAATAGCTCTCGCCCTCTCTTTCTTACTGCACAAAACAAGCCATACTAACATATTATGGATAGGGGCAGCTTTCGAAGTAAAGACAGATAAATCGAACTCAATATTGCGATCTGAATGCCCCTTGGCCATGTTTAACTTGAATCATGTGAGAATTTTATGAATTCCGCGCCTGAGTCACAGATCCAACCCTTCCAAAAAATACCCTGCACCTGTCTCATATGTGGTGAAAAATCAATATACAGTCGTCTGAAGTCCACACTTTTTGCCGAGACCCGACGCGACATCGATTTGCGCCCGATCAGTATCATATGGGCAAAAAAGGTCAGTCCAAAAGTCGATCCTAAACTCTATTATTTCTGGCAATGCCCTTTCTGCTCTTTCACAGCTGATCACCACTTTTTTATCTCACCCTTTAAGGACGGCTCGATGAGCCTTGGCCGCTTCCGCAAAGGTTATCAGGCCGGACAAAGCGCATTAGAAGATCAGTACAGAACTGTCGTCTCAACCCTGCGCCTCGATCCTAAGAGTGAAGGTTCGGCCTTTGTATCAGGTTTGAAACTCAACTTGCTAGCGATTTTCTTGTGGGAAATGATTGAAGATATTGCGAAAGGCGACAGCCTAGTCCTCGCTTCGTACTATCTGCGCCTGGCTTGGCTGCTCCGTGATGCCCGCTTGATAGAGACCAAAAGTCCGACAATTTCCCAGACTGTTCACCAGGTCTTCAAGACCACCCAGGAATGCTGGCCAAAGATCGAAATCTCAGAGGCGGCTGCCTTGCGTAAAGCCTGCGCCTATTACAAGCAGGGTCTGTTCAATTCTTCCTCGCTCGCGACCGTTCCCCAGGAGGTGACCGTCAAGCTCATCATCGCGCGATTATCGATGAAACTGGGTCGGCTCGACGAAGCCAAGCGCCAGATCATTGAAAGCAAGAGCCGGCTCACAATTTGGGAGCAGCTGCACCCCGTCACGGGCGACAATCCCGGCAAAGAGGCTAAAGAGTCAACCCGGGCCAGAGCCAATGTCGCCAACGTTGAACTCATCTATGAAAAGGTCGAGGATTCTCTCAATCAGCAGGCCTCCGATAAAAATTTACGTCGCTCGTCCTAATCGCCTGCGGCTGGGTTAGCCTCCGGATTCGCGAAACATGAAGTAGACGGCTCCGCAAAGGCAGAGCCCAGCCCAGAGCATGTTCCAGTTCAGCTTGTCTTTCATATAAAAAACCGAAAACAGACAGAAGACCACTAAAGTAATAACCTCTTGGATGATTTTGAGCTGTGGCAGCGTGAAATGCTGAAAGCCGATGCGATTGCCTGGCACCTGGAGGCAATATTCGAAGAAGGCGATGCCCCAGCTTACTAGAATGGCTAGGTAGAGGGGCTTTGACCCGAGGGTCTTCAAGTGCCCATACCATGCAAAAGTCATGAAGACATTGGAAAGAAAGAGCAAAGATATAGTTTGCAGCACGGCGGCCTCCGGCCGAGGAATATTCATCCAAACAATGAGCTCTGTGATAAAATATGGGCACTTCGTAATCAACGCAAAGGGATTGTCATGCGAGTGAGCATTTTATTGCTGGGGCTCTTTTTCTGCTTCACGCTCCTCTTGCGCCCATCTGCAACAGCCGACTCTAGCTATGCCCCCTATCCCGTCGACCTTTCGGGACTTAAAAAATATCCTGATGCTCTGAAGCAATTCGAATCGATGCACACTAAATTTCAGAAGGCACCCTTGCTCGAATCCGAGCATATAAGCCGGATGAAGCTACTCGCAGGTGTCCTGGAAAAAGAGCCTAATTGGCTGGATGGCTACTGGCTCTATGCTGCCGACGCCTACTTTCTCGGATCTATGGTTCAAAATCCCGAGCAGCATGCTCGCGCCAGGAGCGACCTCATACGCGGGATTGAAATTCTTGAGACCTGCCTCAAAAAAGATCCCCGACACATTCTCTGTCGATTCTTTGAAGTGTCTTTACAGGCGAAGGTAGCCAGTATCGACGGCATTTTCGCTTCGCTTCGCAGCGGCAAACGCATTCGCGACACCTGGTTGGAAGTCATTGCTTCGCCTTACGATATCAAGTTTCGCCCGAACGTCACCCTGCAGGGAGTGAGCCGCTTCGCCCTCGGGCTTTTCTACCGCCTGGTTCCGGATATGTTCCTGACTGATTGGATTTGGGGCATCCGCGGCGACATCGACACCTCGATTCGCTATCATCGTGAGGCTTTGACCTTTGATCCTAAAAACCCTTGTGCCCATCTCATGCTCGCCGTCTCGCTGCTCTGCAAAGTGAAAGGCGACCCCAAGTCGCCCGAGTACGCGGAGGCGATGATCTTGCTCAGCGACACTGAGAAAGAAAAACCAATCGATGTCGCTCAGGAAGTCTGTATAAACGATGCACCCAAAATTCGGAGCGAAGCGCATCGAACCTGCGGGTATACCCAGGCCAAGTATCAAGAAGATGTAAAAGAGGATGATCTTAAGAATTAGGCGGCAGCTCGCTTACTTTTAAAAATTCTTTAAGTTCTGATTTTTTCTCCTGCTCGTCTGCGGGCTTCCAGTCGCGTAAAAGATGGCTTAAAAAAATTCTACTTACATTCTCGGTGGAAATGCTCAACAATCGCCTATCCCCAACACATCCTCAGTAGGTTCAAACCCAGTGCAGCAATTTTCGCCAACGCTTCGTGCGAGTTTTTGGGATATCGCCTTTTACAGCCTTATGGTGGGCCTTTCAGAGACTTATATTGCTGCATTTTCGCTGGCAATGGGGTTCTCGGCCCAGACCTCTGGCATGATCGCGACGATTCCCCTGCTTCTGGCTTCGGTGCTTCAGGTCTTTGCAACGCTCGGGGTCCGTCTTCTGCGCTCCCATCGCCGCTGGGTGCTGCTCTGTGCTTCGACGCAGGGTCTAGCGCTCCTAGGTCTGGCGATTTTAGGCTTCAATTTTCAAAAGCAGGACCCAGGACTTGAACGCACCGTATTCTGCTTGGTAACGCTCTACTGGTCGGCTGCTATTTCGGCTAGCCCGAGTTGGAATGCCTGGGTCGCCCGCAGTATACCCGATGGTCTTCGCACCTCTTTCTTCTCCTGGCGAGCGAGAATTGGTCAGCTTT
The DNA here is from genome assembly GCA_041736305.1 of Oligoflexus sp. Taxonomy (GTDB): domain Bacteria; phylum Bdellovibrionota_B; class Oligoflexia; order Oligoflexales; family Oligoflexaceae; genus Oligoflexus. Next base: position 1,441 of record JBGSTX010000207.1, on the reverse strand, counting down.
GTACGGTACTCGGTCTGGTCATCACCGGATTTGTGCTGCAAAACATCGCCGACGGCGGCCAGAAGCTCAAGGCTTTTGGGCTTATTTTCGCGATCGCCGCTCTATGCCGCTTTGTTTCCACCTATTTCCTCGCCCGCCATCCCGAAGTCCGAACAGCTTCGCGGTCTACGGGCCTCCGGCAGCTGTTTCATGCCGATGGCCTAGCTTGGCTTCGCGAAAGAAGGACTTCGGTCATCATACTTTTCATGATCACGACGCATTTCGCTATCAATGTGTCAGGGCCCTATTTCAATGCTTATATGCTCAATCAGTTAGGGCTGAGCTACCAAGAATATATGATACTCATCGGTACTTCTTTCATCACCCGGGTCTTGGTCAGCGGTTTTTTCCAAAGCTTCGCGCAGCGATTTGGAGCTACTTCTTTGACCCATCTCGGCGCTCTGCTCGTGATTCCCTCGGCGATCCTTTGGAACTTTTCCGATTCGTATGTATACCTGCTCATCCTCCATGTGTTCACCGGGATAGCCTGGGGCTGCCACGAGCTAGGCGTGACTCTGCTCCTGCTCGAGAAGCAGGGGCCCGAAGAGCGGGCGCGTTTTCTCACCTTGACCAATCTCCTCAACGCCCTCGCCATGTTCGGCGGTTCGAGTTTCGGTTACTTCCTGCTTTCGCACGAACGCCTGGAAGCTGCGCATTATCACACGATTTTTGCGCTCTCAACTGTGTTGCGCATAATTCCATTTGCCATCTTGCCCCTGCTCGGCGACAGTCAGCTCAAGATGCGTCTGCGCGCGAAACAGCTGGCACACGTCGGAATCCGGCTCTTGCGCCTGCCTCAGAGATCGTAAAAGAGCTGTTTCCAAACCTCCCGCCTTGTGAAATAACCTAGCCTCCTCGTGGATTGGGAAGGTTGTTTCCATGCCCTTACATCTTATTACGGGGGGAGCGCGTTCCGGAAAGAGCGCCTTCGCCCATCAGCTGGCTCTGCGCCTCGGTGAGACCCGTCTTTTTGTTGCGACGGCACAGGCCTTCGATGCTGAAATGCACGAGCGCATCGACCGGCATCGCGAGGAACGGGGAGGTGCCTACCGCACTCTTGAGGTGCCATGCGAACTCGGAGCTGCCCTCGCGGCTGAAGAGTATTCCGACGTCATTCTTATCGACTGCTTGACGCTATGGATCTCAAATTTCCTCTTAGCTGATGCCGATGATAGCAGCATCGAAAAAAGCGTTTTAACGGCTTTGGGCGTGGCTCAGCAAAAAGCCCGGCATGTCATCCTCGTGAGCAACGAGGTAGGATTTGGGATCGTACCGCCGCATCCGCTTAGTCGGCGTTTCCGTGATCTCAATGGTCGCCTCCAGCAGCTCATCGGCGCTGACGCAGATGCATTGTATCTGGCGATCATGGGACGGGTCTTACCCCTCCATACCCTCGGGCTCC
>JBGSTX010000198.1:0-10091 GCA_041736305.1 Oligoflexus sp. | reverse complement strand
CGAGCCCTTTAAGTATAAGGGCTTTGATCAACGGGCTTTTTTTGTCGACAAGCACAGTACCGGAGGCCTCGGCGACAAAGTGACTTTAATCTTAGCGCCTCTGATTGCCGAGCTTGATGAGCGCCTGCATTTTGCAACGATTGCGGGGCGATCACTCGGGCACACGGGCGGTACGGTCGACAAACTCGAAAGCATTTCTGGTTTTAAATGCGGCGTATCGATGGCACACTTTTACCGACAGCTAAAAAAATTACGCGCCGCCTTTTTGTCACAGACTCAAAAAATTGCGCCTGCTGACCGTATTTTGTACGCACTTCGCGATGCCACTGGCACTGTTGAATCGATACCACTGATTACCGCAAGTATTTTGGCAAAAAAACTTTCTGAGTCGCTTGATTATCTATTGATCGATTTAAAGTGTGGTAACGGAGCGTTCTTAACTGATTCGAAAGACTCTCAAAAACTCGCAAGTGCCATGGCAGAGGTTTTAAGAGGTTCTGGCGTGTCGTTCGACATTGCGCTCACTGATATGAATACGCCTCTTGGTCACTGGTCGGGCAACGCGCACGAAGTATTTGAGTCGATTCAAGTTTTAAAAAACGAAGTTCAGACTTCGGCTGGCGATCTTTCGATCGAGTTTGCAAAGCGAACCGCCAAGGCGGCGGGCGTTGATCAAATCGATAACAAGATCAGTGCCGCGATCAGTAGCGGCAAAGCGTTTGAAAGATTTGCAAAAGTCGTTCGCGCGCAAGGTGGCAATCTCGAGCGATTTGAAAAAGATTTTTTGCGCAAGAAGCGAAACGTTAAGGTAATCAAAGCTACGCGCTCAGGTGTACTTTGTTTTGACGTGCGAAAGCTTGGCTTTGCACTTCAACGCCTCGGGGCTGGGCGTTTGGTCAAAACCGATCGAGTCGAAGAAGCGAAGTCGATCCTCAATCAGATTAAAAGGATAGCACCTGCGCTTGAAGCTCAAGTCAAGAACCTTAATGCCCTCCACCTGGCTGGTGCTCCCTTCGACGACTCTCAAAGCGGCCATAACTTCTTAGGGCTCAAAACAGCGGTTGTTGTTGACAGTGACCCAGCCATGCAAGCGGAGTTCAAAACTGCCCTGAGAGAGATCGGGGTGGAGAGCATTCAAATATTTGATAATGGCGAAGCAGCTCTGTCCTATATACAAAGCAATCCGAACCCTGACCTAATCCTTCAAGAATGGAGGATACCGGGTTTAACCGGTCCCCTGCTCCTCCAAAAAGCTCAGGAAGAGGGAGCGCGCACGACGCCCTTTATCCTCGTGAGCTCCCTTCTGCAGAAGGAAGACATCCCATTTGTGCGCGAAATGGGGGTAGCGCAGGTCCTCGCGAAACCATTCCAGCGAAAAGAGCTGATAGAAGCCATCATCTGGACTATCCAACAGGATCGGCTGCCAACCGAGCAAGGTACCATGGAAAGGAAGATGCGCCAGCTGCTCGCCGAAAGGAAAGTCGAAGAAGCTATGGCGATAAAAGAACGTTATTTACTCGAAGCGACTGTGAATATCGGCGCAAAAGAGATCATTGAAGCCGAGTTCGGCTATACTCTTGGGGACTTTGAGAGAGCGCGCGACTTCAGTATTGAAGCGATAAAACATGCGGGCGAATCAATATTTATCCTCAATATACTGGGCAAGGCTCTAATCAGTCTGCGCGACTTTGAAACAGCATTAAAGTGCTTTGAAAAAGCCCACTCCATAGCCCCGATGAATCTGGAACGGCTCTGCCAGATAGCTGAAATACATTCAGAAATCGGTAACACGGACAAGGCCAATGAGATCCTCGAAGAGGTCAAAGAACTCGATCCAGAAAGTCAGCGCGCTAAGGAAGCTGAAGCAAAAGTAGCCATCAATAGTGGTGATACCCAATCGGCCAAGAAGATAATGGGCCAGCTGCGGGTGGTTGAAAATGTAGTTTCTTATATGAACAATCAGGCCGTTGCCATGGCGCGCTGTGGTCTCATTGAGGGGGGACTCGAACAATATAAAAAGACGCTCGATGCAGTTCCTGAAGAGCGGCCTGATATCAAAAGCATAGTCGAGTTCAACAGCGCCTTGGCCTACCTGCGAAACAATCAGCTAGCCGAAGCGAAAGAGCACTTGAGCAAAGCCAGCTCGTACAGTCAATCCAAAGTGCAAGTTAAGGCGGAAGCCCTGCTCAAGAAAGTCAGCAATGCCATCGAAAAGGGTTTGCAGCTGCAAATCGCCAAATCGCCAGTCGCATCCAGCAATGAAGCTGCAGCTGGATCGGTAGGCAAGCAGCCCGAAAACAAGTCGACTTCAGACAGTTCCCATGAAAATGCGAAGCTCCGCGTCCTCGCAGCCGTCGAAAATCGTCCTGGTGAAATGGCTTGCTATATGATCTATTCGACGAGTCTGCAAAACGCAAAAGCCAAGAAAATGCTCGAGTCGAATTTGCGCTTTACTGCGAGAAAAGCGATCGAGCGAAGTGAAACTCTAGGATCGGACCGCATTCTAGCAGCCCGCTAGTCTCAGTCAAAAATTTTCCCTGGATTGAGAATTCCGTGGGGATCGAAGGCTGACTTTATCTTTCGCATGAGCTCGACAGCCTCTGGCGGCGAGCAGAAGTGCAGGTCGGCCTTTTTTAAAAGGCCTATGCCGTGCTCGGCACTGATCGAGCCCTTATAGCGTCGAACCAGTTTAAAAACTTCAATTTCAGTTTCTCGCGTGAGCGCTCGAAATGTAGCGTAGTCCTGCTGAGGATCCCCAACATAGTTCAAATGTAAATTCCCATCGCCGATGTGGCCAAAGAGAAACATCTGCACGCCTTTGATCGTCTGAAGTACCTTTTCCATTTCCTGGATGAATGCCGGTAGGCTGCTGATGGGAAGAGAGATGTCATTCTTACGAACATGCCCTTCCTGGGCCACTGACTCGCTAATGTTTTCGCGCAGTCCCCAGATATTCTGAAACTCGGCGTTGTTCGACGCCATAACCGCATCTGAAATAAGTCCTCTTTCAAAGGCTTCTTCCAGAAATGGTTCGAGAGGGTCTGCCGCCCCCTGAGGCTGCTTTTCACACTCAAGTAGTACGTAGACGGGCGAGCGTTCTTGGAAAGGGTTGCGGCGTTGTTTTGAATGACGAAGAACCAGATCGAGACACGCGTGAGTAAAAAACTCAAAGGCCGTGGGATAGATGCCGCGGAGGTTGATGAGTCCTAAGAGTTTGGTAATGTCTTCGAAGGAAGCGGCTGCCATGCAAGTCAAGCGGAGGTCTTTGGGGGGCGGAACCAGCTTCATGGTCGCTTTGGTCACTACTCCGAGAGTACCCTCTGAGCCGATAAAGAGGTGCTTGAGATCGTAGCCGCTGTTGTTTTTGCGCAAGTCAAAATTCAGGTCGAGCACAGATCCATCAGCCATTACGACTTCTAGTCCGAGGACCTGCTCGCGTGTTCCGCCATAGCGGATGAGCTTGAGACCGCCAGCATTTGTCGCAATATTACCTCCCAGCTGGCAGCTGCCCTTGGCAGCAAGATCGACTGGATAATAGAGGCCGGCTTCGACAGCAGCCTTCTGGAGGTTTTCGATGACAGCTCCCGCTTCGGCGGTGAGGCTGAGGTTGACCGGATCGATTTTGATTATGCGATCCATTTTTTCAAGGGACAAGACGACTTCTTGCTCGAGGGCGTTAGCCGCACCTGCGAGCCCCGTGCGGCCACCGCTGGGGACAACCCGGAGACGATTCTGATGACAGTAGCGGAGGATTTTCGAAACCTCTTCAGTCGACTTGGGAAAGAGTATGACCGAGGGGTTCGGCGTCGCTCTTGTCCAGTCTTTACCGTAGACTTTGAGGTCGTCAGCCTTGGTCGAAAGCCGGGATTCACCGACGATGGACTGGAAGGTGTCGAGGTACATCTGATTCATATCCACTCCTTAAAGCTCAAAATTCTTCGATCAGTCGCAGCAGTGCCTGGTCTTGGCGCCGTCTAAATTCGACGACCGTCGGCTGATTGCCCGCGCTCTGCCCGTTATTAAGAATCGCGAAAGCCAGAGTTCCATGCTTCGGGTGCCCCATATAGCCGGCGAGGCTAGATACTGAAACCGGTTGTGAGAGGGTTCCGGTCTTAGCGCGGACAACTCCTTCTATGAGGCTCTTCTTCTGACCTTTGAAGCGGTTTTCGAGGGTCCCGCTCCAACCAGAAGCTGGAAAACTGGCGAGAAATTCGGGAAAGAGGTCCATACGATTTTGCATGTAGCTGAGGACTTTGATCATTTGCATGGCGCTGAAGCGATTGCGATGATCAAGGCCAGAGCCATTGAAAATTTCAAAGCGATCTTGAATCCCCACCTCGTTCTTCAGAAATCGCTCTATGGCACCGACCCCATTTTCTAGCGTGCCAGACCCTTCGCTCATCGCAAGTCCCCGCTCGGGAAATGCGGCGCCCAGTCTCTTGACCAGCATGTCCGCTATGAAATTGTTTGAAAAATGATTCAAGCCATGGACGATGTAGCCGAGATTATAACTCTCCAAAGTATAGAGCAGAGGGAGTCCTGCCGGCACCGGAGCTTCTTTGATCTTGCCGCGGACTTTGATGCCTGCCTCATTCAAGAAGGAGAGCAGCACCGCGCCGCCTTCTTGCACGGGGTCGCCCATGGCCCTGTATAGTTTGCTGATCGGACCCTGACTCGCTATCGTTCCTGAAACTGCTATAGAAGTCTTGTTCCCCTGACTCGAGCGAGTGGCTTGAATCGAGGATTTAGTGCCGCTCCCCGTCGAAGTCGAGTTTTTTATCGGCAGCTCCGGCAGTGGATAGGGATCGAAGCTGACGAGGCCCGGACTGCCGAGGCTTCTGCCAGGTGCGAAAGCTATAGGCAGCGTATTGAAATTAACCCCAAAGCAGCTAAGAGGCGCATCATAAGCGTTCGAAGATGAGGCGGCGCTGTCCACTCGTGAGTCATCACGATTTTCTTTGTCGAAGAGACTGTTGTCGATGACCAGATCACCTGCAAAGTTTTTGATTCCCATGTGCTTGAGATCGGCGGCCAGCTGCCAAAGTTTTTCATTGGTGATGAAAGGATCGCCGTCGCCTTTGATATAGAGGGGGCCTTGAATAGTGTCACCCTGCCGAGCACCCCCCGCATAGAAGCGGGTTTTGAAGGTAAAAGCTGGCGAGAAGTAGTGCAGGAGAGCGGCGCTCGTGATGATCTTACTGACAGAGGCAGGAATCATCACTTTCTGACTGTCACTCTCGTATATAACTTTATTATCACTAAGGCGTTGGATAAGGATGGATTCCTGACTTCCATTTACCTTGGGCATCAGCTTGAGATTTGAATCCGCCGCGTTTAGCAAACCAGTCGCAAGAAAAAGGCCCGGGAGAAAAGCCGAAATAGGCAGGCGCATCCATAACCTCGTAATTCCATCTATCGTTATGAGCCTCATTATACGATCAGAGCTTGCAGCGATGATAGCAGGAAGACTAGCGGCCATACGCAGATTCCAGCTAGCACATCGTCCAGCAGAGTGCCCCAAGCTCCCGGAAGGTTACGATCCAGCCAGCCAATTGGGCCTGGTTTTACGATGTCCAGGAAGCGAAAGAGTACAAAGCAAAGGATCATCATCCAGAGGCTATGACCTAAAAACGTGATCGGGATCGCCTGCCCTAACACTTCGTCAATGACGATACGCCCATCGTCGTGCACGTCCCAGCGACGTTCGGTGCGGTCTATCGAATACCAGGAGATCCAAAATAAGAGGGCTAGTAAGCCAATGGCGATCAATTGCTGTGCATAAGGGAAGGCGCTGGCCCCAGCATTGGCCAATTCAAAGAATAAGGCCCCTGCCCCTAAGCCGAGCAAGCTGCCCCAGGTGCCCGGAGCAAACGGAGCTAGCCCGATGGGGTAAGCGGTGGCGATTATGCTCCAGAGATCAACGGGGAGGGGTCGCGTGCTGCGTGGCTTGGACGAGTTCAATGAGTATACCTCCTGTGGCGCGCGGGTGAACGAAGGCTATGCGAGTGTTATGGGCTCCGCGGCGAGGCGCCTTATCGATTAACTCAATGTCCTGGCTTTTCATTTCTTCGAGGGCTTCATCAATATTGTCGACCTGCAGGGCAATGTGATGGATGCCCCCGCCACGGCTTTCGATGAACTTCTTGATAGGGCCTTCCTCGCCCGTCTGATTGACTAGGATCTCTAGTCGAGCTTCAGGTGCATTTAGTCCAGCTCCTGACTGAAACATCAAAGTGTCTGTTTTTTGATCAGTTACCAATTCGGCACCTACAAAAGGTAAGCCGAGGATCGTTTCAAAAAACCATTTGGCTTTAACGGGATCCTTAGCGGCGATTCCGACGTGATTGATGCCACGAATTCTCATGATAGACCCCCTCACTGAGCAAGAGACAGGCAGTCACAAAGCTGCTGCCTTCTCATAGATGCCAAAATCTGAGGCCTAGGGGAAGCCTCATCGCTAGAAGTGAAAGTAGTTCTTAGGCTTTCGGTGCTAAACGCGTGAGGAGGCGATCGAGGCTATTGGCGAAAAGCTGCTTATCTTTCTCATTCAAGGGAGGTGGGCCTCCCGAGCTCAAGCCGGCCCCACGCATCTGGTCCATAAAGTCACGCATATTGAGTCGCTCACGTATATTGGCTTCCGTATAGAGCTCGCCACGGGGATTGATAGCGTGCACATTGGCAGCAACGAGTTCGGCTGCCAATGGAATATCTTGTGTGATAACCAGATCACCTGGCCTAGCTTCAGCTAGGATATGAGCATCGGCGATGTCCGACCCTTTTGCCACATGGACCGAATCGACTAGTGCCGAACGCGGCAGAGTCTGGCTGGAGTTGGCAACAAAAGTCATGCGAACCTTCAGTCGTTCCCCTGCTCTCAGGATTACATCTTTAATTGCTCTCGGACACGCGTCCGCATCGATCCATATTCGCATAAAAGCTGCCACCTTTCGGCCAATTAATAGCATCAAACCCGGGCATCAAAGCATAACCCAGCCTGGGGGTCCACAGTCGAATTGTTGAAATCAGTTTAGATAGAAGCTTTTCCTTCAGCCTGTTCCAGGGCTATGATCGAACCTTTGCAAGGAGGCACTCATCCATGGAAGCTGAACTAAGTATCGCTGGAGTTCGGGATTACTACAGCAGAGTTTTGCAGAGCAGCAGTGACCTTCAGACCAACGCCTGCTGTACAACTGAAGCAGTGCCGCCGAACCTGCGCGAGGCAATGTCGCGCATTCATCCAGAGATACTAGAGAAATTTTACGGCTGTGGCTCTCCCCTCCCCCTAGGCTTAGAAGGCAAAGTCGTTCTGGATCTAGGCTGCGGAACAGGACGCGATGCCTACCTGCTCTCGCAGTTGGTCGGGGAAAGTGGAAGGGTCATTGGTATCGATATGACCCGTGAGCAGTTAGAGGTGGCTCGTCGGCATGTGAATTTTCATATGCAGAACTATGGCTATGCTAAGGCCAATGTCGAATTTTTCGAGGCCTATATCGAAGACTTGGCCAGTGTTGGAATTGAAGATGCCTCAGTCGATGTTGTGGTTTCTAATTGCGTCATCAATCTAGCGCCTGACAAAAAACGAGTCTTTCAAGAAATCTTTCGGGTCTTGAAACCTGGTGGCGAGCTCTACTTTTCCGATGTATTTGCTTCGCGACGCCTGCCTAAGGACTGTGTTTTTGATCCGATTCTCCGCGGAGAATGCCTAGGAGGCGCTCTTTATAAAGAAGATTTTAGACGACTGCTGAGTGAGCTTGGCTGTCGAGATTTTCGAGTCATGAGTAAATCGCCCATCTCCATTCAAAACCCTGCGATCGAGGTGAAATTGGGGCAAGCCCGTTTTGAATCGATAACTGTGCGCGCTTTCAAATTGGATCTCGAAGATCGCTGTGAGGATTATGGTCAAGCTGTAAAGTACTTAGGCACCATCAAGGATGCAGCCGCAGCCTTTCGTCTCGATGATCATCATTTATTCGAGAAGGGTCGCTGGTTTCCGGTCTGCAGCAATACAGCCACGATGCTGAAGCAGACTCGCTTCGCCCCCCACTTTGATTTAGCAGGAGATCTGAGCCAGCACTATGGCCTTTTTGATTGCGCCCCCGCCACGAGTCCTGCAACCCTAGGTTCTGCTGCTCCAGGAGCTTGCTGCTGAGTCTAAGAGCCAGTGCATCAGAAGAGGTGAGGACTGGCTTTGAAAATCTCAATACTAAATGCCCAAAACCTGGGCAGTATCTAACATGCGAATCTTACCATTTGAAGGTTTTCAGGGATTCACTGCCTAGACGATCCTGCTTGATAATTACACTTCAAAGCTCTTCCTCTCAAAAAAAACCCCTCATAATGTACGAATATAAATCCAAAATTTTTTTTTTCTCAACTTATTGACAAGTTTGGTCGAAGAGTAGGGATAACAAGTTTTCATATCGCCAGACATGGTTCAGTTGAATGTATCAGGTCTCCTCGAAACTGAGGGGTTTTTCGGGGACCTCACTGATCTCGGTATCTGGGCCAAGGGACGACCGTAAACTTTAGAGGTGTAGAATGGATCGGAGAGGCTTTTTGAGATTCGGATCTCTTGCGGCGGGCACTTACGCTCTCTTCGCCTGTGGCGAAAAGCAGGCCAAACCAGAAGTCTCTGCTGGCAAAGCAAGTGATGCCGAGGAAGAGAAAGAAGAAGAAGAGGAAGAAACCGAAAAAGATCAGGAATTCTATACCCGTGCCGATCCAGGCCGTTGGAAAACCTTAGTTGACAAACATGTGCCAACACTTACGGCTGCCGATGGACGCCTTACCATCAAGACAGAGCATGCTTTAGAAAAGACTCACTTTATCAACCGCCTCCAACTACGCAATGAGAGCGGCACCATCATCGCCGACAAAGTTCTTACCAACAAAGACAAGGCAGAAACTTCTTTTGTTATTCCAATGCCAGTGGGAACAAAAATCTCGGCAGTTTCCATCTGCAATATACACGGAACCTGGAAGGAAGACTTAGTCATAGCCGATCTAGCCGCCGGTTTTGGACGTGCGTCTCTCTTTACCAAGGAAAGCCCTGGCCCATGGGCAGGTCTTGAAGAACTTCATGTTCCCGTTTTCAAAGGCAGCCGCCCTGGTGCAGCACCAGGGCGTTATGTTCTTGAAGTAGCGACTCCGCACATCATGGAAGCTGCTCACTCGATTACGAAGCATGAAATCAAGAATTCCGTTGGCGAAGTGTTGGCTCAGTCTTGGTTTAGTGCAGCTACGGATAAAGCGGCTGTAAGCTTTATGGAAATTTTCCTCCCTTCGACAGGAGTGCAGCTGCAGTCGACCTGTAATCTGCACGGAATCTGGGCAACTGATCTCAGCTATGACCAGGTTGTCGGCGTAGCTACGGCTGCGAACCCAGCGGCATCAGGTGATGCGGCATCGCATATTCCAACTGCAGTGCTGACTGATACAGGCGTGATCAATCTGTCGAGCTATCGCGTCAATCTCATCAATAGACATGAAATGGTCGCAGGAACTCATTTTCTTTCCAGAGCCGAAGTGAGGACGAGCAAGGGGGACATGATTGCCAATACAGTACCGTTTCTCGTGCGAGCCAATAATAATATCCCCGCTTCTGCACAAAGTGTTTTCGATGGCCGCATCTTTCAAGGTGGCGCTGGCCAATATGCGGTTTACACCTACTGTAATCTGCATGGGGTTTGGAAAGAAGAGTTCAAGTTTGAGCAATTGAATCTCGTTTTTTCGGACACACCGGGCCGAGCAGGTGGTGTCGTCAATGCGGAGAAACCAAACGTAACGGTAGACGCTGACAATATCGTTATCAAAAATGAACACGACATGACCAACGATCATTACATCGCGCGGCACCAAGTCCGAAAAGAAGACGGATCTTTGGTTTTTGAAAGAGGGTTTCTCCCGACGGCTGCGGCAGCGACAAGTACCTTCCCCAAAGCCGGGGTCGCGGCAGGCAACTATATAGCCTATTCTTACTGCAACCAACACGGAATCTGGAAAGCGCCTTTTACAGTTTAAACGAGCCCAAGTCTTGAAAGTCCAACTCATGAGCCTGCCCTTTCGCAAGAGAGGAGCAGGCTTTTATCTTC
>JBGSTX010000183.1:0-9216 GCA_041736305.1 Oligoflexus sp. | reverse complement strand
GAACGAGCGGCCGGCCTCCGCAACTAAGGTCAAGCGTCTAAAAGGCCCGGCAAATCCATGCCGGGCCCAATTCCTACCCTTACTTACTTACCTCTTAAGGGTAAAAATTTCTCACAGCGAACGACCGCCGCCTTTTTTCTTAAAGCGGTGAAAGTCAATTCCAGGCAAGCATTTATAAGATCTTGACCCCCCAAACGAAACCCACTATATACGCTTAGCCAAATTGACAATACAGATGCCAGAATTTCAGTTTCCTCTCAAAGCCTTGACGAATAACTGTTAGCTGGCGCTAAGATCCGAGGAATGGTCATGAAGCTTAGAAGGCACGCGATACTTTTTTTCCTCTCGCTGGCGAGCAGCCCGGCTTTTTCTGCTAGCAGCAGCACCGAAGCTCCTCTGCAGTCCATGTACCTCGAGTATCTTGAATACGAACAGCGCGTTCACAGCACCTCGAACTCCACCGAACTAGGTGAAAATCCGCGCTTCGATGCGGCCTTCAAATATCGCTTCAACGAAGACACTAGCTTCCGCCTCCGCCTCGACATCGATCCCTACAAATATCCAGATCAAAACAAGTCTTCGCGCCTCGAACTTCGGCTCTATCATCGCTACGATATTCTCGAAGTACAAGCCGACCTCAATATTAATGGCGACGACAACGGCCGCGGCGCCACAACTTTCGGGCCCGATACGCTTTCTGATGATTCATGGATGGCGTTGAATCCCCGCGAAGACACCAAAATCATTTTCTACCCCTACAACTTCGGCAGTGAAATCGGCCGAGAATTCCGCACCCTCGACATCACGCGCCTCTACTACATTGAGGGCACACCATCCTTCATTTCAAATCTACCTGTTGAAAACGAAGCCGTCCGCCTCAAGTCGGTCCCAGGTTTCGAACTGCAGTGGCAGGCTTCAAATCAGCTAGGCCTCTACGCAGGCATAGGCTCGGTAAGCTTTCTCTATCCTGCAGTCAAAGACTTCAGCATCGAGCAGAACGCAGCCGCCGAACGTTGGAAAAATAAGGAAGACCGAGCCTATAAGGCTGGTGCCACCTTCGCTAACGACTCCACCCAAGCGCGCGTCGAATATGTCACACATTCGAACTCCGCACTCACCGGCTCACTTCTCGAGGCAGCCTGGTCCATCCAAGCTCAGCAGCTACTCGACCGCTGGATAGTCGATTTCGAAAGAACTTGGTCGAAAGCCGGCACCCGTCCCTATCGTCTCGCCCGCAACGGATCTTGGTTCGAGGAAACTACCCCTTTCCGCCCTATTTATAGCGATTACTATGGCGATAAGCAGGACTGGCTAGGAAAGACCGGAGCCGCTACGATGCTTCGCGTCGGGTTTCGCTGGGATGAGCGTCTCACGCCCTTCCTCGCGTACAAGCAGATCGGCAAGTATTTCATCTATAGGGAACGCGAGAGCGCCCAATCTCTCAGAACCGCTGACGAGTCCCTTTCTCATGGCGGTCTCTCGGTCATCAGCGTCGGAGCCAATTATCAGATCGGCCGTTTCACTCTGCGTCCCGAGTACGAATTCATGACTGCCAAGAACGAAGTCTTCGGCAATCGCACCGATATCCGTCAGGACAAGATCCTGAGCGATCTCCAGAAGAAGAACAGCGTCCTGACATTGACGACCACTTACCTCTACTGAGAACGACTCGAGGAGACACCTATGAAAACGATCTCTCAATTGTTCCTGCTAATTGCGCTGGGCCTCAGCTCGCTGAATGGCTGCAGCAAGAGTAGCGACAAAGAGCAAACTGCTGAGACCTACGCTCCTCTCGAAGATCTGATTCAAGCCGAACGCCAGGTCGAAGCGGACCTATCTCTCGGCTTTCTGCTCCGCAGCTCGACCGAGCGCGTAATGAGCGAGTTTCGCAGCAATCTATACGATGTGCGCGCAGCTACCTATCTGCTGCGAGAAAACCCGCTAGACCCCTTCGGCCTTGCTCAGCTTCATGCTAGCTACAAGAGCACCGAAGCCCTCAATATTCTGCAGGACGACCGCACGCTGCTCGAAGACTTTCTCAGCAAGCTCCGCAGCGCTGTCGAATTCGTCGCTAATATGCAAGGAACGTCCCTCGATGGTTTCGGCGACGAACGTCTCCGTACTCTATTCACCCAGGCCTTCAACCTAAACGACGAGCTGGGCAAATTCTCGAGCTATCTTCCTGCACAAAATCAAGCTCAGTCGTGGAAGGTGGCCACCTGCGGTCCTCGCTGTGGAAATTTGGAATACGTGATAGCACAAGTTGAACGCCCGGGCGATGAAACCTGGCTGCTGGCTCCCCGCATGAGCCTACCGGATCGCGATCAGCTCCAGCTAACAATCGACGGTTCAGGTCGAGGTCCCCTAGTCGATGTTCTCGAAGGGAAGATGAACCGCCGCTTCCGAGTCCTCGTCTCAGAGAATTTCACAGAAGGTCAAGATCCACGAAGCGCTAGCTGGATCGATATCACAGACGATCTAAGCAACTACCCTCTTGGCAAAATCGCCGGCCAGTTCCGCAGCTTCAAGCTTGAGACCGACTTGAGTCGTTTCCGCGGCAAGACGCTGACGATAGGCATGAAACTGAGTGCCGGACCTAGCGAACAGCAAGCGGAACGCACCGATACCCAGTGGCAGCTCACGCAGTTCACGATCAAGGGCAAAGGCGTCTTGGCCTTAGCCGGAGCGTCTGCAACTCCTTAAAACGTTATTTGCGAAGGAGCCAATCGATGAAACCTGCGCTTTCCCTTCTGATCGCCCTAGTTCTCAGCTCTTTGAGCTTCAGCTGTTCTGAGCAAAAAAACAGCGACGACGCGCAAGGCCCGCAGGTCATCGACGGCCGGCAGAGCCTCCGCGGCTCATCGACTGCGGGTAACCTCATGGCCACCGCGATCCTCGAGCACTACAAGGTAGACATGGCTTTCTACCCCAGCAGTTTGATCAAAGACGATAGTATCGCCCTGATCGAGCCCGGCATGAACCCGGCGCAAGTCAAAGAGAAGGTGCTTCAGCTCTATCCTAGCGATCGGCAAGACGAGCTTATGATCGGTACGCTCAGCGGACGCGACATTAGAAAATTTATTCTCAACCGCACCAGCGACGCCTATCAAATCGATCTCCAGGTCGCTGGTCTTGAATACGACCTACAATTTACCGGTGGCTTACCGACCGTCTATCAGATCACCCGTAGTCACGGATTGCCTCTGGAAGATCAGAAGAATTATCGCGTCGCGATCAATCGCTACTTCTACGGTATCCCCTATAGTTTTCCTGGTTATCAGTACCGCAACTCTTTCGAAAATTCATTCGAGAGAGAGCCAGGTTCCTACTCGGCGCGAACAGCTCTGAGCAGCTTTCTCGAACGTTTCCGACAGGTCCCTTTACTCAAGGAAAAGCGCGCTAATATTTCCGAGCGAGTCATCGGTTCCCATGCGGAACCCCTGACGATCGGCGCCATTCAGGGCCGCTCCCACCTTTCACCCTGGGCAGGTTATTCCGTCAGCACCGAGGGCATCATCACGGCCGTGGCGAGTAAGACAGACGGCGGTATGGAGATCTACATCCAGGGCGCAGAGGATGACAATGACCCCCTCAGTTCGAATGCGCTGAATATCTATCTTAGTAAAGCGCGCACCGATCTCAAAGTCGGTCAGTTGATAGGCGTGCGAGGCGTCGTTTACGAAATCATGACAGCCGAAGGACTCACCCGTACAGCTCTGCGCGAAGTATCCGAACTTACGATCAAAGCCAGCAATCTCCCCCTTCCCGCTTCTCTAGTTATCGGTGGCGCCGATGGCCTGCGCGTTCCTTCGCGCGCGATTTCTAGCTTTCGGGGTAACCTCAATCAGAAAGCTCTCTTGGAACCCAAAGACGGCGTCGATTTCTGGGAGACTCTGGAAGCGATGCGCGTCCGCGTCGCTAAGCCGCGCGTGGTCGGCTTCCGCGGTGGCAAAGAGAAGTTCGACGATGAAAAATCGGGCTACATGACCATCCTAGTCGTTCCAGAAGCTGCGGATACGCCTGCTGAGCGGACAGCGGCCGATGGGACCTTTCTCGACCCTCTCACTGGCAACTATACCCCTGAAGTCCTGCGCATAGTCGCCAACGAGTTAGCTCCGGAAGTAACGACCGACCTAGTCTTCAATGTCGGCGACCGCTTCGAGCAAGATCTCGAAGGCATCTTGAGTTTTCAGACCAACACCTTTGGTTCTGGCGAATATGTTTTCTACGTGACGGGTTCTTTCACTACGCCGCGCAGCGGAGTCAAACCCATCGACCAACGTCAGATCACGCGTCTGGTGGCCGATGAGGATCACCTGACCTATGCAACGTGGAACGTCGAAAACCTGTCTGGAGATAAGCGGGAACGCATTAAAAAAATCGCGGAAGCCATACAGACTAATCTCCTCTGTCCCGATATCGTTACCCTGCCTGAAATCCAGGACAACAACGGAGTGAAATTTGAAGGAGGCTCGGCAGCCAACGAGACTCTAGCCAGCATCATAGCGGCGATCAACTGCCCTGGCACAGCCTACCAACCGATCAATATCGATCCGGTTCCCAACCAGGACGGCGGCGAACCGGGCGGCAATATTCGAGTGGCGATGATCTACAATGCCAAACGAGTGCAGTTTACACCTTGGGGAACTTCGGCTCCCCTCTCAGAAACCTTTCTTCTACCTAATGGCCGTCTCAATCAGAACCCTGGGCGTCTGCATCCTAACGATCCAGCGTTTCGTCGATCGAGGAAACCTCTCGTTGCAGAATTCACCTTTCGGGGTTCGCGTATCGTAACAATTGGCAACCATCTCAACTCTAAGCTTGGAGACGCGTCCCTCTGGCAGGCGGAACAACCCGCTGAAATGGGCTCAGAGCGACAAAGATCTCTCATGGCCACTCGCATTCACAGCTTCGTCGCCGAGTTACTGCAGCAGGATCCCAGCGCTCACGTCCTGGTATCCGGCGATTTCAACGCCTACTGGTATGAGAATTCGATGCGACTGCTGGCGGGAGACCGACTCCAGAACTTGATGACCTATGCCGACTTAGTCCCCAAGAACGACTGGTACACCACCAACTACGACGGGGGTTCGTCGGCTATCGACTTCATCTTTGCAAGCCGCGCCTTTTTGAATCGTCGGCCAGAACTGGAAATTCTTCACATCAATTCCAATTTTATGGGAAAACTATCCGATCACGATCCTGTGATAAGCCGCTTTTATTTCGGCTCGATTCCATAAGCCAAGAGCAGAAGATAAATTATGAGCCTTCTCGTCAAGCAACTGACCGTAGCTCTCGAAGGTCGCAGTAACCCCGATAGCGATCTTCGACGCCACCTCGCGGCAGAGCTGCAGGTTCCAGAAGAAGAAATCGTCGATCTCAGTATTCTTAAAAAATCTCTCGATGCGCGTAAAAAAAGTCGCATCGTTTACCACTATCAGCTTCGCGTAGCCTGCCGCGATAACGAAGCCGTTATGCGCGCGGCTCCCGATAAAGTTGAACCCTTCCAGGAAAAATCTCGTTTTCATCCTCTCGACATCGTCGAAGGTGGAAGCCGGACCTTTCGCCATCCGCCGGTCATTATCGGCTCGGGCCCAGCCGGAACTTTTGCAGCGCTCGTGCTTGCCGAACTTGGGCAGCCTTGTATCGTCGTAGAGCGCGGACAAGCTGTTGAAGACCGTATGCGGACAGTCCACCGCCTTCTGCGGAAAAGTGAATTCAGTGAAGAGAGCAACTACTGCTACGGCGAAGGCGGCGCCGGAACTTTTTCGGACGGCAAGCTCACCTGCGGGCGCAATCATCCGCTGATTCGCTATCTCTTCGAGCAGTGGGTTCGTTTTGGGGCACCTGAAGATATTCTTTACGATGCCCATCCCCACATCGGTACCGACCACCTTATGGTGATTGCCAAACGCATGCGCACCTACCTCGAGTCGCGAGGAACGCGTTTCATATTTCAGAAACGCTTCGTCAACTTTTCGCAATCTCAAGGTGCAGCCCGCTATCAGGTCGACCTTCACGATGGGACAAGTCTCGATACGGATCATCTGGTGCTAGCGATCGGGCACAGCGCACGCGAAACCTATCAGATTCTCCTCGACAAGGGTTTAGCGATGGGTCCCAAGCCCTTCGCCATCGGTGCCCGCCTCGAGCACCCGCAAGAAGAAATCGATCGGATTCAATTCGGTTCGTGCACGCTGCTGCCTGCCGCCGAGTACAAGCTCGCGGCACAGGCGGGTGGCCGAGGAATCTGGACTTTCTGCATGTGTCCGGGTGGAAACCTTCTACCAACCGGCGCCCAAGAGGGTCACCTAGCGATCAACGGGATGAGCTATCATGCGCGAAACAGCGGATTCGCCAATGCCGCGGTCGTGGTCAACGTCAACCGTGAGGACTTTTATCGCGGTCATGTACTCGATGGCGTGAGTTTCCAGGCGGCCATCGAACAGCAGGCTTTTGCAGCAGGTGGGGGCAACTACTACTCTCCGGCGCAGAAGCTGACCGACTTCCTCAAGGGTCGCGAGACTCGCGGTGATATGCGCTCGTCTTATAAGCCAGGAGTCACTTCCGCGCGCATCGATAAAATTCTGCCGGCCTTTGTCGTCGACAGTCTGCGGCAGGCGCTTGGCGAATATAATAAGCGCATGCACGGTTTTATCAGTGAATCAGCTATCGTCGCTGGTGTAGAGACCAAGACTTCAGCACCCATAGTTATGTTTCGCGATGCCAGTCTCCAGTCGCAAAGTCATCCCGGGATTTTTCCTGCAGGTGAAGGTGCAGGCTATGCAGGTGGTATCGTTTCGGCTGCTTTGGACGGCGTGAAAATAGGCCAGGCTTTGATTCAAAATGCTTATGCTGAGCAGCTTTTAGCTGGCGCCTTACACTAATTTTGTTTCTTTGGAGAGACTATGCGGACTGCCTTTCTGCTCCCCTTTCTCGTGCCTCAGCTTCTCGCTAGCAGCTCGGCCTTTGCCTGGGGTGAACGTGGTCACGATACGGTCGCTCGCGTTGCTTCGAGAATTATAGCTAGTGATAAAGATCCTGAGGTTGCCGCCTATGGCCGCTTCCTCATCAGCAAGGAAAACATGCTCGCCCATCTCGCCAACGTCCCGGACATCGTCTGGCGCAGACCCGAGCTTAAGCTGGACGACGTGAATCCTCCAAGTCATTACGTTGACCTGGAGTACATTATAACGCCTGGAAAGCTCGGCACCGCCGAAGCGCTTCCTCAGACTTTCGCCGAATACCGCCGGCGGGTTGAAGCTAATTGCCAGAAGAAGGATGCGCAATGCGCCCCAGGCAACACAGCGGCCGAGCGACTGGAAAAAGCTGGTCATGTTCCCTTTCGTATCCAAAATCTCAGCGAGAGCATTAAAGCTCAGCTGAGCGAAGTGCGTAAACTCGAAGGCGACGCGAAGACGGCCAAACTCAGCGAGGCTCTGCTCTACTCTGGAATTCTCGCCCATTTTGTCGGCGATATCGCCAATCCGCATCATACGACTTCGGACTATGATGGCTGGCACACGGGTCAAGGGGGCCTGCACAGCTACTTTGAAACTGAGATGGTTGACGCTCAAGACCTAAGCCTAGAAAAAGAGGTCTTTATCGAAGCGATTCGGCACAATCCAGCAAGCATTTTAGCCAAGGCAAATGAAGAAGCTCCATTGCCCATGGCCTGGGAACTTATTCGCAATAGCCACTCACTGACCTCCAAGCTTGCAGCTGTGGACGAAGAAAATTCGCTTCTTAAAAAGAGCGAGATCGAAAGCAAAAATAAGGGCCAGAGCAAGCCAAAATCTGGCAAAAGAGCCAAGGCTGAACGTCGTCCTCCCGCTGCAGCCGCGGGCGCCTACCGGGATTTTGTCGTCCTGCGTTTAGCCATGGGCGCAGACTCGCTCGCACGTTTCTGGAAAGCAGCCTACGTTGGCGCCCAGAAACCTGACGTCAGCTTCTATAAAAGCTACGATTATCCCGTGAAACCAGATTTCATTCCCTTAGGCTACGATGTGAAGTGAATTTTGGGGGGAGAAGTTTGCCGAGTCCCCTCGCGACGTTCCTCTCAGCGAACGTCTAGAGGGCCTCACAAGCTGCGGGCGTTGGCGAGCGAAGAACCTCACAAGCTTCGGGCGCTGGTGAGCAAAGAACCTCACAAGCTTCGTTCAGCGGAGGCGCTGGCGAGCAAAGAACTTCACAAGCTTCGATCAGCAGCAGGGCTAGAGCTCGGCCGGCGCAGCCGAGAGAAATGGGTGGACGGCAGGACTTGGCAGGTTTCGCTATCCTCATCAAAACTTAGGACTGCTTCTTTCCTCTGCAGCTGCCGCAGAACTTGCTCCACTTTTTGCGTAAGGCTGACGTCGTCGCGGCCGTAATCGGTCCCTTCCCGACTTACGAACTCCTCGACAACCCTGCGTAAGGTATCTGGATTTAGTCTGTCCCAAGGAATTTCCATCGACTCACCTCCTAAGCTTGGATCCGACTCTCACTTGCAGCTGCAGCTCACCTGTAATAAAAGCGCTGTCGAGACCGAGAGGAGAAACTCATGCACATACCCCTAGGCCGCGACGTCGACGAAACAAGCAAACGCCATCATTATAGTGAAGTCTTCGCTAGCATCAAAGCTCTCCTTGAGCGGGAAGACGACGGAATCGCGGCTATGGCGACCGTAGTCTGCGAACTTCATCATGCCTTCAGCTACTTCCACTGGACCGGATTCTATCGGGTAACCCGCCCTGATCATCTCAAAGTAGGTCCCTACCAAGGCACACATGGCTGCATTGATATACCTTTTAGTCGCGGCGTCTGCGGCAAGGCAGCCAGGGATAAAACGACTCAGCTGGTTCCCGATGTCGAACTCTTCGAGGGGCATATCGCCTGCTCGTCGACCACGCGGAGTGAGATCGTTGTTCCCGTGCTTAGCTCCACTTCTCAGGTGTTAGCTGTACTCGACGTCGACTCCAACGATCTGGCCGCCTTTGATAAGGTTGACCAAGAAGAGCTGGAAAAAATCTGTGCCTATTTGGGACAATTTCTTTAACCGCTAAAATGACTTATTCCGCACCCGCTGATGATAGCTCCGCCCGATAACTCTCTTGAGCAAAGGCAGGGTCTGCTCGGATGACAATCCGAGCTGAGGCCCCAGGAGCTCACTCAGATCATCGAGACTACGCTCTCCGTTAACCTGCGCTAATATAACCGCAAGCGTGTGACTGAAGAGTA
>JBGSTX010000175.1:0-15442 GCA_041736305.1 Oligoflexus sp. | reverse complement strand
TAGCTGTGGTGGTGAGGCGGAGAGAAAATGCAAGGGCCTAGGTGCTTTGGATGTGGCGTCCTGCTTCGCAAACACGTCGCCCCAACGCCCGGCAAGAAGTGCGACAGGGGCACCCGTAACCGTAACTTTCTCATTAGCTTGCTCGAAGGCTATCTTCAGCATCGACATCGCACTGTCAAACTTCGTCTCAATATAAGTTTTGTCGATATCACAAATGAATTGGATAGGACCATAGGGTTCATCAAGCAAGAATTCAGTGTCGATGAGTTCGCCGAGTAAATAGCGGCTGCCGCTGCGGCTTTCCTTGACTTTAGGCCGCTTGAGATCCTCGTCGCTTGGCTTGCTTTTGCTAACACTCTTAGCTTTATTTTTGGTACTTTCCTTATTATCGCTGCGCAATCCCGGCCAGAATTTGCTTACCACTATCGACCCCGATCGCTATGGCGTTGATCCAGATTAGATTTTAAAGCAGGGAACAGAAAATGCCAGAGTTTTCATTCGGGAGAAGACTTAGCTGAGGAGAGATTGGATCATCTGCACGCCAATGCCCGCGGCGAGATTGTTTTGTGTCATCAGGGCCGTGGCTGTCTGCATAAGAATATTGCTTTGCGTGAGCTTTGCCACTTCATCGGCATAGTCGACGTCAGCGATCTTCGATCGAGCCGCTGAAATGTTTTCTGAGACCACTTCGTTGTAGTCTATAGCTTTGGCTAAACGGGTCTGCATAGCGCCATACATGGCCCGATATCCGCTCAATTTATCGAGAGCCTCATCGTAGACCGTTCCATAGCGGCTGTCTTCAGCCTCAAGCAATTCCTGTGCATCCTCGCGATCGATGCCTTCCTCGGCTTCCGCCAGGAGATCGGCGACAGGTTTGAGCCCGAGCCCCGTCGTTGTCGCTATTACTTTCTTCAGATCTTGGAAACGCAAGGTATTGAGATCGCTTCCATCGCCATCGGTGCTGCGAGCTGCATCACCGATTCTCAAGACGAGCTCCTCGGGTACTTTCTCGTTACTGCCATCGAGCAGCGGAATCTTATTGAATTCGGTAGTTGCTGCTATGCGGTCGACTTCTTCGTGGAGTGCCTGATACTCGATGAAGAGAAACTTTCGGTCTTGATTACTCAGAGTTGATGAGGCCGCAGCGGTGTTGATTTCCTTCATACGAATGAGCATATTGCTGATTTCAGAGAAACCCGATTCCGCAGTCTGGAGCAGCGATATACCATCGTTGATATTGCGCTTCGAGGCGGCGAGTCCACGCAGCTTATGTTCGAGTCCTTCCGCTAAAGCGCGGTCGGCAGGACGAGGATCCTCGGCGGTAAAGACCTGGCCCGAGCTCAGCTTGGAAAGGCTGTCGCTGTTTTGGCGACGTGACTTGTCCAATGCATTATTGAGCTTGGCAGACATGGCTTTATCATTGAGGATAAAGGTCATGCTATCCCGCTTTCGCTTCCGAAGACTTGTTGAGCTCTTCGATATTGAGGTCGTGCAGGGGTGCTCCATCGGCAGTAGCTAAGGGAATAATATTTTTGTACATGGCTTCCATTTCGCCTCGGGCCCGCTCCGGGCTGGCCTTGATAATCTCAAGGTTTTTGCTACAAGCCTGTAAGGTAGCCACAGCCCGGGTAAGTTTGCTGTCACCACCTTCCGTCTGTGGCACGATATGCAGACTCTGGATATAAAGCTGCTGCACTGCGCCTCGGAGACTCTCGCTTTGTGCCACACTATCCTCCATGCCTTCCTTGATCCCACGCAGATTCTGTATGCTGGCGTCGACCATGCTATCGCAGTGGGTAATCTCAAAGTATTGGCGGCTCAATAAACGTGACAGTCTATCGGAGTGCTGCATGAGCGAGGTGCTGTCGCCGCAGGCCGACGTACTGATGCGACCCTGCTCTTCGAGCTGAGCCAAGACGTTTCTGTTGTATTTCTTGAGGTCGTGCGCCTGTCTTTCAACCGCCTTCAGTTCGGCCGTCTGCTCGGCAGCATTGGCTATAAGCAGCTGGAGTCCGTTCATAGCTTGACGAGCTAGGTGTACTCCTTCTCTATAGGAACGATCTACCTCGAGAGTCTTCGTATGAGCAAGCCCCACAGATTTGCTGGTTTTTTCGAGGCAGCTGGAAGCATGATCGGCTTCTTGCTGTATCGTACCAAGAAGATCGGTGATGGACTTGGTTGCCGTCGAAGAACGCGCTGCCAGGTTTCGAACCTCGCCGGCAACTACTGCGAAACCCTGCCCTTGCTCGCCGGCCCGGGCGGCTTCGATCGACGCATTGAGCGCTAGTTGGTTGGTCTGCTCGGCGATGTCGTCGATCACATCTATGATATTGACTATTTCCTCGGCTCGCTCAGAAAGTCCACGCACTAGGGCGCTGGCGGCACCGACGTCCTGGTTGGATTCAGCCATAGAACCGGCCAGAAGATCGAGAGTCGAGAGCGTGCTGCGCGAGATTTCGTTCATCTTGTGGATATGCTCACGGGCTCCCGTTGCATGCTTGTCTTGAACGTTGCCATATTCAAGAGATTTGCCGATCATCTCGCAGAGCGAAAGCTGCTGCTTACTGACTTTCTCTGCCGTGCTTTTGACCTTGTTGTGCTGATCGCGCAGCATGCGGAGTTTGCTACCCATCGAACTCCATTCGAGCCTTGTGGCAGCGGTGAATTGCGCGTTCTCTTCGCATTGGCGCGAGAGTGATTGCAGATGTTCTGCGACTTCCTTGAGAGTCGACAGCGTGAAGCCGAGTTCCCTTTGCAAGCCGCTTAGACGACCCTGTATTCTGAGTAGTTCGTCGAAGCGATTGGCTAGCATTTCGGGACTTCGAGCTGGTTCGCCTTTTAAGGAAACTTGACTGAGCTGACTCAGTTCAAGACTCACCCGCTGGAGTTGCTCTAGAGTTTCTTCGAGGGGACCGCTGAAATCTTCAATTAATTCCTGCTTGCGTCGGCGGCTGCTGCGGGGGCGAATAAAGGGCAGCGGCACTTCGCCCAGCCCCATGACGAGCACTGAGGCGAGACCGAAGCTCATAAGGGAGAGCATAGACCAGACGAGAATGAGTCGTTCGTCTATCAGCTGAGAGTCGCTGCGCAGTAGTGCGAGGGTGTTGTGGAGCGCCGTAAGCTCATCCGCATGAGGGCCGCTCTGGCTTTCGCTCATCGCGGCTAAAGACTCTTGAACCTTTCCCAGTTCACTCTTATGGGTAAACTCAGGGGTATCGAACACTGTTGCTAGACTGGCCAAGAGGATGAGGCCTAAGCTCATCACCCAGAGTAGTCCCCCGACATAGCGGCTGCGTTCCATAGCTGCGACTCCCACGCAAAGACATAGAAATTCCGCTTAGCTTTTCGGTTGGGATTCAGGCTTGTTGAGTTTTTAATCTTCATCTGGCGTTCCTAAAATATGGATCCCTCCCAGCTTGCCATGAAAAATAGGGATATTTTTGGTTTCGACCAAAGTCGGGGTAGCCGTGAAAAAGCTAGTGCACGGAAGAGGCGCTGAAATGGTAATCAAGTATTGATTGGGAATGCCGATAGACCCATAAGCTAATTACACGTGTGGGTACATGGGGACGATCGCACTTTACTGCCAAACTGAAGAGCTCGTCGAAGCCGCCCGGGAATTCGGTGCTTTCGAAGGCTTAGATATTGCATGGCAGCGCATCACGATACTCGAGCAGCTGGCGGAAATCAAAACGCTGGAAGGGGTCGTCATAGAAAATTCAGGCGACGCGCTTGCCGCGATCCAGGAAGCTCGGGCGATTCGCGAAGGTCGTAGCAACACTTTTCTTCCTATCATCCTCCTTCTGCCTGGCCTCGATACCTATCATCGAGCCCTTTGCTTTGATCTCGAATACATTCTGCCTTGCGTAGCGCCATTGCAAAGCTTGGATTTTATTCCTAGTCTCAAAAAGCTGGTACTCTTCTCCCGCAAGCGCCGTCATCTGATGGATCTGAGAGAACGTATCAGCCTCAATATGCAGCAAAAGCAATTCGATAAAGTGGGGCCTCTTCTTGAGACCTACGCCAAGCAGGATAGCGAGCCTTTTCGTGCGACTCTGCTCAAAGCCAAGCTCCACCTAGAAATGAAGGACTATCCTAATGCGATCCTCAGCTGTGCGAGTGCGGTCAGGGAGAACAGTCGCTCTCTGGATGCCCGGCTGACTCTTGCGGTCGCTTATACGGAAAATTCTCAAATCGACAAGGCCCGAGAGGTTATAGATAAAAGTTTGAGTCTGGCGCCTGGTTATCCGCCCTTCCTGAGTCTCAAAGCGCGTTGGGCGGTGCAAGAAGGCAAGATA
This sequence comes from Oligoflexus sp., assembly GCA_041736305.1. Classification (GTDB taxonomy): domain Bacteria; phylum Bdellovibrionota_B; class Oligoflexia; order Oligoflexales; family Oligoflexaceae; genus Oligoflexus. The sequence goes on along the minus strand of JBGSTX010000175.1, from coordinate 11,144 downwards.
GAGCTTGGCTTGAGTCTCTTCGAGGAAAGCCTGAATTCTGATCCCCATCAAAGCGCGGCTCTTGCCGGTAAACTGGTGGCCGAAGCGCTGCTCAATCGAGCTGATTCAGTACGGAGTATGCTCGGGAGTGGGCAGCTCCAAGTCACACGTTTGGTTCAAAGCTATGCTCTCGATCTCGCCAGAGCCAATAAGGTGGGAGAAGCTGAGAAGATTCTGCAGAGGTCACAGCAGGTGCTAGGGGAGCAGCCTGACTCGTATAAAGTTTGGATGAATATGGGGCTGCATGCTCGCCGTCTCCAGAACTGGCAGAAGGCCCTGAGCTTTTTCAAAGCTTGCGCTGCCAATGCTCCTGCGGACTATGATAAAGTCCATCCCTACCTGGCAGAAGCCAAAAAAATGCTGCAGAAAAAGACCGCGGCTGCCTAAGGCGCCGAAATCTAGGAGCTCTTGTTTTTAGCCAGGAGCCGGTGAATTCTTTTGCGGCTTGACGGCCTGGGCCAGACTTTTGATATAGTTCCAAAGGTCAAAAATCTTCGGGGAAGCCGCTGCCTCCATGCCAAAGCAAACAGTGAAAGGTAGATCGCGAACGGCAAAGTTCAGGCGGCAGTAGAGTCCCTGATTTTTCAGCAGATAGCTGAGCTTGCGGGATGCGCAGAAGCCGCCGCTGAAGACCGAGATATAGCCGTAGCCATGCTTCTGAGAGCTTTCACGAAACGCGGCCCCCAGGCTGTTTACAAGTTCGCCGCCGACCTGCGTGATCATCGCTGGAGTCAATCCTTCGGTCTCTAGACCCAAAGTTTCTTTTATATAAGCCTTGATCGTCGCAAAAGGAATTTCGAGAGCGAGTATGAAGCTGCCTTGGTGGCCCCGACCATGTAAGATATGCAGCGAGTCGGCCTGGTAGTCCTCACCTCTATGCTCGCCTACGCCCTGCTTTTTAGGTCGGTCTCCACCTATAGTCAAAACTTCGTTAGCTGCTTTCACGAGGCCGTTAACAATGCGAACGTCGAGCGTGAGATTGCTCAGCTTACTCCCATAGAAATTCGCTTCGCCCTTTTGCTTCGGATAGGTACCGTAGGCAAAGGTAATGTGGAAATCGTCCTCGCCGTGCTTGAGTTTGATGCGATAATAGTGGCCACTGCTCTTCGCAAGGTAAAGATGCGGCTGCTCTCCCGAGACCACGAGCTGTAAGGAAGACCCCAGCTCATAGCCGCTTTGTGCGAGCTGGAGTCTGGTCGCACCCAAAATTTGATTGGATAGCTCCATCAGAACATCAGTACACATCGCAGGCGTTACATCGCTCGCTTCACAATAGAGCATTTTCTGGCAAAAAAGGCTGATGAGTCTATTGGTGGTGGCAAAGCTGAGATTACCGAGCAACCCGTCTCCGATGAAGGCGATGACGGAAGTCATTTCCTGTTGAGAGCCCTTAGCAGAGACTTCGCTGAGAGCCGCCACATCCATTTTCAACTGGGTATTGGAAAATATAATGGAGGTCGCTGAGGTCAGCACCTCTTTGATGATACGGTTGTCGATCTTCTTCTCGCTGATGAGCAAGGTTTCGCTGAGGTAGTCATAAATGAATTCCCTACTGAAGCCTTTGATGGCCGGCGTCAGGTCGGTATTGATAATGCGGTTCGCTAACTTTTCGTAGTTTTCCTTAGAGACGAGCAGAGGCGGTTTTCTCTTCAGGGGACGATAGAGGGTGAGGATAAAGTTGACATCGATAGCCTCGATAGGATGCTCTGCTAGGATGGCTTCAAAACGCCGGCCTTGATCTATGAGCTTGGCCATTTCAGGTGCGGATTTCGCGATCTCAAGGTTCACCTTGATCTCTTTGATCCCTTCAAGCTTTTTTAGCGATTCCTCAACCGTCTTAACCAGGCTAGGGCTTGGACGGAGCAAGATTATATAGTGTGTGCTCATGAAATTACTTGCCCTCTTTGATCCCTCTCATTCTAACAGACCTTGGCTATATCTGAAGTCAAATTAGAGTGTCTAAGCTTTGTGACGGGCTGTCTAAAATAAAGTCGGTGTCCGGCCCCTAAGCATAGAAAGTGCCAATTAATCAGAAATGAAAACAGGGTCATACCCCGCGTAATTTCTTCTGCACGCGAGGTATAGGCTTTGCAAACAGTAAGTGACAAAAAAAATTTTGCAGTTTCAGTCCTTCGAATGGGTAATGCCAGTCGAACTTTAGAGGAGCAACGCACATGAAAGCGAGAATCTATTTCTTATGTATAGGTGCGGCCTATCTCATTGGCTGTAACCAGTCAGCCTTCAAAGGAGTTGCACCTCCTGAACCCGAGAAGCTGGTCCAGCTTCCGGCTGAACCCGTGACGAGTCAGGTCGATTCTGGAGATTCAGCGCCTGCTGCTCCAGTCCAAGTTTCGCAGGTCGAGGATCTTGGAAGCATTACCGATAAGCATTTGATCTCACTAAAAGTCGACGTTGTCTTCGCTATTGATACTAGCGCGAGTATGGACGACGAACTTCTTAGTACCCAGAACAACCTGCCCAAACTGATCAGCACACTAACTGATGGTAAGTTGGACCCCCGCATCCACTTGATGCTGGATCAAAACCTAGTCCTGCCTGCCACTACAGATCCGAACAAAGTAGCGTTTGTACGGCAAAGGGTTGACTCGGGTGACGCTATCAGCCGATTGACCAGCCTTTTTGCTGGGCAATTCGCAGCGTTTTACTTCTCGGTGCAGAATGCACCACTCGCAGCTCCTATAGCTTTTCGGAAAGATGCAAAACTGGAGATCGTAGTAATCACGGATGATAATGGGTCTGGCGAAGGCAATCTAGCTGCGGATTTTGACCCGACTAAAACCTTGAAAGCGACTTTCAACGGTATACTCGGGCTACCAAACTCACTAGTCAACGATACCTGTGATTTAGCTAACATTGGCACTGAGTACATCAATCTAGCGGCTACCTCAGGTGGTACGTCCTTGGATCTATGCGCTCCCGATTGGTCAAACTTGATTACCCGCCTCTCGACCGATATGGTTAAGCGAAGCGTGACTTTTACCTTGACCAAAAAGCCAAAGGATCCGAAAGCTATGAACGTGCGAATTGGAGGAACTTTACTCGCCGCTAGCGACTGGACTTATGATGCTCAGAAAAATTCTGTGACTCTGATCAAGACCGACCTCGTCAAAGATTCAGCCAGTCTTTCTATCAACTATAATCCAGCAAACTAATCGATGGCACAGGGGAGGCTCCGGGAAACGGAGCCTTCTCCATGGGCCCCTACTTGATGCGTAGGGAAGATATGTGATCTTCTAGCGCATCTTCTAGGCGAGGTATCCAGCTGCTTGTAGTCTTGCGGCCATTGCCCTGATACTGCGCATTCTCCCAGTATTCTACCTGCACATCGCCAAAGAGTCTGAGAGATGAAATGCGGTCGTTCCAAATCTCGCCGAGATCCGGAATATCGCCCTCGCTGTAGCACTGTTCAGCGCCCCCGAAAAAACTGTATTCGTAGACGCAGACAGCTTTGCCACTGACTTTCTTCCAACGCATGAGAATTGGATTGCTGGCGCACTGCTCCTGCATATCGGGCTGGAAGGTGAGATACTCGACACCATTGCAGGCCCAATTTCGTTCGCACCAGCTGTGCTTCTCATTGAACTCTTGCTGAGGGGTACCTTTCTGAGGCTTGTACGATACAGCTTCAGGGTTCGTCGCGAGGGTGCAGAGACAGGCTGCGCAGGACGTGCCCCATCCCAGCGGACCGTCCGCTTCGGCTGATTGCGGCTCGGCTTCAAGGTCAATAATATTGCGATTCCGCGTTGATTTACATTGAAGAGAGAATAGGCTCAAAATCAGCAGCAGGGGGCGCCAGAGCTTCATAAGCTGCCTTTCGCAAGTGGTTGGGTCGACAGCGATAAGAGCTTATTATAAGGCAGGAGGGGGAGGACTGCAAGAGGCTGCAATAAGAAGAAAAATGGCAAAAAAAAGCTCCGGATCTACCCGAAGCCTCTGGTCCTGAGAAGCTAGCTTCTCTTTTAGAAGACTAACTCAATAACTTGGGATTCATTAAGCAAGGTCGAGTTGACCTTGATAGAATCTTTGGTATTGTTGACGGCGCCTGGGATGGTGACCTGCAAAACCGCTTGCACCTTATCCGAGTTGAATGAGAATGATTCAATGCCATCGATATTACTGCCAAGGTTATACATGAAACCATCAGTGCCCGTTATGGTGCCGGACAAGTCGCCCTTCGTATAACTTCCGAGGTCTTCAGCCGAACTCAAGTCGACCGTAATATAGATATCGTAAGGCTTGAACGGTAATGGATCAGCAGGCACCGTGAATACCAAGAAACTACCTTTCTTGATGGCGTTGGCTGGCGCGGCAATTGGCGCCGGCGCTGGCGGAGCAGCTTCGGCGGGAGTTTTCGCCGAGCTTAGTTCATCAACACCGCTAGTAGCATCGCTAGTGCGAGGCGCAGTTGTTACAGTTGGCGTTCCTGCATTGAACGTCGATTTTTCGCCGCTGCATGCCAAAGCAAAAGCCAGAAAGCTGAATGTTACGACGTATGAACGAGTCACTAGCAACTCCTGTGTTTCTTTCGTAAAAGCAGATTTCGCCTTGAAGAGCGAAGAATACTTTGTGCTGCGACGGCCTAACTAGAAGCATCCTTTGCAAGAGGTAAACCAGATGCAATCGCTTGTGTTTACAGCCGCATAGACTGCATAGAGTACAGGCAGTGCTGATGTCCTGGCCAATCGACTCTATGTCTATAATATAATTGCTTAAAACATGAAATTTTGCAGCTTTAGAGGACGGGGGGAGGCGCGAAATCAAACAGGACTCAGCGCAAGTTGCCAAGAAAGTCACTTTTAAGTGCTTTGGACATATTTTGAACAGTTATTAATTCTTCCGAGGCTGTATCAGCACATATAAACTGGATGGTAAAGCTTGCCATCTATGAGGAACGAATGAAACTAGCAACAGCTGTATTTCTTGTCTGGAGTCTGATCTCATGTAAAAGCACGCAGGACGGGAGCGAGTCGCTCGCAGAATCGCCGGCGCCGAAGCAGGAACCAAAGCTTATTTTAGATGCGAACTTTGAACAGGAGTGGTCGGATTCTATCCTGCCCTTTATGGAGAAGGCACCTAAATCGTATTTCACAGCAACTGGAGGAGCCCAGCTCGAATCGATAAGTATCGACAATAGCTCGGCGAAAGCGAACATCATAGCTGTCCACGGGTTTGGTCAAGATTACCGAGCGTTTTCCGAGCTGCTCTACAACTTCTGGAATAATGGTTATGCTGTTCACTCCTATTCCCATGTAGGTCATGGTTGCTCGGATCATCTGCTCTTCAGTGCAGAAGAAAACAAGAGCATGCGAGCCAATCAATGCGAAGGGCTCTCCATCAAGAGAAACGGCAAATCCTACTATAAGGATCCGAGATACTGCAAAGTTCATGTCGATGACAGAGAGCGTTATATCAAGGATTTAAAGGTATTTGTAGACCGCGTAAAGACCCCCGGTCGAAAGACTTATCTTTATTGCCATTCAATGGGAGGCGGTATCTGCTCGCGCTTCCTCCAAGAATATCCTGACGGGGTTGATGCCGCGTTCATGAATTCGCCTATGCATCAGGCGAAAAGCGAGCCTTTCCCGACCCAAGTAGCAAAAATTATTCTGGAAGGGGCGGCGGCCCTGAAACCCAATGACTATGTGCCCACAAATAAAGAAGTCCCTATAGAAGATCTGACTTTCGAAAAGGCCGATCATACTTCCAGGGCTCGCTATGATGCTGGACGAAAGATCAGCGGTCTCGAATCAGGACGCTACCGCTGTGGTTCTACCAATGCGCAAGGTCGCCAGCTCTTGAAGTTGAGCGCTGAGACCACCGAGCTAGCAAACTTGGATGCCGTAAAGGTTCCAGTAGCAATAGCTGCAGGTGGCAAAGACCTTGATAAGTGGGTCGAGCTGAATGCAATTGAAAAATTCTGCAAAAGAGTCTTTAGCTGCCGCTATTACGTCCATGAAAATTCGCGGCATGAGATCTACAATGAACCGGATAGTATCCGTCTTCGCCTGATGAAAGATGCTCTTGCCTTCTATGAAAATCCTCAGGCTTTCATCGATTCCCGCTCGAGGCGATACTGAGATTCGATAAAAGTAAGACGGCTTCCACGCTTGACCAGCCTGCGTTGGAAGCAGTCGCAAACCCCTATCCCTCCCGCAATTTCAAAAATCCGAACAGACTTGGCCTTTACAAAAATGGATGTTAAGAGGAGATTCCACTTATCTATTTTCGATTGAGGGAGAGCTCAGCATGCTGAAATTATGGGTAGGAATCGTCTTAGGGAGCTTGCTGGCCCTAGCTAGTTCGGCGGCTGCAAGCGAACGATTTCCCTTAAGTACAGATGGTCGATATATTGTCGACCGTGATGGGCAACGATTCAAAGTCCAAGCCGTCAACTGGTACGGGGCTCATTTGGTAGGGGAGATTGTAGGGGGGCTGGACCAACAATCTCTCGCGCATATCGTAAATTTGATCAAAGATTTCGGGTTCAATGCTGTTCGACTGCCTTTTTCCAACACTATGCTCCGCACGACCCAACCCGTTTCGGCGGATGCTGTCCGAGCAAATCCGCAGCTGCAAAATCTCAGTCCACTCCAGGTGTTCGATGCGACCGTCGAGGCTTTGACCGCGGCAGGTATTGTGGTCTTCTTAAACAACCATTCGACCTATTCGGAATGGTGCTGCGGTTACGACGCCAATGGCCTTTGGATCCACAGTGGCTCTCCTGACAAAATGGATCAAAATCTCAGTCAGTGGGAGAATGACTGGCTGATGCTGATCGAGCGTTACAAAAATAATAAGGCTGTCGTTGCTGCTGATCTACGGAACGAAGTTCGCACCGGCAAGTTAGGCGATACGATTCTTCCCCAAATACCTAACTGGGGCAGGGGAGATCAGAATGACTGGCATAAGGCTGCTGAAGACTTAGGTCGCAAGATTCTCGCCGTCAACCCAGATATTCTTATCGTCGTTGAAGGCATCAACTGGTGGGGTACTATACCTCTGCTCGGTTCCGGGAGTCGGCCCCACCTCATGCCCGTTCGCGATCGTCCGGTACATCTTCCCGGCAATAATAAGCTCGTCTATGCTGCCCACAACTACACGCATATCGGTCCCGAGCACAACGGCAATGCCAGTGTATCCAAGGGTCCACTTTACAGCGAACTGGGAACTGAAGCGCTTCGCCAAACTCTGGATAAGGAATGGGGATTTGTCAGCGAGCCTGGCCAATTCTATACGGCCCCGGTCTGGGTCAGCGAGTTTGGGGCCGCTCGCGATAACGCGAGCGAGCTCGATAAGGCTTGGTTTCGCGATCTCATCACTTATATGATCGATAAAGACCTCGATTTTGCTTACTGGCCCTTGAATCATGAGTCCTACGGGCTGGTGTCTGCCGACTGGTCGAAGACGCTGGACGATGATTGGAGAATTCCAGAGATGAAACGCCTGATGGCCGCCAAGGGTTTTGAAGGCACACCGCGCGAAGTGCACTATTCCCAGCTGGATATTCGTCGGGGCAACGACCAGCAAAACAGTTTTAGGGAAGATTGGTTGCTTGGAGCCAATAAGGGAACTTGTCCCGATACCATGCGTTTGGCCGGGATGAGTCAGGACCATCGCGCTCTATGCACTGACGAAGCCTCTGCTGAGCTCCTTAAACCCGCGCCTCTCACTGTCGTTGCTGTCAGCGAAAGCAGTTCACTCGCTCAGGGAGATTGGGCCTCCGGATTCACCAAGTACGAGTGCCCACCTCAGCAAATGGTCCTTGGATTTAGCAAGCACTACTGGGGAAGCAGCGGTATCCTCTGCAGTCCAGCCCAGCGGCCACTCAGCAGCAGCTGTACGACCCGCTGGTTCGATAGAGAAGACGGCAGAGGATCGGTGAAAGGAGGTGACTTCGCCTCCGGATCCCGCAAAGGGCAATGTGCCGATCACGAGTACGTCGCAGGACTCGCCCAGAGGGATGGTAAAGCGAGTGCGCTACTCTGCTGCTCGATCGATTGAGATTTTTAGCTCACTTGGCTTCCGGAAACGGTAGGGTGACCTTAAAAGCCTGAGGGAGTTGGATGTCCACATTTGTGGCTTTAGCCTTGTTCTTCAGCCACTTCATGAGTTTATCGAATTCCTCTGGGGGTGCCACAGCTGGCACCAGAGGATCTTCGAGACTCTTATTCGTATCATCCCAATGCACAACAAAAGCCCGCTTGGCTCCGACTATTTCGACTGTTTCTCGCCAATAATCATTACGGTAAGTCTCGTCCTGCTTGTCCAAGGTGTCGATCGCAATATATGCGGCATCCGCCTTGCGACCTTGGAGCTTTCCTGGAACAAAGCCTGCGCTAGCTTGCAAGAGGAGTGAGCGACCACTGTGCTCGACGAGGAGCGAGAAAGATTCCCCAGGCTTGTAATCATTCTCTGTCAGAGGCAGTACAGGGGGCTTGTCTATTTCACCGGCGACTTTGGGGTTGGGGCTATGTGCTGAAAGAATAAGAGTGACTTTCCACTTGCCGAAGTTTAGCTCGTCGCCATCTTTTACCACCTGGATTTGACTTTGTGGCAAAGCAAAGGCGCGACCCAGTAGCGCCGTTGAGTTTGAGCCTATTAAAAGCGCCTCCGTCTTTTTTGCCAAAAGGGGAGCATCAAGCGCATGATCGTAATGCGAATGCAATGATACGACGGCGCTTAGGGTTTTGATCTTGAGTCGATCGAGGATGCGATCGATGAGTTTATCATCAGAGCGAAGTCTGCTCTGGCCAAATTTACTCAGATTAGGTCTAGTAAAAAAACCATCCGTGATCCAGCGCGTTTCGCCGTCGTCAAAGAGGAGAGTCGAAGTGCCGAGAAAGGTGATATGAATGTCCGATTTCTGGCTTATAAACGGCGGGTTTGCTTCGATAGTCGCTAACTTGCTTTGAGGCGAGCTGGTTTTGCAGGCTGAGCTGCTCGCACCTAGGACCATGAGGCTCACAAAACTAGCCATCAAGCGTGGACGCAGCGATTTAGCTGTCTCAATCATGAGCACCTCTCTCCTTCGACCCATTGACATAGAAGTATTTTTCTCCGAGCGGCGCTTTTTGTCCAGAATGAATTGCAAAAACTTCTGCAATATCCACGAAAAGGCCCTGTCCTTCGCTTATAAAATCACTTCTTGCACGATTAACGATGAGGCGGAGTATGAAAAAAAATCTAAGGATCGGTCTAGTCTTGTGGGCTTCTCTGAGCTTCGGATCGCAAGCTAGTGCAGCTAGTCAAGAGGAGAATTGGTCGGCGGGACTGGCATTAGGATGGGAAATGAAAAACGATGTCGATCAATTTCTGAACCTCATGGGCCGCAGCATCGTCAACCGCAACGCTGCCTACCGCGGCGATGATGCCGTAGTGAATATCCTGCTTTCAATCGGTGGCAAGCTCCAGGCGACGATAGGTCTCACCCAAACAGCGGTCGAGACCTACGTGAAAAACTACAGTCATGCCGATAGTGCGAGAGTTAAAGCCTGTATGGTCTCTGGTGCCGTTGCGAAAGAAGCCCGCCAAGGCTTCTCGCTTTCGCTCAGCGAACTTTCACAGCCCGAGGAATTTCAAAATCGCTTCGAAACTCTCTATTTGAAGACCCAGCGCTTCCGAGATCTTCTAGATTGCTCATTCAGCTGATGGTGCTGTGCTCAGAGACTGGGCGAGGTCTGGCGCCTCCTTCGTTAGATCTGCCCTTATATCGGCCAGAGGAATGGCGCGATTGAAACCAAAATGCTCACTCCGAAACTTTATGCAGGCTGGCAAGTCCGGACTCTGCTCATCGATCTTGAACTTCTCGCGGCATTCTCGAGCTGCTAATTCAGCAGCTTCTTCACTCCTGCCATGCTCGCGATAGAATTGTATCGAATTGTTGAAAACACCCTGTCTGTGCAGAGCCAAGGGCGCGCCTGACAGCGCATCGAAGAGCAGCCCACCCGAAGAACCTCCCGTAGAATCGCAGTCGTGCTTGCTCTCACCCTTGAGATAAGGCGTGATCTGACAGGAGTCCGACCAAGTTAACGGCATGGCATTGGGGTAGGCGAGCAGTCCCGCTGTAGAGGGCTCCTGAATTTCTGGTGCTCTAGCGAGGTCTATATGCTCAGAGTCAAAGCCCTGCTCCGTAATTTCAAAGATAGCATAGTCGAGCGTCGAACTGACGAAGAGGGGCTTTAGATTGGGTGCATGAGCCGTCTCAGGATCCAAGAGTGTAGCTCCACGGAAGCGGAGATAAAGGGAGCCACCTGCATCATCAACTGTATACTTCTTCTCTTCACCATCGAGTGCCACGTAGTCCTTAGAAAAGTATAGGTCGACGTAAGTATCTTCACTCTTCTTCTTCAGGCAGTGAGCATTGCTCAGGACGTGGCGGGGCGATATCTGTATGCCGCTGCAGAATTTTATCATCTGGCTCGCTTGAGCTTTTTGGTCGAGACTTGCGAGAAAAATGGCGCCGACACTCCGCTGCAAACTCGTCTCAGTCTGAGAGCGTGTGAGTACTTTAAGATCGAAATGGCCAAAAATAGTCTTGATTTCCGAGGCGCTTTCACTTCCACATGCAGCGAGACAAAGGTAAAGACCGATAAAATAGATTCTGCTCCGCGACCTGTTCATATTTTTCCTCATTAGCTTTGTATCCTATCTTAATGAGTCCTCAAAAATGCAGGTATTGCAGCTGCTCCGTCGCAAAAAATCAGCAGCAAAAAAAATTATTTTAAAAACTGCAATGTATCGTCCCGCTCTCTGTCATCGAAGGGAGACCCCCAGTAGAAGCAAAAAATTCAATAGTGGAGACTTCAAATGAAGCACTTGCCTCTAGCTCTGCATCGGCATGCGCCGCTGCTCGTATCCTTACTTACGGCTGGTTCAGCTTTTGCCTTCGATGCAACGCGACCTCCATCGGGTGGGGAAGGCTCTTCTTACAAGAACAATCTCTATGCAGCGGCTAGCACAGCCGACTCCCTCGTGGCAGAAATCAATTCTGAGATTTCCTACATCCAAAGTGGTGGTGATCAAGGCGGACCAGGCGGCGACTGCAGTTTCTGCGAAGGACCCCGTGATGTCCTTGAAAACGACAA
>JBGSTX010000301.1:0-10049 GCA_041736305.1 Oligoflexus sp. | reverse complement strand
GATAGCGCGTGAGCGAAAAACTTCCCTGCTGCAGGCCCAAACCACACCCTCCTCGCATGTTCGTGATCGACTCAGTCTAATGCCAGAGCTCCGTGGAGGCAAGTTGGGCTTTTAGTTTAGGTCATCAGCCACATAGGCAGTTTCATGCTTTTTTGCCGACGCACCAAGGACCTTGTGGGGAAGCTTACTTAAGTTCTTCTCAAAATTGGTCGACATGAAGAATATCTGAACAGGATATTGACTGGTCTTGGGAGACGTTATGGGTGAGCGGCCTTCGACAGATTATGAAACTTATAAAGAAATCATGGGCGAATTGATGAAGCCCATCATGGCCGAGGGCCTCGATCCCGAGACGCTGAAAAGCCTCTATGAATCGAAAGCCGTTTACCTTGAGAATCTGCGCATCAAGTGTTTCAAAGAGCTGAATGGCAAGCATCAAAGCTTTTTCAGCTGGGATGATTACGATTTGGTGAAGCGCGCTATAGAGGAAAACCGCAATCATGTTCGCAACCTGATCTTGGTTGCCGTCAATGAGAAGCTCGATCGCCGAAAAGCCTGCTGAACCTTTTCCACAAGTTCCGAAGCCTGGCTCAGAGGACTGCTCCGAGACAGGTTTTCGTGTGTCTGCTATAATAATCCTCGAATCACGGACACTTCAGCTGCTTATGCGCCAACCCTAGAGGTCTGGCGGTGATGGAGGGATATCATGGGAGAACGTTGGCTCGTCATCGACGATTCATCGACAATCCAGAGGGTCATCAAGCTAGCCTTTCAAGACTACGATGTGCTGATCAGCGAGGCAGACAGCTGCCCTGAAGCCATGCAGGAAATCGCCAAGACCGCGCCGACCCTGGTCATAGCCGATGCGGCAGTTGCCGGTGTTCAAAGCGTGCAGGACTTCGTTAACCTGCGCAATCAGGCACCCCATACGCCCTTCATCATCATCGAGGGTAGCTATGACAATATTGACGAGGGGCAATTTAGGGGGGCTGGCTTCTTCCATTTCCTCAAGAAGCCCTTCGACTCGTCCCAGCTTCTGGTCGTCACCCGGCAGGCACTAGGTCGAGCCCTTCCCTATCGCCAAAGCAACCTGCCGCCTCCGCCACCTGTGAGCCGTGCCCCCCGCCCTCTGCAAGAAGAGTCGTCCAGCCGCTCGATGAAGCCTGTGGACATGATCCCGGGTAGTTTCGATTTGGGTCTCAACGACGCTCGCGTGACGCAGCCCCCACTCTCGAATAGTTTTGCACTCGACGATATAGAAGGTATCGAAATAACTCAGCGCCGCGAAACTCGTTCGAGCACAGTCAGCCAGGTGCTTGAACCGATGCTCAAAGAAGAATTGGAACGCTGGGTCAAAGCTACAGTCGAAGACTATTGTAAGAAGCATTTTCCGGCCTTAGCGCGGGAGCTCATCACCCGCGAACTCGAACGACTGACCCAGGAAAGAAGCCGCCTCCTCGTTGACAAATAAGTCCTTTTGGAGCAAGTTCCGCATGTATCCCTGCACGGGGACTTCAGGAACTTTTGCCATAAGGGGGCCTGGCCATGGCCATGCATGAGCTGCACCTAATTCAGATCGAACCCATTATCCTCAAGGCCCTCGAGGAAGACTGGGGTTACGGAGATTGGACTACCGATCTTTGCGTAGACAGCGATCGGCGTGCGAAGGCTCGCATCATCGCCAAGGAAGACTGTATAGCAGCAGGGGTCGACATCGCCGCTGCGGTGTTTCACAAGGTAGATCCAAGCCTCAATGTTCAGATTAAGCTCGGCAATGGGCAAGCTGCTAGCAAGCGAACAGAAATCTTGTCCATCGAAGGTCGGGCCCGCTCCATACTTAAAGCCGAGCGAGTCGCGCTGAATCTCATGGGGCGCATGTGCGGTATCGCGACGCTGACCCGTTCCTTCGTAGAGGCTCTTGAAGGCACCAAGACGCAATTGCTCGACACCCGCAAAACTACTCCCGGTCTGCGTATCCTCGAAAAATCTGCCACTGTCATCGGCGGAGCCCGCAATCACCGCTTTGGGCTCTGCGATGGTGTCATCGTCAAAGAAAATCATATCCGGGCCGCAGGCGGCATCAGCAAAGCGGTGCAGCGCCTTCACGAAAGCTTGCCTCCAACGCTTAAAATCGAAGTGGAAACCACGCAGCTGGCTGAGGTCAAAGAGGCTCTCACTGCCGGCGCCGACATTATCATGCTCGACAACATGGAGGTCGAGCAGATGAAGGAAGCGGTTAAGTGGATCAACGGCCGCGCTCTGACCGAAGCGTCTGGCAATGTGCGGCTGCACAACGTTCGCGAGATAGCGACGTCGGGAGTTGACTTCATCTCGACCAGTTCGATTATCACCGCCGCTCCGTGGTCTGATCTCTCTCTCTTGTTCGACTTATGAAGATCATCGAGCTGGAGGCTACTGATTCTACTTCGGACTACGCGCTTCGGCTGCTGGCTGAAGGCGCTCAGCTTAGCCCAGCCCCCGTACTACCCCTGGCAGTGATAGCCCGCAGGCAAACGCTCGGACGGGGAAGAAGTGGTAAGACCTGGGAAAGTCCTCTAGGCGGCATCTATGCGACCTTAGTCTTAGCCGGAGGATCGCTGCCAAGCGGCAAACTTGGAATGTTGCCGCTCCTCGTGGCCTGCGGTGTAGCTGGCTGGATTTGGGAACATTTTCGCATTCGGGCGACCATCAAGTGGCCGAACGATCTGCTCTTCGGAGGAGCCAAACTCGGCGGAATTCTCTGCGAGTCGAGCGTACAGGGACAAGATTGGGGTCCTCTCCTGATCGGAGTCGGGATCAATGTCAAGGCTGCGCCACTCGTGGCCGAGCAGGCTAGCGTCAGTATCGAAGAGATTCTGGGTGGCCTAACTATAGATGATATCCCTTCACTCAGCCGCTCTTTTGTCCGCTATCTAGAAGCGGCGCTGCGAAGTCCTGAGCTCGAAGAGCGTTACCATGAATTTGGAATCGAAGCTGGCCAACTCTGGCGAAATACAGATGGTAGCTATGCGAGTATCGTTGGACTAGGCGCCGATGGACACCTGCAGCTCGACAGTCTAGCTTCTGCGACGCGCTATGAACTCAGTAGCGTGCGTCACGACTGGCAGTGGATTTATCAAGTGCCAGAGCCACTGCCGCTCCTCCTCGCCGATGTGGGCAACTCGCTGATCAAAGTTCTCGTCACGAGGCGAGGAGAGTCCTCGGACGGGGCTCAGTTCCTGCGCTTTGCCGTGCAAAACGGGGAGATCATTCCCCTCGACGACTCTTTGCTAGCTCTTAATGATCTCAAACTACGGGAGGGATGGCCGGTTCATGCTATTAGCGTGAACGACCGTCTCCTTGAGCTCTTTCGCCAGTATCTGGCACGTTTAAGCCTCCGTTTGCTCGTGGTTCCGAAACGTCCGCTCCGGGTTCGCTTCGATCGCTACCGCTTCAGCGAACTGGGTGCCGATCGAGTGGCCTTGGTGGAAGCAGCAGCGGCTCAGTGGCCGCGCGAGAATCTGATCGTCGTCAGTGCTGGCACGGCTGTGACTGTAGAAGTGCTCAGTAAAGATGGGGTCTACGAAGGCGGCTATATTTTGCCAGGATTACAGACCAAGTTGAGCGCCTTGCACGAGAGGACAGCCAGACTCCCGGCCATCGAACTCAAGGATATCGATGCGGCCGCCATGCTGGAAGCTGAGCTGCTGGGCCAGGACACGCAAACGGCTATGTTGCGCGGAGTTCTGCGCGAAACAGCTTTTGCCCTGCAAGGTCTCAGGACTGAGCTGAAGGCGCGCTCGTCGACAGGCGACTGGCAGGTGGTCTGCACGGGCGGTGATGGAGCGCTGCTAAGCTCTGTGCTGCAGGTGCCCTACAGGGCCCAACTCATTCTGGAAGGCGTGGCGGCCATGGTCAGAGGTGGGACTCTAACTTTGTAGGCGATCTTCTAATATTTCGCCGATAAAACTCTTCTCATCGTGAAAATCAGCTTTGGAAGCTGCGTGGTACAGAGCCCAGTACTCGTAGGCTCCGTCTCGCCTCTGCAAAACAGTGCTGAGGCCATAGCGCAGAGTATGAGGGAAGGGTAGGGCCTCGCTGCGCGCAGGCCAAGGAATGCTCACGGACAGCAGGAGTGAGTGGGCTGATTCACGCTGCACCTGGATTGCATGCGCGAGGCCACTGCTGGTCGGAGAAGCGCTTCGTTCCCTATAACGCGTAAATCCATAGTGAGCCCAAGAGCCACTGGGGCTGAAATTCCATTCTTCGTAGGCCTTCTCGTCCTGCCACTGAGTGAACATTTCAAAGCAGCTGCTTTTCCATAGCTCGTCGCGGAAGCCAGCTTGGGCATCCTCTGGAGGCAGGACCAGCTCACCCTGTGGTCCCTCGAGACGAAAGACCACTTGCAGAGTATCGTGGGTTGGGGTCAGGCTCGCACTCAGAGCGAAGAGGGAAGGTTGGGCGAAGGGCAAAAGCTGATGGTGGAGCCGCATAGGATGTTCCTCAGGCAATAATTTTCCCAAGTAGTTTTTGGTCGGCGACAAATCCCTTGAGAAGCACGCGATTGATGGTTCCCGCTGCGACTTCCGCGCCGCTCAGCGAGCAGACATGAAGATAGTTAGGGCTGTGACCGAGCCTCCGACCATCGGCATCGACATCACCTTCCCAGAGCACGTTCACTTCGGTGCCGACAAAACTTTGCAGATAAGCCAGCTTCAGTCGACTGGAAAGCTGTCGGAGCTGCGCCGAGCGCTCGCGAATGATTGGGTCTGCAAGGTGGTTCGGCATGCGCGCTGCGGCGGTATTGGGACGACGCGAGTAAGGGAAGACGTGGAGATAGTTGAGGCCCGTGGCTTCGATGAAGTCGAGAGTGGCGTGGAATTCTTCATCAGTTTCACCTGGGAAACCTGGAATAATGTCGGCTCCAAAATTGGCTCGCGGAAAATAACTGCGAGCCATCGCCACATTATCCCGATACTGGGCGCTGTCATAGCTTCTGCGCATCAGGTGCAGAATGCGATCGTGCCCTGATTGCAAAGGCAGGTGGAAATGATCGCAGAAGAGCTCAGGACGGCGCGCTACGACCTTGAGCAGATCTTCCGTCAGCTCGCGTGGCTCCAGGGACGAAATGCGAATCCGCACCATATCGGGCCAGCTGAGGAGGTCGTCGAGCAGAGCGACAAATCCGCGCTGGGTGCCATGATCCTCGCCATAGTCGCCGATGTGAATTCCGGTGAAGACGATCTCTTTTGTTCCACTATCGATCAGCTTACGGACTTCACTCCGCACTTCAGCGGGCGGCACGCTGCGGGAGGCGCCGCGGGCGAAAGGTATCAGACAGTAGCTGCAGAAGCCGTTGCAGCCGTCTTGGATTTTGAGAAAAGCTCTGGTCTGAGACGATTCAGCCGAAAGCATGGTGAGTGAAGATTTGAAATGTCCCTGGCGGTTGGCGCTCACCGCAGGTAGATGAAGAGGAAGCTTGGAATCGGCCGCATGTCCAGGATCAATCTGACGTCTCGCGAAGAAAGAATGAGTCGCCTCGGCGACAAGGTCTTTGGCTTGATTGGGAAACACGAGATCGACTTCGTCCATCTCTATCAGGCGCTGGGAATCAGTCTGCGCATAGCAGCCGGTTGCAACCACGACGGCTTCGGGATTGTCGCGACGGAATTTGCGGAGCAAGTAACGCGCTTCTTTATCGGCATTTTCCGTGACGCTGCAGGTGTTGAGGACCGATACGGTAGCCGCCTCAGGACTGTCGACGAGCTGGTAGCCGAGAGCCTTAAATTGATTTTCAAGCGCATGCGTGTCGTAGGTGTTGACCTTGCAGCCCAGGGTTTTAACGTAAACGGTTGGCATCATATCGACTTCCTCTGCGCGGCCATTTCAGTAGTCTGGCGACTTGCTTTAGGAGAGAAGGTTTACGAAAATGCGATCTTGAAGGCAAGATAAGTCTTTTACAATGAATTTCGATGGTTTAAATGGAAACGTTTCACTCCTTAGGCTGACGAGGTCCTGTCGCTCCTGTACAATACCCACTCGTCGTCCGGAAACCGCTGGAGATTTCTCCAGTTCGGCAGCTCACAGCTTCGGCTTGCAATGAGGGTGCTATGCTGGCCAATTATGGTTTTTATCTCATGTATCTGTGTTTTATCTGTAGTCTCTATGGATTTTTGGCTGGCATCCTCGCTGCTGCTTGGCGTCATCGAAGACTGTATATGTCTTCCAAAATGGCGATGACCGCGACTTTTCTCTCGGCCGCTGTAGCTGTTGGGATGCTGATTTACAGCTTCTATCAGCGAGATTACGCGATCGCTTATGTGGCAAAGAATTCGAGTAACGATCTACCGGCCATCTTCACCCTCACCGCTCTCTGGTCCTCGCTGGAAGGGTCGCACACCCTGTGGACCTTCTTTCTAACCGTCGTTGGAGCGATCGCGGTCTGGACGCACTCTAAGGACAATGAGCACATAATGCCTTACGTCTCGGCCTCAATTCAGGCTGTTCTGGCATGGATGTTCTATCTGGCGATCACTCATTCAGATCCTTTCGTCGCGAATTTGCCGGCCCCTCCCGACGGTCGCGGCATGAACGAGCTGCTGCAGAACGAATACATGGCTATTCACCCGCCACTGCTGTTCATTGGTTACGTAACTCTCGCGGTGCCCTTCGCCTATGCAATCGCTGCACTGTGCTTCGGTGACATTACTGAAGGTTGGCTCAAAACAGTTCGTCGTTGGACCCTGGTTTCCTTTGTTTTTCTCACGGCCGCGATTACCCTCGGCGGACGCTGGGCTTACGTAGAACTCGGTTGGGCTGGTTATTGGGCGTGGGATCCAGTTGAGAACTCGAGCTTCATGCCTTGGCTGATGTGTACAGCGCTCCTGCACTCGCTCCTGGTCCAGGATAAGCTCGGTCATTTGAAACGTCTCAGCATCGTCTTGGCTATTGCTGGTTTCTTTATGAGCTACTTTGGTACTTTTTTGACGCGCTCAGGCGTTGTCTCTTCCGTCCATTCTTTTGCTGAATCGCCGATTGGACCGAATTACCTTACTTATCTTTCCGGGCTCATTCTCATCTGCAGCACGATCTTCGCCTTTCGCGCTCCTTCTATCCTGCCCTCCGACACCGAGAAGGTCTGGGGTATTTCGAAAGAGTCGGCGCTGGTAGTGACGCAGTTCCTCTTGCTTTCTTTCGCCGCCATTATCTTCATAGGCACGATGTTTCCCATCGTCTCAGAAGCTTTGACCAAGCAGCGCATCACAGTGCAAGCGCCTTACTTCAATATGTTTGCGCCCTGGGTCGGGCTCGGCATTATTGTCGGTATCGCTATCGGCCAGCTCATGCGCTACCAGTCGAACAAACTGCCCTACGCGAAGCCTATTATCTTCGGCTCTATCGTCTTTGCTATCCCGCTGACAGCCTTCCTCATTTATATGGGCGATGTCATGGCTACTCCCAAGACTTCTTCTCTTATTGCGCAACTCGTCGGCCTCTACCTCTGTTCTTGGGCTATCGGTTGTCTTTTCGGCGATTTCTTCGTTAAGCTGAAGGATATGCGCTTCAATTACGGTCTCTTCTTTAAGAGAAACCTAGCCTACGTCGGTGCCTGGGTGGCCCATATTGGAGTCATGATCGCTATCATTGGCTTTCTTGGCAATTACCGTGGCCTTGAAACGAGAACCACTCTGAAAGCAGGCGAAAGCTTTGAATTCTATGGTTACCGCTTTGAACTCGAGCGCGGGATTGAAATCAAAAAAGACAAAAATGCGACTCTCTTTACAGCGCCGACCAAGATCTATCGTAACGGGGAATACTTGGGCGAGCTGTACCCCGCGCAGAGCCGCTACCCGACCAAAGACGAAACTTTCAAAGAGATCGGCATCGGCGGAAATATCTGGCATGATATCTATCTGGTTTTGGTCGACTTCGATAAGACGGACGGTAAGAAGGTGACCTTTCAGATCAATATCAACCCGACGGTTCGTTTCGTTTGGATAGCGATTGTGATCATGTGCATAGGCGGCATCATTGCTCTCTTCGATGTCTATCGAGGCAATAAGAGTCGAGACGTGGTAGCTGGCGCCTGGGAGCTTACGACATGAAAAGACTCACTTGGTATTCAGTTCTCTTCTTAGCTTTTTTGCAGGGTGGGCTGGCCTATGGACAGCCAGCCCCGGCTCAGCAGTTGACGCCCCCGACCGAAGCCACCCCTAGTGCCGAGGCGCGTGCGGGTGGTGCTTTCTCCGATAACAATCCTGAGTTTCGCGATGTGGCCAAAGAGCTTCGCTGTCCGACCTGTACGGGTCTCAGCGTCCTAGAATCCGATGCTAGCTTTTCGGTGCAGATCAAAGAGCAAGTCAAAGAACAAATGCAGCTCGGCAAGGACAAAGATGAAATAGTCGATTTTTTTGTGGCTCGCTACGGCGCGTGGATACTCAGAGAGCCGCCCAAGCAGGGCTTCAATCTTCTGGCTTGGCTGGTACCGAGCGTACTCCTTTGTTTAGGGCCGATACTTATCTGGTTGCTGGTCTGGAAACGTCGGGTTCCGGCTAACACTCAGGGAGTGCGGTCGGGTGAAGTGATACTGCTTGAAATGCAGGAAAGGCTCAATCATCTGAAGCAGGGAAAAACTTGATATGCTAGTATTTGCCATCGCCGTGTCGATCTTTGCCGGATTTTTTATTTTGAGTCCTTTCATCTTCGCCAAGGGTGGGCACCTTCAGGCTGCTGCCTCCATTAACTCACCCGAACGCCTCGAGGCTATCAAGCTTTCTATACTGAAGCGCTTCATAGAAGACGAGCGAGCTTTCACCGAAAAGCGGCTGACGAAAATGGCCTGGGACCAGCGAAAATCTTATCTCACCAATCGTTATATCGATGCCGCGCGTCGGCTCGATTTTCTCAACCATCTGGTCGCAGAGCAGAAAAATAGGGGATCTTGATTTGCGTTGTATTCATCAATTGCGGCTTGCTCTTATTTTTGCCCTCAGCTTAGCGGCCTCCTCCGCTCGTGCCGAAGTCTCAGTTGGGGGTCGGCATATTTACGTGATGTTCCCAGGAATAGATGCCCTCTGGGGAAGTTATCTCTTCGTCGTCAACAATTCGGGAACGGCTCCCGAACGCCATGTATTTCCCATCATGCTGCCGGGTGAAACGATCGATTTTCAAGGTCAGGAAAACGTCGCGCCGGACGAACTTAAGTTAGGCGAAGGCGGGAAACTGACGATCGATAAGGCATTTCCTCCCGGTGAATCGATGGTCAACATTGGTTTTAAGGTGCCAGCCGAACAGGGTGTAGCCAAGCTCACTCTAACACCTCTGTTTCCCGTCGAAGCTCTCAGTATCTTCGTTTGGGAAAATACTTTCGATGTGGGTGGACCTAATTTGCAAGAGCGGAAGGGCGTTCCCTTCTCGGGTCGAAATTACGATACCTACACGCTCTCGAACGCCAAGGTCGGTGAACCGTTTACTGCCGAGGTCGGCCGGGTCCCTGAGGGACGCGGACGGCTCATGATAGTCGGATACTTCTTGATTGCGGCTCTCTTACTCGGTGGTTTTCTGATCGCCTTCCTCAGTCGACCGCATCTCTCACAGGCGGAGGATTTGGCTTGAATACCTGGCTCGGCAAAACGCTGCTGCTGGTACTCGGCATCGTTTTTATGCTGAAAGGTGGGATCAATATCTTTTTCGGCTTTTGGCGAATTATGTTGCCGCTAGCTCTCTTGGGCGGCGGCTACTTCTTGGCTAAAAATTATTTTGTGAAGCGTAAGCAAGACGAGATCGCCAAAAAAGGTACGGAACAGAAAACGGCCTTTTCCACTAAGGAAAAGGCCGTTATCGAGATTTGCCCGCATTGCCTTCAAGAAATCGGATCTTGTCCGAAGTGTAAGAAGAGCAAGCGGTCTGCTAAGGTCTGAACGAGTCGCGAGGTCTCTACTTTAGCGGCGCCGCTGATGTTGACCCTGGTGTTGATCCCCATCGTCGCAATCCCAATCTTGGGTTTTGCATGGGTTGGGATTGCAGGTCCTTTTACTAGGGTCGCAAGGTCCGCCTGTACCAGGTCCGCC
>JBGSTX010000143.1:0-13374 GCA_041736305.1 Oligoflexus sp. | reverse complement strand
CGAAACTGAATATAGATACAGGGATTGCTTAATTAGAGTCTGGCCTGCGGGCCAGGTGATTACATCAAAAGTTGCGGCTTGATGAAACAACTGAAATCACTTGCCCTCGGTCTAGAGATTTAGGGTCTTTGGCTGAGTCTTACGCTTTCTACGATAAGAGCGCTGTCACTGCCAGCTGGAATGGCGAGCCGAAGGCCAGCGATCGGAAGAGGTCGCGACTCGGCAAAGTCTTTAAGCTCAATGCGAATGGTCTGAAACAGTGGCGTTGCGCTTAGAAAGTTTATATGCAGCTCTTCGCCTGTGGCATCGCTAAACTCGTTTTTTTCGTTGAGCAGTGGAGCCTTTAGAGGCTGCAGTTCAGCGTACTGCGAGAGAGGCAGCGCTGCGCTCGTGCTCCCATCGCTATAAACCAAAGATACGGAGATGGGCTTTTCTTGAATTTGGCAGGCACGATCGGGACAGGTGGCGCTCATAGCTGCCGTCAGATCCAGCGTCCAATAATCTTTAGCAGCGAGCTGAGGGCCGAAAGGGAGGTAAGCCGAACTTGCCTTCGAGCCTTCGGGAACATAAAAAACCCAAGAAGGCCTTAGAATATCGCCTTCGTGAAAGTGCGGCACGATAATTTCAAAGCCACGCTCGTCGGCCCCTATTTTTTCCTTAGCCAAACGCGCTGCAATCTTGGCCAGAAACGCGAGCAGATCCTCAGGTACTATAGAAGATGGCTCCGGTGTTCCAGTGGGAGTTTGACCGCCGCGGAAGACCAGCTGGCTGGCGCCTGTTCGCACGAATTCACGCTGCGTAGGGGCGAGCTGAGTCAGCTGCCGCGGCAGTCGATACTGGGGGTCGAAGACGGCTGCACCCGGGCTCCACCGCTGCTTACCGAGGTGGGCCTTAAAGAAGCTCAAAAGCAAGGCTCGCATCATATCTCGCTGAACGGGCGATCCCTTCAAGCCAATCCGGGCATTGGGATCTCCGCCTACGAGCTCAACTCCGCTGGTATCCCAGAGCGGAACCTGCCCTCCCTGGCAGCTGTGCGGTGCATCAGAGATATGCCACTCGCTATTGAAAAAGTTATGGTTCGCACCCCATACGGTGAACACTGCTTTGCTGCGTCCGTCGCTCTCTTTCAGCATCCTCAGGTAAGGGCTCAGGCCTTCGAAATCACTCACGTCAGCATCGCAGCCGGGGATCAACACGGCCCAGTCAGCACCCTGAGGACTGACTCTCTTAATGCGTTGTTCGGTAAAAATGCCTCTATCCACGGGGCCAACCTCGAATATGCTCTGGATCTTCAGATCAGGCAGGCGTGCCTTCCAGGTCGCACTCTCGCTCGACGCGTTCAGAATATCGTAGGCAAAGCGCATTCCTTCGCCACCACGGGAGTGTCCCATGAGACCGACTTCGCTCCAGTCGAGTCTACCGCGCAGATCGAGAGGAGAGGTCACGCTCGGCACTTGTGCAAAGCTCGACCAGCGCTGCAGTGCCTCGAGATGCTTCAAGACCAGCAGTCCTCGTACATAAACGAGATAATCATCGCGACCGCCGCGACCAACGTTGCCGTTTATCCCGCGATTCGCATTTATAGAAATTACCGCGAAACCGTGGCTTGCCAGGTGTCGAGCTGCCTCATCGTAGCCGCGGTAGCTGGGTGCTTCGATGGCTCCTGCTGGACACTGACCGGTGAACGTCAGCTCGTCTTCGTAATCGAGACGGGGATCGGCAGGACTGCCTATCTTGCGACCACAAGTCGAATGATTGCCATGGAGAAAAACGATGAGAGGTGCGGCCTGAAGGGTCTGAGGTAGAAACAAGCGGCCCCGGATATCAATAGGCAGTGTTCCGTCCCCTGTGAGCAGCGGTGATATTTCAGGATCGGTGTAAGCCTCTTCCTGATACTCAAATTCTTCAAAGCTTAAAGAGCCTCCAGCCAGAAGATCAAGATCGACGAACGACTCGTCGATGATCTTCAGCTGGCTTTTGTTAGGCTGCTCGCTGCAGGCAAGAAGGGTAAAAAAGACTATAAGTGCCATAAGAAAGGGACCAAACTTGCGCATACAGGAGTTCTTTCTAAAAAAAGCCTAAGGCTTAGGGTGAAGCACTTATAGAAGCTGCATAAATTTTCCGAATAGCATTATCGATAGGAGAGTCTACATGGTCGTATTTATCGACTATCCAGAGGAAATCCGGACGCTCATCCTCAAGCCACGCGCCGCCGATCACTTCGTCTTTGGCGTTGAGTTCGACGCGATAGCTGTAAGTCTTGCTTCCTTCTATAAAAGTACCTTCGCTTACGTCCCAATGAGGTAACGCCTCGCCTCCGTAATACATGGTCGTTGCAAGAGTGATTTCCCGCACGGTGCCAACGGCAGCTCCCAGAGTAGCTTCCTGACTCTCGCTCACTACTTGGCTGCTGAAGCGGTAAACGGGTTGATTCCATACTTCTGCGTCACGCGTCACATCGGCGATAAAACCTTTGTCGAGTCGAGCGAGTTGATTGCTCAAAACGAGGTGAAAAGCACCAGCATTGGTGTCTCGACAGGAAGAGCTTTCTTTGATGGTCAAGAATTCGGCTTCCGTAATCTTGCCTTCCCACATCTGGGTCATAGCATCGGAAAACTTATCATTGCAGCGTTGACCAAGAAAGGGACCAGGGGTGCCGGCTTCGTCCATAAAGTAGCTTAGAAGCGCCTTCACATCGGATGCACCGAACGGAACCTGGCGCCCTTGATCGTTGGTCAAGGTCACCGAACGCGGTTCTTTAAAGAGAAAAGATGCCGGAGCCCAGGCATGGCAAAGGCCTTCCCAGGTGGGAATACTGAAGTCTTTATCATAGCTGGGGCTGCCGGGCACTGTGCTCATGATCTGAGTCCGCTCACGCTCGGCGTTGGTGATTGAGTAGCTGTCGTCGCCAAGAAAGAGATCGAGCTTCTCGGCGGGAGATAGTGTCAGCATATCTTTAAATTCTAGACTCGAGGCTGGCTTGAGCTCGTATGCGTAGCGGTCTTGATCAGTTTTTTCCGCGCGATCATTCCAACGGTAGCTGATTCCTCCTCGATAGGTCGGCCAGTAATCGTCACTCCAAGGACGATTCTTTAGTTCGCCGGTCAAAGGCAGCTGCTTCCAGTCGTAGACATAATCCGAGACATGATCTGCAGTCTTGGTATCGAAGAGGCTAGGCGCGTTGGCCCCGTTCCATGCTTCTTTAAGTTCGAGAGGAGATGATTCGCCGCAAGCTTGTACCAGTAGTGGGTTCAGGGCTAGGAAAAGGGATGTATAGACAGAACGATGTTTCATGGTGGAACCTTCACTTTGACGACTTTTGTGCGCGGCGTGAATGTAGCAATTCGTTCCAGGAAGTCCATCGCAAACTGCTATTAAATCCTAAAAAATCATATTCAAAAACTTTCCTGAAGGGCATGAGCCTCAAGACATCCAGAAAAGTATGCAGCCGTCCTATCCAGCCTGGGCTCGATTCGAATCTTTTCTTAGTCCTGTAAATCAGATATCTTAGCCGGCATCAGCGATCATGAGGGTCTTATGCAGAGAATCGAGACGATACTGGTTGGAATGGGGCACATGGGAAAGCACCACTTTCGGGTTCTGCAAGAAGATCCTCGCTTTGATCTAAAAGGCGTCGTTGATCCAGTCTTAGCAGCCCTACCCGAAGGCTCGCGCATTCCTCTCTTCCGTGAGGTTCCCACGTCCATAAATTTTCGGCTGGCCGTGATAGCCGCGCCTACCGAGTTGCATGGCCAGCTAGTCAAACAAGCGATCAAAATGCAGGTTCATGTCCTCGTCGAAAAGCCGGCCGCGGCGCATAGTGCCGAGGCGAGAGAGTTAGTCGAGCTGGCGAAGGCCCAGGGAGTTTGTCTCGCCGTCGGCAATATAGAACGCTGCAATCCAGTGGTGGGGGCCTTGCGCAGCCTCGTCAACGAAGGTCGCTTAGGCCGTTTACTGCATCTTGAAGGTACGCGCTCGGGCGGCTATCCCGCCAACGTCAAGCCGGGTAACAACGTTTTTCTCGATCTGGCCGTGCATGAGTTGGATGTATTTCGGATGCTGCTGGGACCTCTGAGAATTCGCTTTGCACAAGCCCACGCCGTTCGGCAAGCAGGAATATGGGATTGCGCGCAGGTGAGCCTCGAGAGCGAGAAAGGCGTCACAGGAACTGTGCAGGTCGACTGGTTTTCACCGCAACGACGTCGATCCATACGGGTCATCGGCAGCGAAGGTCAGGCCCTCGTCGACTATATAGGCCAAACTCTCGAACTCGTCGACAAGGATGGAACGCTGACGAAAATTCCAGTGCCCAAGCTCGAGACTTTGAAAATCCAGCTCGAACAGCTCTACTTTTATATCAGCGGACAGGAGCACCAGCTCGCGACAGGTGAGCAGTTGATCGAGTCCGTGGCTCTGGTTGAAGAAGCGCAGCTACGCGCGCAAAAACAAGAGGCTTAGATCGAGATGGAAAAGCTACGACTCTTCATTTCAGCCGGTGAGCCTTCAGGTGATCTCTTGGCCGCTGAATTTCTTACCGCTCTCCAGCCGCGCCTCCCCTCGTGCGAAGTGTTTGGAATCTGTGGCCCCCTCATGCGAGCTGCCGGTGCTGAAGCTCTAGCCGGTATTGAAGAGCTGTCTGTTATGGGTTTCGTCGAGGTTCTCAAGCATCTGCCCTATATCAAACGCCTTGAGTTCAGTCTGCTCGAAGCGATCGATCGCCGCCGCCCACAGATCGCCGTGCTGGTCGATTACCCTGGATTTCATCTGCGCTTGGCCGAATCATTGCGCTCGCGCGGGATTTATGTTTTCCAGTATGTCGCTCCGCAACTGTGGGCGTGGGGCGAAAAGCGAACCCATAGACTCAAGGCGGTGACCGACGAAGTGCTCGGCATCATGCCCTTCGAAGCCGAATTTTTTCGGGAGCGTGGCGTGAATTATCGCTACGTGGGCAGTCCTCAGGTCGATAGAGCTAGCCAGGCCGAGCGGGTGCGCGCGCGTCTCGGTCTCAGCGAGAGTCCCACACTCGGCTTTTTTCCAGGCAGCCGGCCCGGCGAAGTTGGACGCCTTCTCCCGAAGATGCTCGCTATTCGCAGCGAGCTTGAGAAGCGCGAACCCTCGCTGCGCTATGCGATTTCTATGGCTCCTCATTTGACCCCCGAACTCTTCGAGGGTCTGCTGGGGCACGCGCTGCCTGCGCCTATCACCGTGGAGAGCGGTCTTAAAGTTTGGGATCTTGGGCATACCAGTCTCGTCCAGGGACAGAGTATTCATCTGATGAAAAGTTGCGATGCTGCCCTTGTAACCTCTGGCACGGCAACGCTTGAATGTGCGTTAGTGGGAACGCCAATGGCTGTCATGTATGTGATGAACGGTCTCAGCTACCAGATGGCCAAACGCTTTGTGAAACTGCCGCACATTAGCCTGGTAAATTTGGTCGCAGGCTCTGCTCTAGTACCGGAGTTTATCCAATATTTTTCGATCGAAGCTGCCGCTGAGGAACTTCGAAGCCTTAGCCTGCCTGGTCCCCATCGTGAGGCTCAGGCTACAGCGCTTAAAGTGCTTGGTGCCAGGCTGCATGGAAATTTGGCTGATACCGCAGCCGCCGTAGTGGCCGAGCAATGGCTGAAGCGTAGCTCATTGCAAGTGGCTGGAATGTCTGCTGCTAGCCAGTCCTAAGAGAATAAAACGCTTGCTTTTTTCCCGCCTAAAATTTACCCAATGGATCCTTGGTTGCCCTCAAAAAGAAGCCCATCGAGGCATTCGTCGCCGTGACAGGAAGGAAACCGTTTTGAAAAACTGGCTCCTGGCATCAACGCTGCTTCTTAGTTTTATGTCGTCCGAACTCTGGGCGAAGGATACTTTGCTTATAATCTCGCCGCATCGCAAGTCGATTCAGGACGAGTATCTGCCGGCGTTCACGAGTTATTATAAAAAGACGTTCAAGACCGAAGTAGTGGTCGAGTGGATCGATCAAGGTGGGACTTCGGACGATGTTCGATTCCTGAGAGCCAAATTCGCCAAAGGCGCGAAGAGCTCGGGCATCGATATCTTCTGGGGCGGCGGCACAGCCACCTTTCTCGAGTTGCAGAACGAAGGTTTTCTCGCCTCATACAATCTGCCTCCCAGCCTGAAGGCAGAGGTCCCAGATAAGGTCGCAGGCATTCCGCTCTACGATTCTTCCCACAGTTGGTACGGCAGCGCCCTCTCTTCATTTGGCGTCTTCTACAACAAAAAGATAATGGAATTCGAACGCTTGCCAGAGCCCAAGACCTGGCAGGACCTCGGATCACCCGCCTACAGGGATAATATAAGCCTGGCCGATCCGCGGCGCTCAGGTGGCGCCAATACGATGAACAGCGTTATCCTTCAACTCTTCGGCTGGGATAAAGGCTGGGAGCTCTTAACAGCTTTGGCCGGCAACGCGCGTTCTTTCACGCATTCGAGCTCGGATCCGATCAAGGCTGTGGTTTCCGGCGATGCGGCCATGGCGACGACGATCGATTTTTATGCCTTGGCGAAAATAGGTGACCTAGGGCGGGAAAATCTCGGTTTCGTGCTGCCAGAAGGTCAGACGGTGCTCGATCCCGATCCTATTTCGATTCTACGCGGAGCACCCAATCGAAAGGTAGCAGAGCGCTTTGTTGATTTCGTGCTGAGCGTCGACGGGCAGAAACTACTCGTGCTCCCTAAAGGGAGCCCAGGTGGTCCCGTCAAGGCTTCCCTCGGGCGCATGGCAGTCAACACTCGTGCCTATAGCGAGACTGAAGGCAAGCGCATCGATACCTTCAACCCCTTCATGCAGAAGGGATTTGTCACCATCAATCTCGATAAAGCCGTGCGCATGCAGCAGGTCTTCAATGATCTGGTGGGATCGACTCTGGTCGATCCTCACAGTGATCTCAAACGAGCCTGGGCTCGCATTGCGAAAGACGGCAAGGTCGATCCCGCGAAGCTTAGCCGGATCGGTCGTCCTCCTGTCACCGAGGCTGAATTCAATGTCCTCGTCGATAAGTGGGACGATGAAGTTCTTCGCAACACTACTATCAATAGTTGGTTGAAGCATTCCAGGCAGAAGTATCGGAACACTCTTTAAGAAACCCTTCAGCAGGCGAGAGCGAGAGACAGTTCTATGGAAGTCGTTTTCAAAGGTATTTACAAGCGCTACGGGCAAACTACCGCCGTTCATGATCTCAATTTGACCATCGAACGTGGAGCCCTGCACTTTCTCCTCGGACCTTCCGGCTGCGGGAAGACCACGACCCTTCGCATGCTGGCGGGCCTAGAAAAGCCCAGCGAGGGTCAGCTTTTCTTCAACGGCGTCGACGTCACCCATCAGCCCGCAGTCGAGCGAGGCATAGGGATGGTGTTTCAGAATTATGCCCTCTGGCCCCACATGACCGTGCTCAAGAATATCGAGTACGGACTCAAGCTGCGGAAACTTACGGCTGGGGAGATTCAGAAGAGAATCGACGAAGTGATGAGCATCACGCATCTCAAGCAGTATGCCGACCGCCTGCCTGGTCAGCTTTCTGGTGGGCAGCAGCAAAGAGTGGCCCTCGCGCGCGCTCTCGCGATCAGACCCAATGTTCTCCTGCTCGACGAACCTCTATCCAACCTCGACGCTAAGCTACGGATGGAGATGCGCGACAATATTCTGCGGATTCACAAGCAGACCGGAATCACGACTCTTTACGTGACCCACGATCAGCGCGAAGCGCTTTCGATGGGAACTCAGGTATCTGTCATGCATGCGGGACATCTGGTTCAAACCGATCAGCCACGCGCTCTTTATAGTTTTCCAAAGTCGGCCTTTATCGCTGGTTTTATCGGTGAAACCAATTTATTAGACGGCAAGATCGTCTCTTGCGATGACGCCGAAGCCGTGGTTGAGAGTCCGGTGGGAACCCTGCGTTCGAAGCGTTTCAATCAAACCTTCGCTAAGGGCTCAGCCGTAACGCTCTCGCTCAGACCAGAGGCTGTGCGCATCGACTGGGATAAGAGTGGGCTCGGCGAGAATTACTTCAAAGCCAAGATTGATCATCTGACCTATCTCGGGGAGTCGGAGCAGTTTCAGCTCAACACTGATGCAGGCCTGACACTGAAGGTCAATTTCTACCATGCGCCAGAGCACAATTTCCTCGAAGGTGACACTATCGGCTGCAGCATCGCTGCGGATGATGTACTGGTCTTGCCAACCCAGAAAGAGATGGGGCCGAGAACCTGATGGGACAGAAGCATCTGGCAGATACGAAGGCTCAAGGCACAGTTTCCGCACCTGAAGAGAGTTCCCGCTGGCAGCGCCGGCTCGCGGATGGTATCGGCTATGGGACTTTGATAGCTACCCTCGCGGTCCTCTTTTTCTTCTTGGTGCTACCGGTCTCAGTCATCATGAGCCGAGCTTTTATCAAAGACGGGGAATTCACGACCCAGTATTTTCCCTTGCTCTTCAGCAATGAACTCCTCATGCAGGCCATACTCAACAGCCTCTACCTGGCCCTGGTGACGACTTTTATAGCCACTATCGTCAGCTTTCCGCTCGCTCTCATCAACGTGCGCTGGGATTTTCGCGGCAAAGGCCTGCTCTCGGGCCTGCTCCTCCTTCCGATGGTGATGCCACCTTTTGTTGGGGCAATCGGTATCCTGCGATTTTTCGCGCGTCGGGGATCGGTCAACCTCAGCCTCATGAAGCTCGAATGGATCGACCGCCCCATCGATTGGCTGGGTCCGGATAACATGTTCTGGGCCGTGGTGGTACTGCTCGTTTTGCACCTTTATCCGATCATGTATCTCAATCTATCCGCAGCTCTCGCTAACGTCGACCCGAGCGTCGAAGAAATGGCGACGACTCTCGGAGTCCCGAAGTGGAAGCAGTATCGTGATATTGTCTGGCCACTGGCAAGACCCGGGTATTTCGCGGGTGCGATCATCGTCTTTATTTGGGCTTTTACCGACCTGGGGACGCCGCTGCTGGTCGGCTTCCATGAGACGGTGCCGGTGCAGATTTTTAATATGATCACCGACGTGAATGAAAATCCTATAGGCTACACCCTGGTCTTTTTCGTCATCCTCATGACCGTCAGCTTTTTTCTGCTATCCAAGCTGGCACTCGGTGGGAAGAAATATGAGATGATGGCGAAGGGACACGTGAGTTCGGGTCAAAAGCGCGCTGGATTTTGGGGCAGCGTCGCAATCTACGGTCTCATTCTGAGTGTTGTTGTGACCGCTCTGATCCCGCATCTCGCGGTCATCGTCACAGCTTTTAGCGATAAATGGTTTATGACTGTCCTACCCCAACAGTATACGGGTGAACATTTCAAGCAAGTTTTCGAGTCAGAACTAGCAATCAATGGGATCAAGAACAGCTTTTTCCTAGCTGGTCTTTCGACTTTGCTCGACATCGTGCTTGGCTTGCTTGTGGCTTACGTCGTCGTGCGACGTCTTATTCCCTTTGCTGGTCTCTTGGACAGCTTGGTCATGGTTCCTCTGGCTCTACCGGGAATTGTGCTAGCCTTTGGCTATGTTGTGACCTACACAGGGACCTGGCTGGATCCCTTGCACAATCCGGTGCCTCTACTTGTCATCGCTTATGCGATTCGGCGTTTGCCTTATATGGTTCGTTCGGCTTCGGCGGGCTTGCAGCAGATGAGCCCTTCTCTTGAAGAAGCTTCGACAACTTTCGGCGCATCCCGCTTTCACACTCTACGCAAGGTCACTGTTCCACTCGTCACGGCCAATCTTATCGCCGGAGCACTGCTCTGTTTTTCATACGCTATGCTCGATGTCAGTGACAGCTTGATCCTAGCGATGAAAGAACGCTTCTACCCCTTGACCAAAGCCATCTACGTACTCTTCCTTGAACAGGGGACCGGTGAGCTGGTGGCGAGCGCCCTGGGCATTATCGGAATGGTGATACTCGCACTATGTATTATGGGTGCGTCGTTAATTCTTGGAAAGAAGATGGGCGAACTCTTTCGTTCGTAGGTGCAGCTACATCGAATCGGATAGCTGCAGAGATGTCGGAGTTTAATTACAACAAAACGTTCGTGTAGGGGTTGTTCGAGGAAATTTTTGTAGAAAAACTACAAAAGC
The DNA here is from genome assembly GCA_041736305.1 of Oligoflexus sp. Lineage (GTDB taxonomy): Bacteria > Bdellovibrionota_B > Oligoflexia > Oligoflexales > Oligoflexaceae > Oligoflexus. Next base: position 3,285 of record JBGSTX010000143.1, on the reverse strand, counting down.
TCAGTTATTGTCTGATCACTGAAGCACATGAGTGCTGATTTTCCTCCGAACATATCTGCCCGGTTACATTCGCGAAAACTAGTTTTAACGAGTGTGCCCCCTAATAAAGAACGCCGGACGTTTTTCTCCGGCGTTCTCTTTTTCTACTCTCAATCCCACTGCTCTAAAACAGTTCTGAGTCTATCGAGACTGATGGGTTTGGCAATGAAGTCGACCATACCCACCTGCGCCGCTTTCTGTCGGTCCTCGAAACGTGTATTGGCCGTCATAGCTACCACGGCAGGGATCTGCTGCAACTTGTCTGGATGGTCTTGTATCCACTGAGTCGCTTCGAATCCATCCATCACAGGCATCTGTAAATCCATGAGAACCAAGTCGTAGGCTTCAGTCTGCAGAGTGTCGATAGCTTCGAGTCCATTGACGACGATACGAGCTTGATAGCCGAGGCGCGCTAACATGCGATCGGCTAGGCGACTGTTGATATCGTTGTCCTCGGCGATTAGAATTCTTAGTTTTTTCTTAAGCATAGGCCCTGTCGCTGCTCCTCGCCTGCCACGCTGCGTTCTGAACCTACTTATCTTCGCTCATCGTGCCTTAGTCTTGTAGCAAAACTTACGAAGACCTAAAGAAATAAATAATTACAATATCTTGTGTAAGACGCAAAAAGTTTTTCCGAATTCATAAAGGCTCGTCCTTAAGCTCAAGTTTTCTTAGGAAAGGCCGAATACTGATCGACATCTCTCCGGCACCGAGGAGTTGGTTTTGACAAAGATCAAACAGGGCCCTTTGGTCCAATGGCGCGACTACTCTCACTTTTCCAGCATTGATGGGAGGCACCCTTTGCAGGAAGAGGTGCCTTTTTCCTATGTGAATTACCATGCGAGAGTACGCAAGGGAGGGAAGGTTAGCTTTTTTAATTTCGGCTTGGCCAAAGAGATGGGCCTCATCGCTGCTGATCACGCCCACGATTTAAATCCAGCCCTAGAGACTATGCTCCTCGAAACTTTTGGTCTCATCATCGTTAACGAATATGACATAATGAACGCTAAAAAGTTTAAGCCAGCTGAACTCAAAGAACACCCGTATATGGCAACCCGCTACCTGCAGCTGCAGCATTCGGATCGAAGGGGATTGAGCTCAGGCGATGGCCGCAGCATATGGAATGGTTCTTGGACGAGTAGCCAAGGTCAGACCTGGGATATTAGCAGCTGTGGGACAGGGGCCACCTGTCTGTCGCCCGCTAGCTCACAGAAAAAAACATTCTTTCGCTCCGGCGACCCTAGCATCTCCTACGGCTGCGGCTACTGCAAGTTGCATGAGGGAATCGTTGACGTCGTTTTCAGTGAAATTTTGCACCGCAATGCGCACAAGACCGAACGCGTCCTCTGTGTGATTGAATTTCCTAAAGGTTTTGCGGTGACAGTGAGGGCGGCGGAAAACTTGCTGAGACCCTCCCATTTCTTCTTGCACCTCAAACAGGGGCGTCTCGATCGACTCAAAAGTTTAGTGGATTACTATATCCATCGACAGCTCGCGAATGCTAGCTGGAAGATTCCCGCCGGGACCAATCGCTACCGCTACTTTTTAAAAAGCATGGTCCAAAATTTTGCCGAGGCGGCCGCCCGTTTCGAAGCTGAATATATATTCTGCTGGATGGAGTGGGACGGCGATAATATTCTCGCCGATGCAGGTATCATCGATTACGGCTCTATTCGGCAGTTTGGTCTCTATTTCCACGAGTATCGCTTTGACGACCAAGATCGCTGGTCGACTAATCTTAAGCAGCAGAAGGCTAAAGCCCGCTATCTCGTGCAGACTTTCGCTCAGCTGGTAGCCTTTATTATCGAAGGCGAGAAGAGACCGCTGGAAGAGTTCGCCCAGGCCAACGAACTCTCGGCCTTCGACCGCATCTACAAAAAAGAGAAGCAGCTCTGCTTCCTTCGTCGCGTCGGTTTTACCCGCGAGCAGGCCAGCTATGTAGCGAGCCGACAGAAGCGTTTGCTTCAAGATTTCCAAGACTCGTTTTCTGTCCTCGAAGAGGCGAAGGTCCCGGGTGAACTCTTCAAGGTTCCAGATGGCGAGAATTCACAGGTTCTATTTTCGATGCGGCGCCTGCTCCGCATTCTACCTGAGCGGCAGCAGCGTCGATTAGAGAGAAGCCCTAAAGCATATCAGACCCTTCTCCAGCAGATTGCGGCGCGAGCCGTGCAGAAGAATCCGATTTTGGATCAGGTGCGCTACCTGCGTGAAATAGAGAAGCTCGAGAGTCTCTACGCCGAACTCTTGCAGAGGACAGCTAAAGGGCTCAAGTTGAGTCTAGAAGCCTTTACGGGCGAAATCTTTCGCCGTTCAGCCCTCATCAATCGCGAAGATAGAGTGACCGGAGATGCCGTCTGTGTCCTGGCTGAGCAGCTCCTGAAGCAGCGCTTAAAACTCAGTTCCAAGCAGTTTCATAGACTCATAGAGGAAATTGTTCGGGGGCAGGTTTTGAATCCTGACTATGAGCCCTCGAAATTTGCAGATCTTTCAGCAGACACGAATGGGGCGGGCGTGCAGAACTTTGTCAAACACGCCCTGCGCATCGTCTATAACTATCGAGAAGGTCTCTGATTGGGGAGGCCTATCTCTTCGACTTGGCATGCTCGTAAAAAGCTTGCATCATGCGTGGCAAGTTCACGGCTACCAGCTTATTGGTAATGGCTGAAGGAGCAAAAACTTTGAAAGCGACATCGAGCTGGTAGGTGACCTGGCAACGCTCCGGTCCAAGCGCTTTAATTGTCCAAGATCCGCTGTTGGTTTTGAAGAGGTCACCCGATTCTAATTCCCATGAAATTCCCTCGGGACGCGTCTGCTTCATCTTCAGGATATAGCTGAAAGTTTTGATGATGCTGATCTTGTATTGGACCCGGGCCGTCTTTTCGCTAGCCTCGAGAACTTCGATAGAATCAACCTCGCTTAGTATTTTTGCATACTGTTTATAGTCGATCAGGGCTTCGTAGAAGCGTTCGGCTGCTATATCAAAAATCTCTTCCCGCGTTGCGCCCGCCATCTCCATTCCTCCTCAGTAAACGACCATATAACGACAAAGACCTCTTACTGCCAAGCCTCAAGCTCTGGATTGAGTCGAGACGCGAATGGACAATAATTCATCTGATCTATCTTGTCATGGCTCGAAATGAAGGCCACATAAGTCAAAATATACAGGATCTTAGCAGGCCTACTACAGTCTAGCTTTGGCCGACCGAATTATATCTCGTATGGCGAAAAAGGGGGGATTTAGATGCA
>JBGSTX010000100.1:0-6149 GCA_041736305.1 Oligoflexus sp. | reverse complement strand
TTCTCCACAGCAGTCAGCCCTGGTCGCTAGGCGAAAAGCTCAGTGCAGAGACCAGGTCTCTCATGGAAAAGCTTATGAACCAGCTTGCCTATGTCGGGACCATGACGCTGGAATTTTTTCTCTGCGAGGGCCAACTCATCGCCAATGAGATCGCGCCACGCGTTCATAATTCAGGACACTGGACCCTGGACGCTGCTGCCACAAGTCAGTTTGAAAACCACCTTCGCGCTTTGCTCGGACTGAGCTTAGGGCCGACCGATCTCACGAGACATTTTCGAATGCTCAATCTCGTAGGTGCTTTGCCAGAGCTGAGTTCAATCTTGGAGATAGAGGGAACGCGCGCTCACCTCTACAGCAAGCAGGCAGCGCCTGCTCGTAAGCTTGGTCATGTGACCTTGCTAGCGCCTGACCAAACTTCGATCGAAGCGCCCTGGCTTAAGCTTTTAAACCTCACGGCAGATAAGACAGCTAGCAGCTGATATAAGGGCGGAGTAAAAAAATGGATGTTCTTCTTGCCGGTGGAAGTGGACTGATAGGATCTAAGCTTCTAGCGCAGCTCGATCTCGATCCGAAAATTTCCCGCATACACAGCTTCAGTCGCAGTCCCCTAAAAAAGTCCTCAGCGAAGGTGAGCGAGCACATTGATGAGCAGCTGGCTCTCCACTCACTGGCTGAGGACATTAGACCTCGAGCCGCTTTCTCCTGTCTTGGAACGACCATCAAAAAGGCTGGTAGCCAAGCTGCTTTCCAAGCCATCGATAGGGATCTCGTGCTCAGTTTTGCGATGTTGGCGAGAAAATCTGGATGTGAACAATTCCACCTCGTCTCATCGATGGGCGCCGACGCTGGATCGAGGAATTTCTACCTGCGGACCAAGGGTCAAACTGAAGCGGGACTCGCCGATCTTGGTTTTCCTGCTTTGCACATCTACCGGCCTTCACTCTTGCTCGGTGCACGCGGCGAAAAGCGCAGCGGTGAGCTGCTGGCTAGTAAAATCTATCACTCAGTCGAAAATCTATTTCCGTCGTTCTTGGATAAGTTTCGACCCATTGAAGCCGAAGCCGTGGCGGAATTCATGAAGAATAAGCTCGCTTCATCGGCAGATGGAGTCCTGATTTGGGAAAATCTCGAACTGCACAGATTAAAGTGAGAATCTTTCTACCTCAGCTGCCTAAGCGGTAGAGCCAGGCCCCAAACTTACTTTGGGGACTTTGGGCTTCGCTCGGTCTCTGCAGTCGATCGTGCACCAGCCGAAACACGGCCGGCGAGAACAGGATCCCCAGATGCCCGATATCAGGAACAACGATCTGCTCAAGCTCGTGTCCGGCTGCTACGCGTGGCAGGACGATAGTATCCGCGCTACCCAAAATCGAGATAAAACGCACGTTCTTCGCGGCGCCTACAGTCTTTGCCAATCGCTCCATCATCAGCGACTCGGGTCTCAGTTGCTGTCCGACCCGCGACCAAATCCAGTATGCATTGTAGGTTCCACGATGCGGTGTCCCCAAAGTCACACAGTGATCCACCCGCCGCGCACCGCCGAGTTCCTGCAGATAGCAGCGAGCGACCAGGCCGCCGAGGCTATGGCAGACGAGATCGATCCGTCCACCACGGACGTGTTTCTTCAGAAACTTTTTGAGACCTATAGCAGCTTTCTCAATACAATCACCCGCCGAATACTGATAGGCGAGTTGCGAGCTGTGCCCTTTGGCCGCCAGATAAGTAGCCATGGGGAGCAGGCAGGAACGATTCGCTAAGTAGCCGTGAACAAAGACCAAGGTTCTCTGTTCAGCCCGTCTAGCCGTAGATCGTGGACGATGCGAGATGCCAAAAGGATAAAGCAAGACCGAACCCAGGGTAGCAAGTGCCTCAGTTGCGATGAGCTCACCGACATGTTTTTTAGCCCTAGCCTCGTTCATCTTTCACCTCGTGTTGGGTTTCCTAAGCTCCATTCTATCTCAGCTTTGTTCGGCCAGGCGCAGATTTTTTGGTGAGAATTTTGCATGCCCATGAAGTTCTGACGATGAGGTGTTTTCTCTTCGTTTATTAGACCAGGAGATCGCAGGATGAAGAATATTAGGCGCACGCTTCTACTAGCTCTGGGGCTCATCTCCTTATCTGCTTGTGAAAATTTTGATGGCGACGATGTCCGCACTCTTGATCCTCCTGCCAATCGGGATCCTGACGTCCCGTCCCTCCTACCTCAACCTGATCCTTCTCACAAGGCTGAGAAGCTCAGCCGCGTGCTTGGCTGGCCCGCAGATAAGAAGCCGATTCCGCCGGCTGGTTTTGTCATAACAGAATTTGCGGGCAATCTAGACAATCCCCGCAACGTCTACGCGCTGCCCAATGGAGATATTCTGGTCGCTGAATCGAACTCGACGCCGAAAGGCCCGAAGGAGATCAACCTTGTACCAGATAAAGCGGCTAGGAAAGGCACGAGCGCCAACCGCATCACCCGCCTTCGCGATAGCGACGGCGATGGTATCGCTGAGCAGAGGACTGAGTTCATCAAAGGCAGGATACAAGGTGGTTTACGCACCTTTCAAAGATGGGAAACCGACAGGTGAACTGCGAGATTTTCTTATCGGCTTCGTCAGCAATGCTGAGACGGCAGAAGTCTATGGACGACCGGTCAGTGTCACCGTCTTAGCCGCAGCGAAAATGATACTGGTCGTCGACGACTCCGGCGACAAAATTTGGGCTCTTCGCCCTCGCTCAGCAGAATCTTTTTGATCCGTGCTTACTCAAACTGCATATATTTTGTGGCTTAATACCCACAGCTGTAAAACTCGTTTACTGACGCCCATGACCGACAGTATTGCTATTCAAGTGTCTTAAACCGCAGTTTACGAGTTTACACATGTCACAAGTAAATAGAGCCATTTTTAGTCTGAGCCTCTTACTCATCAGCCCGCTCGCCACCGCCAAGCCATGGAAAAGTGGCGAAATCCTAACGAATGAATCTTTCCGTTATGGCGCCTTTGAAGCTCGGATGAAGGGCAGTTTGGGGAGCGGCGCTATCTCCGCCTTCTATCTGCTCAAGGATGGCTCTTGGGAGCCGGGCCAAGAATGGCAAGAGCTGGATTTTGAGATCTTGGGCAAAGAAGCAAATCTATTGCAGTCTCAGGTGATGCTTCCTGGCGCTCCCAGGACCGAGAGCAATGTCTTTCATCGCACGGAGAAGACTCTCAGCAAAGACTTTAATGTCTATCGTATGGAATGGACTCCTGACTCACTGAGCTTCTATTTCAACGGCGAGCTGCTGCGGAAGGAAACAGATCCTGACACCTATGCGAAATTCTTAGATCCGAAGCGGGTTGAAGACATGCGCTTACGATTCTCTCTCTGGGTAGGGTTCTCTAATTGGTCGGGAATCCTTAACCCTGAAGCGCAGCCTACCCCCTTTTACGTTGACTGGGTCAAGGTGTATTCCTACGAATCTAAGAGCCAGAGCTTCGCGCTATCTTGGGAAGACCAGTTCGATTCTTTGGACGCGAGCCGCTGGAACAAGGCTCAGTGGACTTTCGAGTATGCGGTAAACGATTTCACCGCTGAGCAAGTGAGCATTGAGGATGGAGTTCTCAAGATCGAATTCGCGCCCCAGTAATGCTGCTGGCCGAGCTCAGTTAAATCCGATGGCCGAAATTGCGACTGCGTTTGAGTTTCCTGCGTAGTGGCTCTATTCCTTCAATGCATAAAATATTCTATATTATCGCATGCTTGACAATTTAAAGGTATGAACTTAAATTTATCAAGCTTACAGACCAAGAATGTTGAGGTTGCGCATTGAACTATATAGATCGCAAAATAAGTCAAAGGATTCGGGAAGCTAGCCAGCATTTTCCAGCAGTAGTCGTAACTGGAGCCCGTCAAACAGGCAAGACTACTCTCTTGCGCCATCTCTTTCCCGATCATAACTATGTCACCCTCGACAGACCTCTCACCGCTGAGCAGGCTGAGCTTGACCCCCAAGCCTTTCTAGAACGGTTCCCACCTCCTCTGATCATCGATGAGATCCAGTATGCACCTTCGCTTTTTCGTTTTCTCAAGATCAAAATTGACGAGAATAGGGAGAAGAAAGGCCAGTTTATCATGACTGGCTCGCAGAAATTCACTCTCATGAAAGGTGTGGTCGAGTCCTTGGCTGGACGAGTCGCTCTCTTCGAGTTGGAAGGACTGAGCTGCCTCGAGCTCAAGGAGCAAGGGATTATTGAAGAGTCGAGCGAAGCTTATGTGGATCTCCTCTACCGAGGTAGTTTCCCCGAACTTTGGGTTGACCCAAAGCGACCAGTTGAACTTTTTATCGACTCTTACATTGCAACTTACCTTGAGCGGGATGTACCGCAGGTTCTAGCTGTGGGTAGTCTTCGGGACTTCGAGCGGTTTTTGAGGGCCTGTGCCCTGCGTTCAGCGCAGCAACTGAATAAGTCAGAGCTTGCACGGGATGTGGGTATTAGCTCGACAACAGCAGGCGAATGGTTGAGCGTGCTCGAAGCCTTGGGCCAAGTTGTGCTCCTGGAGCCTTGGTTTGGCAATCTCGGCAAAAGACTTGTGAAGTCACCCAAGTTATATCTGAGCGAGCCTGCTCTTGTCTGCGCGCTATCAGGAATGACGAGGGAATCGCTCGCTCAGTCGCCCATGATCGGAGCGCTCTGGGAAACTTTTGTTTTTGCTGAGCTGAGAAAGCAACTGAGCTTTGCTGGACTGCGGCCTAAGGTCTGGTACTATCGCGATCAAGGGCAGCACGAAGTCGATTTTCTCTTCGAGCATGGTACGAATCTCGTATTTTACGAATGCAAGTGGTCAAGTAGTCCCCACCCAAGCCTCTGCAAGAATATGGATCTGGTCCAAGCTATCTTTGCGGCGACGGCGAAAAACTCATACCTTATCTCGAAAAAGATTCTGGTTACGCGTTCAAGCGAGCGTGTGCAGACTAAGGACTTTTTCTTTACCTCGCCTCTAGGGGGTCTTCTCTCCTGAGATCCTCTTCTGGTCGCAAGCCTGCTCGAGCTTGATATCAACCTGAAATCGTCGAGGCACTGAGCTCGGCGGCTGTTTTCATACGCCAGGCGACGAGCTTCCACGAAATGCGTTCTTGTCGAGAATTCTGAGAGCTAGGATCATCCGGTCCAGATGCCAAAGTTGGGCGCCATTTTATTGCCTGCCGAATGAACTCTGGCGATAAGTGATTTCCAGTCGGCGAGAGCCTCATTTCCTAGAGATGAGGGTACAAGCAGTAATTTTTGATGAGGACGGTCGATCGATCACCGTGTGAACGTCATCATTTGCTTCTTCATGAGGAATATATGCTAGGAGAGCGACGACGCGTAAATATCAGGAACAGCTCGAAAAACAAAGGAGAAAGTTCTTGCCGAACTTTGCTAAACTCCCGCTGATCTAGGCATCAGATCGTTATCTAACCCCGCCGCGAGGTGAGTCATGCCGCGAATCGCTGTCGTAAATATTGGTGCCCATGGCCATATCAATCCCACGCTTGCCGTTTGCAAGAGCTTGCAGGAGAGTGGGGCAGATGTCTCTTATTTTGCACCCGAAGAGTTTCGCTTACCTCTGGAGGCGGCAGGAGCGCATCTTGAGCCATTTGCCTCGCTCATGTCGGCTCCGCAGCCGCCCCCACCCGGCGTGCATCCGCTGGCCATGCTTGCAGAGAAACTTCAGGATGAATTCAGCTCTGTCCTGCCTCAGGTCCTGCCCCGACTAGCTGCGATCAAGCCCGACCTCATCATCTACGATCGCTTTGCGCTCGCCGCCTGGGTGGCTGCCAAGGAACTAGGCTGCCGCGCTGCTCTCTTTTGCCCCAGCTACGTGATGAACGAGCGGTTTGGGCTGGCAGCATTGTTTCGAGCTACAAGCCCTGATGCCCCGACCGCTAGGGTGCAGCCACCTATCCTTAAATTGCAAGCCGGAGGGCAGACCTACGGAGAGTTGAGCATCATTGAGGTGTTTGAAGGACGCGAGGATCTTAATGTCGTATTCTTGCCGCGGGCGTTCCAGCCAGCCGGGGAGACCTTCGGACCCGCCTTTGAGTTTGTGGGACCCTGCCTTAGGGAGCGGCCAGCAGCCGAGAGCTTTCCTGTTTCAGAAGCCTTTCTGAAGGAGAGACCTCTGCTCTTCATTTCACTAGGGAC
>JBGSTX010000083.1:0-30671 GCA_041736305.1 Oligoflexus sp. | reverse complement strand
GTCTCTTTGCAACGATAGCGGATCTACCTCTATCTGAGGCATACGCCCGCACTATCCAAAGCACCTACGTAGATCGAGCTTCACAATCGCGCCTCTACTTCGAACGCAACGTCGATAAGTTCGAAGAGAACCAAGGTATGCTCTGCGAACTCTCGCAGTACCTGCCCAATTTGCAAGAGCTGCTCGATCTCATGGATCTGCCTAAAAAAAGCCGTCTGATAGAAGTCGGACCCGGCCAAGGGGAGCTCCTCAAAGAGCTCGCAAAGCGCTACGATTCGCTAGTAGCCCTCGACAGCTCCGAAGAGATGCTCGGCCTCACCAAGACCAAGCTAGCGAGCAAAGACAAAATCAAGTTTATCCAAAGCTCGCTAGAAGATTTCTCCCCTGAGCCAGCAGGTTTCGACGCCGTAGTCCTGAACATGGTCCTGCATCACATGCCTTCTCCCGCGCAGGCTTTCCAAAAGTTGCGTAAGCTCGTCAAACAAGACGCCTACCTGCTGATAGCCGACCTCTGCTCCCACAATCAGGAGTGGACACGGGAATCCTGCGGCGACGTCTGGCTGGGTTTCGATCCGCAGGATCTCAAAGAATGGGGCAGTAGCAGCGGATTCAGCGAAGAACAAAGTTTGTATTTAGGTTTAAAAAATGGCTTCCAGATTCAGCTGAAGCTATTTCGATCTCTATAAAATTCACGCTCATCGAGGATAAAAGATTATGGGTAAAGATTACAAAGTAGCAGACATTAGCCTGGCCGATTTCGGCCGTCGCGAAATCAAACTCGCCGAGCGTGAAATGCCGGCTCTCATGGCTCTCCGACGCAAGCACGGCAGCACCCAACCTCTCAAGGACGCAAAAATCATCGGCTGTATCCACATGACGATACAAACTGCCGTTCTGATCGAAACCCTCGTCCAACTCGGTGCAGAAGTGCGCTGGTCCTCTTGCAACATCTTCTCGACCCAAGATCACGCCGCAGCTGCCATGGCCGCTGCAGGCGTCGCCGTCTATGCTTGGAAAGGCCAGACCAATGAAGAAGGCAGCTGGTGCATCGAGCAAACTATCCTGAAGGACGGCAAGCCTTGGGACGTCAACATGATTCTTGACGACGGTGGTGACCTCACCGAAATGATTCACCATAAATACCCACAGCTCCTCAACAAAATTCACGGTATCACCGAAGAGACCACCACAGGCGTGCATCGCTTGATGGACATGATGAGCAAAGGTGAACTCAAAGTTCCTGCCATCAACGTCAACGATTCCATCACCAAATCAAAGAATGACAACAAGTACGGCTGCCGTCACAGCCTCAACGACGCTATCAAGCGCGGTACCGACATGCTCCTTTCTGGTAAGAAAGCGCTCGTGATCGGCTACGGCGATGTTGGTAAGGGCTCAGCGCAGAGCTTGCGCCAAGAGGGTATGATCGTCAAGGTCTCTGAGATCGATCCTATCTGTGCGATGCAAGCCTGCATGGACGGCTATGAAGTCGTTTCTCCTTACAAAAACGGTGTTAACACCGGCACAGCTGAAGGCATTGATAAGACCCTCCTCGGCAACACAGATCTGATCGTCACCACTACTGGTAACATCAACGTCTGTGACAAGCACATGCTGACCGCTGTGAAATCAGGCGCCGTGATTTGTAACATTGGTCACTTCGATAACGAAATCGACACCAAGTTCCTCCGCGAAAAATTTGAGTGGCAAGAAGTGAAGCCGCAGGTACACAAGATTTTCCGTGATAGCAAAGATGAAGAAAACTTCCTCATCCTCCTTTCGGAAGGTCGTCTCGTAAACCTCGGTAACGCGACTGGTCACCCTTCGCGCATCATGGACGGCTCGTTCGCCAACCAGGTGCTAGCGCAGATGTATCTTTATTCCAAGAAGTGGGCTGATAAGAAGAGCGAACCCCTCTTCGTCAAAGTTCTACCCAAGAAGCTTGATGAAGAAGTGGCTCGTAACATGGTGGAAGGCTTTAGCGGCGTCATCACTCAGCTCACCCCAGAGCAAGCAAAGTACATCAACGTTAAGGTCGAAGGGCCTTACAAGCTTGATGAATATAAGTACTAAGATGTTATCTTAGGATGACTAGCTCGCCTCTCTCGTGGAGGCGAGCTTTTTCTTGGCAGAAAAATCTGGCGGAAATCAACTCAGAGGTAGCTCGCCTGCGTCAGCAATGACAACTTCAGCCTTAGGCTTACCGCTATCACTACCCTGCTCTTCGATCTTTTTGACCACTTCTAGACCTTCGAGAACCTGACCAAAAACCACGTGGCGTCCGTCGAGCCAAGGCGTCTTAATTGTCGTGATGAAGAACTGCGAGCCGTTGGTATTGGGGCCAGCATTCGCCATGCTCAAATAACCTGGAGCCTCGTGCTTCAACTTAAAATTCTCATCCTGGAATTTTTCGCCGTAGATAGACTCACCACCGGTGCCATCGCCACGCGTAAAATCGCCACCTTGGATCATGAAATTGGGAATGATGCGGTGGAATTTACTGCCCTTGTATGCCAGTGCCTTGCCTGATTTGCCCTGACCTTTATCACCGGTACAGAGAGAGAGGAAATTGGCCGTCGTTTTGGGAACAACATCGCCAAAGAGTCCGATTACGATACGCTCGGGCTTGGCGTTGCCTATTTGTACGTCGAAGTAGCATTTATTGGTAACTTTTACAGCTTCCATAGAGTCCCTCATCGAAAAAAATCATGAAGGCTTTAATAGCACCGACTCACGCTTTTTTCAACGCACCCTCGACCTTCATAAACGCACTGGGATCGCGCTCGATATCGGGCGGTAGCTTGATATCCGTGGCCAAACCAAAGACGCTGAGCAGCTTGATCAACTGCCAAGTCATATCGAATTCCCACCACTTGCGGCCAGCAGGTGCGACGTTACTGTGAGCGTGATGATTGTTGTGCCAACCTTCGCCGAAGGTTATGAGGCTCACCCACCAGCAATTGGTCGCGCTGTCTGCATCGCGATAGTTGCGGTAGCCCCACTTATGGGCCGCGCTGTTGACAAACCAAGTTGCATGATAGACGGCTACTACCCTGACCCAAATGCCCCAAAGCATCACTTCCCAGCCACCAAATATCCAGAGCCCAGCCCCTAGCAGCACCTGTAGAGCCACCATGAAAGTATCCGTAGACATCAGCATAAGCACGGGGTCAGCGGTGATGTCGCGGCCAAAGCGCCGAACTTCAGTCGCGTTCGCCAGATGCTTTTCGTGCTGGCAGACCCATACGATGTGGCTATACCAGAAGCCGCGCGTAGCGTCGTGAGGATCGCGGGACTTGTCCGAGTAAGCATGATGCATGCGATGATGAACCACCCAGCGCAGGATATTACCCTGCATAGCTAGGGTCGCAGCCAGAGCGGAAAAGATTTCAAGAGGACGAGGAACTTTGAAAGATCGATGCGTAAAGAGCCGATGATAGCCGAAGGTAATGCCCACTCCGGTGATGATATAGAGCACGAAAAAAGCCGTAAAAGCCTGCCAGGTAAAATTGAAAAGGCCGACGACAGCCAGGATGTGGGCAACGATCAGATAGGCTATGCGAGCTGGATCGAAGCGTTCAGTCTCGTCAGGCAAAGATCGAAGATAGGTGGCCATAAGAAATTCCCTTTCGAAAAGCCATGAGGCAAACTGCACGCTGAGTTCACGCTGCTGACTCTAAGGGATTAGGCGCATGAACAATGTAATAGCTTTGTAAAAGCAGAAGGACGAGAGCTTGGCTAAGTCAAGCTGCTCTTTATGAAGAGATTTGAAAGCTTTTCAGCGCAGAAACTTAATAAAATTTCGCTCATCTCTGGCCTGGAGCGACTGCGCGCTCAGCTTCTTAGGGAGTGGCACTTGCTGTGGGACAGGTTCTAACGTTTTGAGCGAAATAGGCTAGGTCAGCTGCCAAGGGATCTTCGGGCTTGAGGATGCATTTGATACAGAATGGATTGACCTTCGTCGCCTCCACAAAGGTTTGGCGATTGACGATGCTGCTCATGACCGAATAGGAAGTGTCGAGGCTGGGAGCATTCGCAAAGGCGCTCACGTTGAATTTATTTCCAGCGTAGTGGCAGCCACCACACTCAGGAACGAGATAGCCTTGCCAAAGATAGGCGAAGCCTTCAGCGCCACAAACCTGAGCGGGACGCGCGTCTTTGATTTGATAGAAGCCATTGAGAACCACTTTGTTCACTGGAGCTGCTTTGCTCGGCGAAGTACCGGCAGGGGCGTTGGTCTCCGCACTAGCCTTTTCCGCAGCTTGGGGAGTCGCCTCTATTCCTACATTCCCTGATTTGGCTTCTGCTTCCATCTCAGCTTGTCCATCGCAGCCCGCCAGCCAAAGCGTTAGGGCTAGGCTTATGCTTTTATTAAACTTTCTCAGTGTCCTCATCAGCTTGGTCCCCTTATCTCATCTTTATCGGAAAAAGCGCGCCAAACTTGAATCTAAAATACATATTCACGAACTTAGCTCCCATTAATTCCTGGCCCTTAGCACGAGCTTTCAGAATCACGCATAGGTCTGCTAAATTGGTCTGAACGAATCTTTTCTTGTTCCAGAAAGCAGATGATATGCAACTCTCTCTCTACGCCGATTACGGATGCCGCGTGCTGATATTCCTGGCTTGCATGGACCAGGAGCAAAGCTCTGTCGAAGAGATTTCCCGTTCATTTGGGATTTCGCAGAACCACCTCGTGAAGGTCGTTCATGGTCTAAGCAAATTCGGTTTTATAGAAACGACGCGTGGACGTGGCGGTGGTATAAGACTTGGTACCCCGCCCAGCGAGATCAATATGGGGCAGGTCGTGCGCAAGATGGAACCGCATTTCCACCTCGTTGAGTGCTTCGACACTGAAGCCAATACCTGTCCCATCATTCGCGTCTGTGGGCTGAAAGCTGTGCTATATAAGGCTCGGGAAGCATTTTTCAGACAGCTTGATGAGGTATCTCTGCAAGATATAGCCCTGCAGCCTAGGCCAATTATTGCTGCACTTCAAACTCAAGCTAAAAAAGCCAGCGAGTAAAAAGTCGTCTCCTGACTCAAAACTAATAGGCTACGACCGGATCGGCTTTTATGTTCTCCAAAAATTTGCCCAAAGCTTTCATCGTTTGGAAAGCTTGGATCCGATCGTCGCTAGGAATCCCAAGGCTCTCGCTCTTTCCACCGATGACAATGCGACAGTGCGGGGGCAGATTATCGAGCAGATCTTGGAACACGCCCGGGGCCTTCGCCGCGATGAGAGGCTCCTTGGGAATGCTGAGGATCAGGGTGTCTATCCGCAGTCTCCGCGCTGCGTTGATAAGTTCTTCCGCTGGCACGCTAGATCCGAGATAGAACGAAGAAATTCCTCGATTCGCACAAAGAACCGCAGCCATCAGTATCCCGAATTCATGCAAATCACCGTCTAGGGTAGCAAAAGCGAGCTGCCGAAATTTTTCCCTGGGCTCCTCGTTCTTAGATCGTAGCTCAAGACGAATCTTCCTTGGATGAAAAAATTCACGCAGCAGTATCGATTTAATCATTGCGCTGAGGGCATGCTCTTGTGCTAAGCAAATCATATGTTTGCTGACCCCCTCATCGAGCTGCTTAAAAACGGTATCGAGAACTTCAAGAATAAAAGTATCGAGATCGGTCTTAGCTCTCAACCCAAGCAACTCATTGTAGGTACTAACAAAATCAAATTTATCAAGCTGGCTGAAGAGCCGACGAGGCGAGGTTCCAAACCCCGTACGACGCTTGTCCTCGGTCTCTTGGATAGACTCATCAGGTAGATCTGCACGCAATTTTGTGTTTTCCATATAGCGTCCAATCAGCTCTTTTAAAGCCGGGTTTTCCATACTTGCAATCTGACTAATGGAATGTCCTGCCTGCCTGGCGGCAACAAGCAGCTGCAGCTTTTCTACGTCATGCGCGCTATAGATTCTCCGCCCATTATCCAAGCGTCGAGGCGATACTGCCCTATAACGCAGTTCCCAGGCGCGCAAGGTCGACTCTATAAGCCCTGTCAGCTTACAAACCGCTTTTAATCCATACTCAACATCTGCTGTACTCTTGTTCGTACCCTCACTCCTGCGCAATCTGTTGTGAAGCTAGCAGCCTATATAATGATTAGGAAGTCGAAGAAGCAATAATTATTCTGCGTAAGAATTAGGGACGAAATCGTTTCGTACTCTCTACAAAACTTCTACAAACACTATTGGCCTAAGACCCTTTTTCTGCGCACAGAGACCGCTTCCTGACACTAACTCATTGTTATGTCTATGCGTTCTTGTGAGTCAGAATTTCTTTAATTAAAAACATTTTAGTTCGTACGCTAGGAGACGAAATAAATTACCTAAGTCTGCGCGGCGAAGCCCTCAAGGGAATCGAAGCCTGAAAAGGATGAGATGATGGACGATTTTGAGAAGGTGCTTAAGTTTTCGTTTCTCGAAGAGGCCGAGCAGATGCTCAGCGGCTGCGAGCAGAGCTTTTTGCTCCTTGAGGGAGCACCTGACGACTCCAGCATCATCGATAAGATCTTCAGACTCGCACACAGTTTTAAAGGATCCGCAGGCGTCGCTGGATTCGAGGATCTTTCATCGTTTGCGCATCATCTCGAGTCACTCCTTGAGAAAATTAAGAGCGGCCGGCATAAGGTGGACAAAGCGACAGTCAACCTCCTTCTACGTGCCAACGACGAACTAAACAGCATGGTCTGCAGCCTTAGAGCCGATCTGAATCGTCGCTTCACAATCGAACCCTTTATCGCTGATATACAAGCAGTACTCAACTCTACCCAGATGGCTGCGCAAGCTGCAGTTGCCGATGAGCCTCAGATTTCTCTAAGCCACGATGCGGAGAAGAGCGCAGATTCTGGCTTTCACTTATTTGCCGATTCCAGTCCCACGCCGGCTCCTGCGAGCAAGCCGCCCGTAAGCGGCAAGGACTCCCCTCCTGCAAGTCCTAACACAGTGGCCCTCGATGAATCAATCAGGGTAAATCTCCGAAGGATAGATGAGCTGGTAAATGACGTGGGCGAACTGGTGATTCTACAAACTGTTCTCTATGAGCACCGTCACCTTGTTCCCTCAGATCTCCTGCAAAAAACTATCTCACATCTCGAGAAAATTACCCGAAAAATCCAAGATTCTTCGATGAGTCTGCGGATGGTACCCCTGTCCCAGACCTTCCAGAAAATGCAGCGCATAGTCCGAGATACCAGCCAGTTACTCGACAAAAAAATGCGCCTGAAGACATTTGGCGACGATACAGAAATCGACAAAACCGTCCTCGATCTCCTGTCAGATCCCCTCGTTCACCTGGTTCGCAATGCAGTGGACCACGGCATCGAATCAGCGGCAGATCGCGAAGCTAGCGGAAAGCCTGCCGAAGGCACCGTGACTTTAAAGGCCTATCACCTCGGCGAGCATATCGTCGTAGAAATTTCGGACGATGGCCGGGGGCTCGATAAGGACAAGTTGATCTCTAAAGCTGAGCGACTTGGGCTCATCAATCCTGGATCTGTCCGCACGGAGCAGGAAGCCTATCAGCTGATTTTCAAGTCGGGATTTTCCACCAAAGAAGCCGTCACGTCTATATCCGGTCGTGGCGTGGGCATGGACGTAGTCAAGACGAACGTCGAACAGATCCATGGCCGCATCGAAGTGGAATCTACCCTAGGTAAAGGCAGCTGCTTTCGCATACTCCTGCCTCTTACGCTCGCGATTATCGACGGCATGGTTGTCGCTACGGGGGATCAGCGTTACGTGATACCGATCACGGCGATTCAAGAATCTCTACTGCCAGGGCCTGATGACATTACCTTCGCTGCCCAACGGGGCCACTATCTCAACGTGCGGGGCCAAACCATTCCGCTCTTCCGCCTCTCGCAAATTCTCGGACAGAAACCCGCGGCCGACCAAGCAATGAACGGTATCGCCGTGGTTGGGAAGGGCAAGGGTGGAGTGTCATTTGCCGTCCTAGTCGACGATATCATCAGTCAGCAGCAGATTGTAATCAAACGACTCGGCGATGAGCTGCATGGGCTAGCTGGTCTCTCAGGCGCAGCCATCCTTGGAGATGGGAAGGCGGCCCTTATCATAGATTTTGCTGAACTAATCAACGCAACCAAGTCAAACAAGTCCGTGAGAAAGGAAGCCGCATGAGTTCAGACAGCTCCAAGTCAGAAACCAAACAATCGAGCTCTCGCCGATCGACAGGCGGCGAGCACAGGTTTCTGGCATTTGCTCTTTGCAATGAATCCTATGCGGTTCCCCTGCTCAAAGTGCGGGAAGTGATCGCACTTGGCGAAATTACCACGGTGCCTTACACTGCGTCGCATTTCAAGGGCATCATGAACCTGCGAGGCCAGGTCATTTCCGTGATGGATCTACGGGTCAAGTTCAAGATGCAGCGGGCTGACACCACAGCGGAGACAGCTATCGTTATCCTCGATTTGAGCCCGCTCTGTATAGGCGTGATAGTCGATTCGGTCGACGCTGTACTCGCACTCTCATCGGAAGACATCATTCCCCCTCCCGATCTGGAAAGCACTATTAGCTCTGACTATCTGACTGGAGTGGCGCGAGTTGACAAAAAGCTCGTTCTCATCCTCGACATTGAAAAGACTTTGAGTGTCGACGATCTGGTTACTCTGAAAAATCAAGCCGCAAAGCGGCATGCAGCTTGACAAAGAAGTTAAAATCAACATAGGTCGAGGAGTAATTTTGTGAAGAATCTGAGCCTTAATGCAAAGTTCGTTGGAGTCCTCTCAATTTTTGTCGCGGCAAGCTTGCTCATCTCTATCTTGGGTATCTTTAAGTTGAGCAAACTCAATGATTCTCTGGATAATATCGTTACCAGTGTAGTGCCTCGCGTCGCTATCTCGCAGAAGCTTTTAGCTACCGCAGCCGAAATAAAAAACCAAGAAAAAGTATTCATCCTCGAGTCTAGCAAAGAAGGCATGGACAGGATCGAAGGCGTGCTGGCGGGCCTTGAGAAATCTCTCACGGCTGATATGGAAAAGCTGAAAAGCATGCTTGTCCTCGAAGTGAGTAAGAAAGAACTCGAAGTCTCAATAGAAGACGTCAAGCGCTGGAGCGATGTTGATGCTGAAATTCAACGTTTAAGCAGAATGGGCAAGAACGTCGAGGCTACAGCTCTAGCCCGAGGCAAATCTCGAGATCTCATGAATGGTGTATCAGATCGCTTGAATGCAGTTGTGGAACGCAATGACAAGATGATGATAGTAGAAGAGCAGAACGCAATTGCGCTTTACACAGAATCGCGGAATATCCTCTTAGCCGTAAGTCTATCCTCAATTTTGATCGGACTCACTTTGGCCTTCTTCATTCTTCGCGCTTTGAATAAAGCTATTGACAATGTCATCTCTGGATTGAATGACAGCGCAAACCAAGTAACGTCAGCAGCTCAGCAGATCGCCGCGTCTTCAGAGGAGCTTTCGCAGGGGGCTACCGAGCAGGCATCTTCGCTGGAAGAGACCTCTTCCGCTGTCGAGGAAATGAACTCGATGGTCCAAAAGAATGCTGAAAGCGCTCGCCAAAGTTCCGAAGTTTCTACCGCCAGCGGCACCAGTGCCACGCGAGGCAAGAAGGTCGTCGAAGAGATGAAGCGGGCTATGCAAGACATCGATGCAGCCAACAGCAACATCATGCATCAGACCAACGAAAGTAACGAAAAAATATCTGAAATCGTCAAAGTCATCAGTGAAATCGGCAATAAGACCAAAGTCATCAACGACATCGTGTTCCAGACTAAGCTCCTCTCCTTCAACGCATCGGTGGAAGCCGCTCGCGCCGGTGAGCACGGCAAGGGTTTCGCGGTTGTCGCCGAAGAAGTAGGCAATCTGGCTCAGATGAGTGGTAACGCCGCCAAGGAAATCTCCACCATGCTCGACTCGAGCATTCAAAAAGTTGAAAGTATCGTCCGGGAGACGCGCTCCTCAGTCGAGAAACTGATCACAGAGAGCAAGCAGAAAGTTGAGCTCGGCACCAAGGTAGCGGTCGATTGCGGCGAAGTTCTCGAAGAGATCGTTAGCAATGTTTCACAGGTTGCCTCTATGTCTCACTCCATATCCGGCGCTAGCGACGAGCAGGCAAGGGGTATCGCCGAAATCACTAAGGCTGTGACGCAACTAGATCAGATGACCCAACAGAATGCGGCTGCATCCGAAGAGACCGCCAGCGCCGCTGAAGAACTTTCCGCCCAGGCTGAGAGCATGCAAGCTGTTGTACAGACGCTCATCGTCACTATCAAGGGCGGCGATGCCGCTCAAGTTCATCACGTTGCTCCTCCTGCGCGTCAGGTTCAGAGAGCGAGTAAATCGGCAAATCCGCCGAAGGAGAACGGCCGCGTCCTGCATCTCGGCGCAAAGAAATCGAAGCACGCACCTCAGCCTTCCCAGGTGCGTATGGCATCGGGCAGTGACGTAATACCTTCTGAAGACGACCCACGGTTTACTGAAGTTTAATTTCTAAGCATCCTACTCGACGCTTTGGTGTTCGAGCAGGATTTTTACTTGAATGGATTGGTATGAGCGTCGCCGAAATCCGCCAGTCAGTTGATCGTGAATCGTTCCAATACCTCCGGCGCACTCTTGAAGGCATGGCGGGCATCGCTCTGTCTGAATCCAAGTCCGATCTGCTGATGGGTCGGCTGAGAAAACGTCTGCTGACGCTTCAGCTAAAATCGCTGCACGAGTATGTAGACTTCCTCAAATCTCTGCCGCAGAGCCATGAGGAGTGGCAGATTTTTCTCAACTGCCTGACGACCAACAAGACCGATTTTTTTAGGGAAGAAGAGCACTTCCAGTATCTTGTAAACGAAGCCTTGCCCGAATGGTTAGGTGGCCGTCCGCGCGGTCCTTGGCGAATCTGGTCGGTACCCTGTTCGACTGGTGAAGAGCCTTACACGCTTTCCATGGTGCTGAGTGATGCGAAGAAGCGCCATAATTTCGATTTTTCGGTAGCAGCTTCCGATATCGATACGAGCGTCCTGCCCATAGCTAGAAATGGTGTCTATAAAAAGGCTAGACTTTCGGAAATTCCGCTTCAGTATCACAAAGAAGCTTTCAATTTCGGGACCAAGGAAATCAAGGATTGGATCAGTGTCAAAGCACATATTCGCGACAAAATAAGCTTCAAAGCGTGCAACCTGATCGCTCCCCCCTTTCCTTGGGAACATAAATTCGACGTCATCTTCTGCCGGAACGTCCTGATCTACTTTGCGCCAGAGACGATCACCCAAGTGATCAGAAACCTCTATGAAGCGGCCAAACCTGGAGCTTATCATTTTGTAGGCCACTCGGAAGCCTTGCAGAAGGATACTGCAGGTTGGGAAAGGTTGCGGCCGTCCGTCTATCGCAAGAAAGTGAAGTGAATCCTAATGGGAAGCGCGGATCCAAGAGCCCCTAAGCAGCTCTACATCAGCCTCGGTATCGGAGAGATCGTCATCTCGGATCAGCCCGCTGTCGTCAGCACCGTGCTGGGATCTTGCATTTCCGTCTGCATCTACTCGATCCATGGTACGATCGGCGGCATCAATCACTTCGTGCTTCCCAAAGATCCTATGGCCAAAGCGGCTGCAGCTGATTACCTTCGCTATGGCAATACCTCGACCCGTACTCTGATTGAAACCATTCTGGAAACCCCCGGTGTACTCGCTAGAGACCTGAGAGCCAAGATCATCGGGGGCGCCAGCATCCGCGGTCCTGGGCTAGTCAGTGGTGAAATTGGTGAGCATAATCAGAATATGGCTAAGAAGCTATTGAGCGAGTTTGGAATCAAAATCGTCGCTTCCGATGTCGGAGGGCGGCAAGGCCGAAAGATTTTCTTTTATACCGCCTCGGGAAAGCTGCGCGTCAGTCCAGTTGGCGAAATAAGCGAGAAAGCAATCCTGAAGATCGCCCCGACTCCCCTAGCTAGCAAAGCGCTCCCGGAGAAGAAACCGAAGCGAAAACGCGTGCTCATCGTCGACGATTCGAAAACAGTTCGAGAAATGCTCAAACTTGTCTTCGGACAGGACCCCGAGCTTGAAGTCGCAGCGATGGCAGCGAGCGCTCGCGAAGCGGATGCAATCCTCAAATCGCAAGCGATCGACGTCATGACTCTCGACATCCATATGCCCGAAATGGACGGGATTGCGTATCTCACAAAACTCATGAGCACACGGCCGATGCCCGTAGTGATGTTGACGGCTCTGAGCATGGAAGACGGAGGCGAAGTCCTCAGAGCTCTGGAACTTGGTGCCGTCGACTATATCCAAAAACCCCGAATGGCGGAACTTCCCCTGCTAGCACCGCAGATCTGCGAGAAAATCAAGGCAGCAGCTTCTGCGCATATCCGAGCTGGAAGGATTTCAGAAAGCCGCACCCGCGCTGTGAAATGCACCCAAAGGACGAGTGGCCGCCCTCTGGTCGCGATAGGAGCTTCCACGGGAGGCACACAAGCGCTGCAAGAAGTCCTGCTTCAGCTCAGTCCCGATATTCCGCCCATAGTCATCGTCCAGCATATACCCCCAGTATTTTCTAAAGCCTATGCCGATCGCCTCAACAGTATTTGCCCTTTCGAGGTCAAAGAAGCTGCAGACGGCGATCAGGTTCTGGCTGGACGCGTCCTCATCGCTCCAGGTGCCATGCAGATGCGTATCGTCCAGGATGGCTATGGCTTTCGCGTGAAGGTCGAGGACGGCCCCCCAGTGAATAGACATAAACCCTCTGTCGATGTCCTCTTCGATTCAGTGGCCAAGCTCGCCAAGGGCAAGGCTATCGGCATTATACTGACGGGAATGGGAGCCGACGGCGCCCGAGGTATGAAAGCAATGAAAGAGCAAGGCTGCCAAACCATTGCACAGGACGAGAAGTCCTCTGTTGTTTTCGGCATGCCTCGCGAAGCTATTCAGCTGGGCGCTGTCGACCACATCTGCGATCTTAGCGATATAGCCAAGAAACTCGAAAGCCTACTATCTGGGACTAAATCCCGTTAATCTTGAGGAAGGGGTAAGACCCGTTCCAAATATTCAAAGCTGCTATCGAGAGCCTCTATGGTTTTCGCTTCGGGAAATCCATGTCCGCCTCCGACTACAGTCACCAATTCATGAGGCGCCGCGACTTCCTCAAATCGGGCTTTCAAAGCCAGACCTTGAGCATAGGGCACCAAGGGGTCAGCATCACCGTGCACGGTGATAGTTGGTGCACTCGCTTTATTCACCATATTGAGAGGACTGAAGCGGGCATAAACTTCGGGCTTCGACTCGGGTGATCCGCCTAGATTGCGATCGAAACCATTTTTGCCATCTGCGTCCAGTGTTCTATAAAGGGCCGCAAGATCAGCGGGACCAAACCAGTTCACGACGGTCTGGACTGCGCTTGAATATTCCCCGAAGCCGCCATCCCCTTCGAGCGAAGCATCTCCTGCGGTCGTCCCCAGCATGAGAGCGAGATGTCCACCAGCTGATGCTCCAAAAGCCCCAATCTGATTGGGATCAACTCCATAGCGATTGCTCTCGGCTCGCATCCAGCGTACCGCACACTTCACATCGAAAATCTCATTAGGAAAAACAGGTTCAGTCAGGCGGTACTGGATAGTAGCTGCAACATAACCCCGCTTGGCTGCGTACGCGATGAACTGACTGAAGTCCTTCCTCGAGCCAGCTGTCCAGCTGCCGCCGTGAATAAAGATCAGTGCTGGGCGGAGCTTATTTTCCACCGGTTTCGGGTAAGCGAGGTCAGCATAGAGCTGGACGTCTCCGCCTTTACAGGTTGGAACATCCTCGATCTTGATGAGCTCGGATACACTATCCATGGTAACGCTCAAGCCTTCAGCACCGTCATTAACACCTTGAGGCTCTTTCGAAGACGCTACATCATCATCGCCTGAACTGCTCCGACTGCATCCTCCATGAGATAACGAGAGGAGCTGCAGCGTTACGAGTGTTCCAAGAATTTTTCTGCCGTTCACTATCATCACAAACCCCCATATTTTGGCCGTGAAATACTAGCATCGCATAAGATGACTCAGGTCGATACAAAATCCAGAGGCTGGGGATAATTTTTAGACTCTGTCAAGAATTAAGGCTAATTCAAGAATCTTTAACTACTCGGAATAAAGAAGTATGCTGAACTCCAAGCATGACTCAAATGGATAAGTCCAAGTTTGTTCTATCTGCCGTTTCGTGAGGGTTCTGCTTGGCTTAAATCTCTCGACGCGAGTACGAGTTATGCATCTGCTGTTCGGCTGCACAATAATCAGGCTTTTGCTAGGCATAGCTCTTTTCTGGATTGCCGTTCCAGACCTATCGCTCGCTGAAACCCAAGCTGGCAAATCGCCCGTTAAACTGCAGCTGCAATATTTTCATCAGTTCCAATTTGCCGGCTTCTATGCTGCTCAGTATCTCGGTCTTTATGACAAAAGTGATCTAGATGTAACGATTCAAGAAGGAGGTCCACAGCATGACCCGATAGAATCCGTTCTCAGAGGCTCGGCTGATTTCGGCGTATCTGATACCGATGTTCTCTGGCGGCGTTTAAAGGGTGATCCTCTGGTGGCGCTGGGTGTCATTTTCCAACATTCTGCCTATTGTCTCGTCAGCCTGGCTCGCCGCAATATCATGACCCTCGACGATCTGCGTGGCAAGAGAGTTGGAATTGCCGAGGGGCGAGGCTCTTATCTCTTCAAGGCTATGTTTCGAAAACAGGGTATCGAACTCGACGAAGTCACGCTGGTACCTCCTCGGTGGAACCTCGAGTCTATCGTTCGGGGCGAGATCGACGCCAACGGCGCCTACGCCACCGGTGAGCTTTATCGCCTCCGAGAACTGAACATTCCTTATCATGTGATTTATCCCGTTGACTACGGAGTGGAATTCTATGGAGACACTCTTTTTACCGATGCGGAGTACCTGGCCAAGCATCCGGACTTAGTAGAAAAATTCCGGCAAGCTACCTTCGACGGTTGGGCCTACGCATTTGAACATCCCGAAGAGGTGATCGACTATATTCTCGCTCAGCCTTCGGTCCAAAAACGCCGGATCACGCGCGATCGATTGCGTTATGAAGCTACCGTCATGCGACATCTCATCCTGCCGGACATTATTGAGCTAGGCTCGATGAATCAGGCTCGTTGGGAGAAGATGGCTAGAGAATTGGTGATACTCGATCCACAAAACCTTCGTATAGAGCGCCTAAAAGGTTTTGTATACCAATTGCCGGCCGTCCAAAGTCACTTGATGGCCCAGCGATTTGGGTTCGTTGGGGCTGGCATAGTACTACTTCTCATATTTTCCTTGGGCTGGGTCTTCCAGCTGCAACGCGCCGTCAAGGAGCGCACAAGAGACACCGAAGAAGCTATGCGTCTAGCCGACTTGCGTTCGGAAGAAGCCAAGAGCGCTAACGCAGCCAAGACTATGTTTCTGGCCAGCATCAGTCATGAGTTTCGCACTCCACTCACCGCCATCCTGGGCTTTTCTGAACTCATGAAGACCACTATTCTCAGCCAGCAGCAGCGAGCCTGGATGAAGATTATCCAAACTCGCGCCCAGGACCTCCTGGCTCTGGTAAATCAGACGCTAGAGCTTATTCAGTCGGAGAGCAGTACTGTCTCGTCGAAGATCAGCACCTTCAATCTGGAGGAAGAGCTGGCCGAAATTGAGGCTTCGTTTGACCCACTCTTCCGTAGCAAGAATATTAAATTTACCCTGTACTCCATTCCCTTGGATCTACCCCCCCTGCAGGGCCCCTTGCTCGTACTGAGACAAATTCTTATCAACTTGATCAGTAACGCCTCTAAGTTCGTTAGTGATGAAGGGCATATTGAACTCTACTGCAGAGAGCAAACTAAGCCAGGTATTCCAGCAGGCAAGTATTGTTTATGCTTCAGCGTGATCGACGATGGTCCTGGTGTTCCTGCTGAGATCGGGCCAGTCGTTTTTGATTCTTTCATGCATCCCTTTCGCCAAAAGCTCGAAAAAAAGCAGCAAGGTTTCGGCCTGGGTCTCAGCATCTGCAAACGGCTGGTGGCAACTCTCGGCGGCGAGATCTGGTATGAGAATCGGCCTGAAGGTGGCTGCGCTTTTCATTTCACGGCGCTTTTTTCCGAAGGGAAGTCAGAAGCTCCGGCCACTCTGCCGAATCTTCAATCGTCACAGCGGAAAATTCTGCTGGTTGAGGACGATCCAGTTAATCGCGAGCTGATCAGGACTTATCTGGCCATGAGCGGACTCTCCGCAGTTGAAGCGGATACGGGCCAGAAGGCCATTACAAACTGCGAGCAAGAAAGCTACGACCTGATCCTGATGGATATCGGCCTGCCCGACATCGACGGAGTTAAGACATCGGAGCAAATTAAAAACAGTCCTCGCTCCAAAAACCGCCAGACCCCTATCGTGGCTTTGACCGCGAGCGCCCTCGCTCAGGAACGCGAGCGCTGCCTGCAGGTGGGGATGTGCCACTATCTTAGCAAACCCATCAACTTCAAAGATCTCATGCACACTATCAACTCCAGCTCTAAGGCTGCCCAAACCCAAGCCTAGCTAGCTCTGGCTATACAGCTCGTGTATACTGACTGACCCATATGGAGACCTGGACTTAAAAATGATTCATCTATCTAATATTACTAAGCGTCAGGGTCAGCGAGTCCTCTACGAAAATGCTTCTTTTATGATCAGACCCGGAGATCGGATCGGCCTGGTTGGTCCTAACGGCGCTGGCAAGACTACAATTTTTAGACTGATCGTAGGCGAAGATCATCCTGACGTAGGGACGCTCGCTATACAGAATCAGACTGTCATCGGCTACTTCTCGCAGGACGTTGGCGAAATGCATGGTTGCACGGCTCTCGAGCAAGTTATCGCCAGCTCAGGCCGCGTCGCTGAATTAGGGCGTTTTATCGCCGAAGTTGAGGCGCAGCTCTCCTCCGGTATTACAGAATCTATGGAGCCTGATGCCTTCAACTCTCTGATGGAACGTTACGGTGATGCCCAGATGGAGTTCCAGCAACGCGATGGCTACGATCTGGAATCTCGTGCCCAGGCGGTTCTTACGGGTCTGGGAATTGGTCCGCGCGACTACAATCGGCCTGTGGAGCAGTTCAGCGGTGGCTGGAAAATGCGCATCGCCCTGGCTGGTATACTGACGCTTCAAGCGGACGTCCTCCTGATGGACGAACCGACCAATCACTTGGATTTAGAATCGATCATCTGGCTTGAAGAATGGCTACAGAACTATAAAGGGGCCATCGTGATGACGAGTCACGATAGGGAGTTCATGAACCGTCTCGTCAGCCGTATCGTTGAAATCGCCAACAAGCAGGTGAACGTTTACTCAGGCAACTATGAATTCTATCTCCGCGAACGCGAGCTGCGTCGCGAGCAGTTGATAGCCGCCCATCGACGTCAGCAGGAAATGCTCTCCAAGGAAGAAGATTTCATAGCTCGCTTCGCCGCCAGGGCCTCACATGCCTCACAAGTCCAGTCTCGCGTGAAAAAGCTCGATAAAATCGATCGCCTTGAAGCTCCGCCTGAGACGAAAACCATAGATTTCACCTTCCCGACTCCGCCGCGTAGCGGGCAGGATGTAGTTCGATTTGCTGACGTCAGCAAGGAATGGCGCCTCGAGGACGGCTCGACGCGCAAAGTCTTTCGGGGGGTTTCGGGGGTGGTTCAACGCCTCAACAAGATCGCCCTGACGGGAGTCAACGGCGCCGGCAAGTCGACTCTGCTGAAGACGATCGTGGGTGAAACCGAACCTAGCTCTGGTCAGGTCAGCGTCGGCCCCAGCGTGCGCATTGGCTACTTCAGCCAGCACGCCCTCGACTCGCTCGATCCTGGCAAGACCGTATTCGAGGAAATCTCGCGACGCCTTCCCGATGCATCGATTGGTTTTATCAGAAATCTCCTGGGAGTTTTTCTTTTCAGCGGCGACGATGTGGAAAAGAAAATCAGCGTACTCTCCGGTGGTGAGCGCAGTCGGGTTCTGCTGGCCACGATCCTTGCCAGCCCGCTCAACCTCTTAGTCCTCGACGAACCTACTAACCATCTCGATATCGAGTCGCGCGAGGTCTTACTGAAGGCCGTGCAAGCTTTTGAAGGGACTGTGCTTGTCGTTAGCCATGACCGGCATTTCCTGCACCAGATTGCCAATCGCGTATTTGAAATCCACGATGGCCACATGCTTATTTACGAAGGCAACTATCAGTACTATGTGGAGAAGAAGACAGCCGAAAGCGGCTGAATCCGCCTAAACGGTATCGGCAAAAAAAGAGCCGTGAAAACCCAGTGGCAAAGCGTAATCGACCTCGACCCGAGCGATGGGCTTGAAGCTAGCTGCATCGAGGACCACGCAAACCGAACGGTCCTTATGCAGGTGAGTGCCGACAGCGATGATTACACCATTGGCTTCGTCATCAGTCCCGGGTTTTCCCACAAAAACAGGCTCGCCAAATATAATATCTGTTTCGCTGTATGTTGTTGTTCTGCCGCTGATGACATCGTTTGCTATAAGAGTCGATCGATAGGTCTCTGCTTCGCCCATGGTCCCCGCACCCCACACCCAGCGGGCAGCTTTGCCCTGGGTCCTCTTGTAGGCGACACTCGGAAACTCCATCCCTAGCTTAGTGATGGTTTCTAGCGAGCTTGTCTTCTGTCCGAGCTGCATACGCAGACGTTGCAGCTGGCCTCGCAAAATAGGGAGCTGTTGGCGTAGGGATTCTGTTCGATAAGTAAAGATGAAACTAGGATCGGGATGAGCCACCAGATCGAGCACGAGCTCACCCTTTTGCTCGAATGCATGAGCCAAATGAAACGTGAAGAGCGCTTCAGTTTCGTAGACCGACCACTTTCTGCTGCTCCGATCGAAAACATAAATGTCGGTCCCATCCTGAGGATTCCAGTTGAAAGCCTCTATGAAACCCTGATTCGACCAGAGAAAACGAGGTCCAAAAGCGCGAAATGGATGAGAGACGAGAATTATATGCTGCGGAGTCATAGCGAAAGAATGAATATAGGGTAATTTTTGAAAGTGTATGCGAGCGATTTCTTCGCGCTTTCGACCAGAGCCATCATGCTCATAAAACGCGATATAGGAAAAAGCTCCGATATAGACTAACGCGTTAACGACCTTCCCTCGGCTGAAGTCGAAGTGAGGGTGGGCCGTCATGATACAGCGCTCAGGGTAACTGTCCGCAAAGGATACGTAACCCTTCGTGCTCAGATCATTCTTATCGACGATAACTGGAAAGGGAGTTTCAGTTAGGGCAACCCACTCATCGCCATAGCTAACGATGTTGACATTCGCATTGTCAGTGGCCCGGGGTACTGGCTCAAAAATTCGTTTCAGACCGCTTCTCTTTATTTTCGTATCGAAGGTCGCATAGGGATTCTCACCCGCGACTGCCAAGCGTGAAGCCCGCGAATCAAGCTGGCGACAGCGGAGACTGACGCCCTGTTCGTGAAATTTAAAGGTAAAAATCAATCCAAGTCCATCGAACCAGTGTTCAGCTTTCCACTGAGGGAGGTCGAAGACACCAGGACAAGTCCGGACTAGTTCACCTCTGAGCCAAGGCGGAATCTGACCCTCAACCCGAGCGGAACAAGGCTCGATATTGATCTGGCTCGCGCGAAAGGGTCGAATGTGTTCTAACTTCGGCGGTTCGACAGGCCTTGCCTCTCGATTGTCGTGAGCGTTTCGCGACTGTGTCAAAGCATGCTCCTTCTTGAACTCACCGACGGCCCCACCTGCTCTGAACAGACTATCATATTTCCTGCGTCGGGAGGAGCCTTCTTAAGCTGTCTGTTCAACCCAGACCAGCAGTTTATCGTCTTGCGCCGGGCAGTCCTCTAGCGCCGCCGCACCCCTGGCTCTAACGCGAGATACTAATTCTAATACGGTACGATTCTTATAAGAGCTGCCACCTTCGAAAACACCGTCCGTACCAAGCAAAAGAGCTTCAATCCATAGACCTGAACGGGTGATTTCACGAGGCTGCAGCTGCAGATTTTCACTCATGCCGAGGAGCGAACCACGCGCGATTAGGGTTTGAACTTGAAATTTATCCTCCACCTTTAAAACCAGAAAAAGCGGTAAGTGTCCTGCCGAGTAGTAAGTGACGGTTTCTTTGCGAATGATGACCAAACCGAGCGACATCGTATGCTCTTTGCGCTGGCCCAAAGCAATGAGCGTTCTGTTGGCCGAATTCAGCCAGGTTTCAGAGTCGAAGGTCGGACTGCTCAGAGCATTTGCCCAAAGCGTCTGTATCGAATGAATGACCAGCGCCGCCTGAATGCCTTTACCAGTGGCATCAGCGACGACGAGGACCAGGTCCCCAGAGTCAAAGCTTCGCACCGCACACCAATCGCCTCCCAAGAGATCGAACTTGATCTGGTAAAATGAAACCTTCAAGCCATGGCCTGTCACGATCGATTCTCGCGGCGCTATCGAGTCCTGGATCTCGCCGGCGACTTCCATGTCCCGTTGCAGCGCTAAAATGCGGTTGGTCTGTCGATGATTCAGGAGCTGCCGCGTCGCGAGTTCTCCTAGAGCCTCGTTCCGGGATAGATAGGTAAGGAAGTAGAAGACTGCAATTGCGAACGCTGCGCAGAGACTGGCGACGAAGATCCAATCGAAAGGTTTCAAAATTGGGCTCGCACTCCATGCGAAATAAGTTATCGCAACGTGAGCAAAGGCTGTAAAAACCACTAGGCCGTTCTTGAAGGGAAAAAGTGCGATATTGAAGATCATAATGGCAATAAAAATGGCCGAGAGGATCGCTACATCATTGATATCCGGTACCTGGCTGAAAGTGACTCGCAGCGTCCAGGCGTAGCCTAGCGTGAGGAGGTATTGGGCCACTAAAATCGCTGGGCGCAGATTGAATTTACTTCTAGCGAAGGCCAGTCTCATAAAGATCAAGAAGACTGCAACGACTAAATGGGTAAGGCTCTGCGGAAATTTTTGTGGATAGGGGCTCAGTACAAAAGTCGCGAGAGCGCTCAGCAGCATGATAAGAGCGGCACTGGTCAAAAATTTAGACGCGACTCCATCAAACCTGCGGTCTTCTTTAGCTTTGATATACTCCCGCTCCTTCTCAGTAATGCCTACGTCGGAGACGATGAAGAAGCTGTAATAATGCTGCAGACGCGCCCAAATCTTCATAGCTTGGCAGACCCCTATTCCTGCTTTCGTTTCGGCCTCTTTGGTCCTTTTTCTGAGAACTGTACAAACTTACGTATGAAAAAGTATGAATGCATGCTTTGTCCAGAACTCGTAGATTTCCTTCGTCTAAGCCGCCTGACTCGCAATTTTGCCTAGCCTTTAATGTCGTGCTTTCCAAAACTATTACTGTTTTGTACAGTGAGCTTCAAAATTCACTTAGCAGCTCGATCACGAGGAGACTTATATGCAGTTGGAATCATCGGCCGCTTTGGTCGGAGAGGATGGCGACGCCCCCCCCCAGCAGGTGGCAACTCGTTCGCAGATCTATGCAACCGTAGGTGTTGCCTCTCTTGGCTATTTTGTAGACGTCTATGACCTGTCAATTTTCGGCATCGTTCGCATTGCTAGTTTGCAAGCCCTCGGCGTTTCCGAGGCTGGTCTCCTCAATACCGGCATTTTCTTGATCAACATGCAGGTCATAGGCATGCTGATCGGAGGTGTCGCCTGGGGCATCATTGGCGATAAAAAAGGGCGGATGGCCGTTCTTTTCAGCTCTATCCTCATCTACTCTCTCGCCAACATCGCCAATGCTTTTGTGACTTCGGTGGAAATGTACGCGATTTTGCGTTTTATTGCCGGCTTTGGTTTAGCTGGTGAATTAGGGGCTGCCATCACCCTGGTCAGTGAAATAATGCCCCGCGAGTCTCGTGGAATCGGCACGACGATCGTAGCGACTATGGGCATCTGCGGAGGTATAGCCGCGACCATCGTCGGTGAGATGTTCTCTTGGCAGACGACTTATATTATCGGCGGCTGCCTTGGCCTTCTCCTGCTCCTTACGCGGGCTAAGCTCGGCGAGTCAGGACTCTTTGCTTCGGTTCGTCGCAATAAGGATGTGGCCTTTGGCCAATTCCGCTTCTTTTTTAATAAAGCCGAACGCTTCCAGCGCTATATGGCCTGTATTGTGGTGGGTATTCCGATCTGGTTCGTCCTGGGTGTGATGATGCCCTTTTCACCAGAAATCACCCGCGAACTGGGAATGAGTTCACCGGTCTCAGCTGGTTTAGCCATCATGTACAGCACGATAGGAGTGGCGATCGGCGACTTTGCTAGTGGACTTCTCAGTCAGGTCATGCGTTCACGGAAAAAAGTAGTGGCGGGCTTTCTGGCCCTCATCGCTCTCATGCTTACGATCTGTCTCACGGGTCAGGCTAAGTCCCCTCAGGTGTATTATGTCCTCTGTTTGATTCTCGGCTTTGGCGCAGGCTTCTGGGCTGTGTTGGTGACCGTGGCTGCTGAACAGTTCGGAACCAATCTGCGGGCCACAGCTGCGACTACGGTACCCAACTTTGTCCGCGGGGCAGTCGCTCCCCTCTCGCTTTTAACTGCTTATTTGAAAGGGTTTTGGGGCTTCCCGCAGGCTCTGCTCTTCGTCGGCATGATGTCTATCGTCTGTGCCGCGGCTGCGCTTTGGGTCTTGCGGGAAAGCTACGGGCGAGATCTCAACTTTTTTGAGCGGTGAAGTCGGGTGAAACCCAGAGGGCAAGGGCCAGGACAAAAACGACACCAGAATTGATGATATGCCAAAGAAAGTGAGTTCCGGTCGGCAGTTGGCTGCAAAGGTAAAGATCGAGGGTACGTGCGGCGAAAGCAAAGAGGAAAAGCACTCCTCCAGCGGCGAGTAGACGCCTTCTGGCCGGCGCTTTATCGGTGTAGGAGAGGAAAAACATCGCGGGTCCAAGGCCCGAGTAGAATTCACCTCCACCCAAGACATTCGGCATATCAGCCAGTCTTGCGATAAATCCTGGCAGAGAGATCAGGGCTAGCGCGATGGCGCAGGGTTTGGCTATCAATCTCCCCTCCTCTCGAAGAAATGAGAAAAAGAAGATGATGAAAACCAACGCAAACGCGCTGATCGGCAAGACGTCGGCCGCCATCGTCAGGGCGTTGGGCGTCGAATGAAAGAGGCCGCTGCCAATGCCGATGAGAAGAGCCAAAGCAGCCAGAATTCGCAGCCTTTTTTGCTTCAAAGGTGAACTGGCTCGGCGAGAAAAGTAGAAGATCGCCACAGCAGCCGGTAGAAAAGCAAAGTTAGAAAAAAGACCTAGCGGTTCCGAAAAGAAACTGGCGTCGACCCGTTCACAATAGATATCTATTGGCTGGAAAAGCCGATCCCATAGCTGATCACCGAGACTTAACATTGGAACTCTCCTGCGACGAACAGCTGCTCGGCTTTATAGCCCTTTAAATTCGCAATTAAACATACTCCGGTTTAATGGACGAGTGCATTGGTTTTTGAGAGGTAAGCGCGGCTTTTAACACAGTCCCAGGCATCTTTTTCCATAGCGCATACCCACGCAAATTTATCTGTCAATATCCCCACACTCGGGGCTAATCTGCTGATAGTCGCTGCTGTCGTTCCGCCTCTGATGCGGATCAGGCGTATTTTCTCTGCCACTGCCAAGCGATCATCGATGCGCATGGAAAGCATGTAGATAGCGAAAAGTCCAAGTAGGGTGATCCCGAGACTCATGCAAATTGCCTTACTCCGTCTTGACGCCAGCATCGAAGGGCTCTCCTCTTTGAGGAGGTAGCTAAGGCCAAGGGCCAGTGCTAGGAGGATAAGTCCTGTGTACACTGGTGTCATAACAGCATCTGAACCAATTTCAAAAGTAAGCCACAGGTTCAGATCGTGAATAAAGCCCATTTACCGCGCCCCTTCGCTATTGTGATAAGTGTGAATTTGATTTTAACGGAAATTTTAGGACAAAATGTACCATTTGGTAAAGTCATTTTTACTTGGGTAAATGACACCCCGCTTAAAAAAAAGCATTAGTACGCCTTACTTGCGGCAAAATTGCTTTGACTGAGAATGTCTCTTTCGCGGGCCTGGGGTCCGTGTTAGGAAGAGCTGCCATTCTTGCAAGCCTCGGCGAACAAAGACAGGAGTCGTATGAAAATCATATTTAAAATATTGTTTCTTATCCTCGGTCCCCATCTGCTCAGCGCCTGCGGCGAAGATTCTGAAGGCGACGAGCAGAAGAGTCGAGCTCCCCTGCCGATCGCAGCTGAATTCCGCAATTGCAATCTCAAGAGTGTCGCTCGCAGCACGGTCAAAGATTTTGGAAGCGATATCGGAACCCCTTCACTCCTCTCCGTAGTTGCTTGGGCTGAAGGCCTCGGAGATTGCTACTACTACACCTTCGCCTATAAAACTTTCGACAGTTTCGTCGACCATCCACGCATGAAAGTTTGTGCGAGCGGTCTCTGCTCTACAGCCGCAGGCCGTTATCAATTCTTGGCGGCGACCTGGGAACAGCTCGCACTCAAGTATCGCTATCCGACCTTTGAACCTGTCTACCAAGACGAAGGCGCCTGGGCCCTCATGAAAGAAAAGCAGGTCAACGACACCGCTGCGATTTACGATTTTCCCCGCTTCAAGAGAGCAATGGGAATCCTTGGCCAGGTCTGGGCTTCACTTCCCGGCTCACCCTATGGTCAGCCGACCCGGAGCATCGAAGAAGCTTGGCAGCGCTACCAAGCCAACGTCAGCAAACCTTAGCCAAAGGAGACTGCTGTGAAGAAGATTGGCATTCTGATCGCTTTGCTGCTCGGCCTTAGCTTCGGGGCTAAATTTTTCAAAAGCGAGGAAGCACCTACTAACGCACCAGAGAAAGCTAGCGAACTGCCTAAACCTGCGGCTGACACGAGTCTCGCTCCGCCTCCAAAGGCAGCGGGAAACACCGCTTCCACCCAGGAAGAGCTCGCTGCCATCAGTGTCGCCAAAACTAAGAAAGATAAAGAGCTTCTCCTCCGTTATCTCGAAGAAGGACACCCGGTGATCGTCCAGGACAGCGCCCTAGAAGCGCTAACAGAGCTGGGGGCAATCGAACACCTCAAGTCGATCGCGGCGCTCGCCTCGAGTCAGGATAGTCTGCTGCTCGCTCAAGTCATGAAAAGTCTGGCTACCCTAGCGGCCGCGTCCCCCCATATGGCTGATAAAAGCTTTGCTCTCAATGAGCTTCAGGCGATCTACCAACGATTTAGCGCGGGTCGAGCCAAGGATAAAGAAGACGCTGAAGCGGATCTCAACCGAAGCAATGCTATCGAAGCCATGGGCCAGATCCAGACCCTGGCTGCCGAAGACGCTTTACTCGATATTCTCGCAGCAAGCAGCACAGAGCCCTATATCCAGTATTTCGTAGTATCATCATTGGGAAGACTCAGGGCCAGAAGCGCACTTCCTGCTCTCGAAGCTTTAGCAGCTTCGCTCCCTCAGCTAGAAAACCCTCAGACCGAGGAAGAGCTGACCCAGGACGCCCTCGCAAAGGCGATAGAAAAAGCCAAATCTGCTATGCGATAATCTCAGGTCTTGACGAAGAGCTGACTTCGCTGCTGCAGGTACTGCGCGACGATTTTCGCCTCCCGCTTATATCCTGAATCCCAGAGCGGGGAACCCATAATAAAGTCGGCGGAAGCCTCGTTACAGGCCATAGGAATGTTCCAGAGGGTGGCTAGACGAAGGAGAGCCCTAACATCGGGATCATGAGGCATCGAGCTGAGTGGATCCCAAAAGAATATGATGCCTTGAACGCTACCTTCGACTATCGCGGCTCCGATCTGCTGATCACCGCCTAAGGGCCCGCTCTGGAAGCGTTTGACATCTAAGCCGAGTTGATCCGCGAGAATCTGACCCGTTGTTCCCGTCGTCACGAGCTTGAACTTTTTTAGTGTGAGTAAATGCCGCCTTGACCAGTCGAGCATAGTCGCTTTTTGACTGTCGTGAGCGATAAGTGCGAGGGTGTCCATGGCCACCTCCTTATAGCGCTTATAACAGAATCCATGAGCCGATGAAAAGCTTAGAAGCAAGCATTTCTCAAGCAGTTTTGGCATTCGCCTGAATAAACTCGTCGCAGTCGCGCCCAGAAGGAATCGGGCGGGTGTGAGCCGTTTGGGTCATGGCATCGACTTCTTGCAGCCAGCGCATGAGATGTTTGAAATCTCGAAGAAGCAGGGATTCTTCGCGCAGAGAAGGGTCGTGCAGCGACTGCAGCGACATGAAGATGCTCAGATCGCATTCTTTGATTTTGGGGCCGAGCAGGAACTGGTTTTGAGCCAGAATCTTATCCAGCATCGTCGCCCCTGCATGGAGTTCCTGGAGATAAGGCCCTGGCTTAAGGCCACCAAGTTCCGTAGATTTTAGAATCTGCACTGCACGCATCCGCACGAAATTGATGCTCAGTGGAATGTCACTGTTGTTGCGGGCCGCGGTGAAGGTCTTAACAAAATTCAGGTAATTCTCATCCTTAAACCAGCGCCCGTAGATCACCATCCAGACTAGCCAGCGCTCAGCCCAATGCTCGATGAACCAGCTCATTCTCTCTTCGAGAGGGTTGGAGGGGAAAAAGCCCTTATAACCTGTGCGAAACAGGAGCTCGTGGACAATCTTCGAAGTTCCTTCGACGAGTTGGCCACCATCGATTTTCATTATCGGGATCTTTTTCATCAGAGGATTGACTTTATCAGATATTTCAGACTCGTTGGCGCTTTTCGGAAGGCTGACATCAGCTACGCTGTATTTCAGCTGCAAGAGGCCCAGCAAGCGGTGAACCTTAGTGCAACGGACATAGATGCTGTCCGTGTAGCGGCTCGCCGGCCACTGGTAGAGGGTGAAGTCATAGGCCAGGCCCGCCCCTGAGTCGGCTTGATTCGTGCTCGCTATCGGTGATTTTTTTCTATGTGGCATAAGCCATCCTCTCTGCTTTACTTAAACATGATCGGATATTCTAGGGAAAATCTTAGCCTTTTAAACTTATCACAAGCTCCTACTTCTTACCCACCGACAGAAATTAGAAATTACTGAAGAAAATCGAGGGCCATCGGCTCTACAATAGAAGCAAAAGCAGATCGCATAGAGCGCTTTCGTCCTCTTTAGTAAGGGTCAGGCATGTTTTATTACTTCGGCTATGGTTCCAATATGAACGTCAAATCGTTGAAAGCCAAGGGTGTTACCCCGCTTTCGGCCGAGCCGGCGATCCTTGACGCCTGGCGTCTGACCTTCAATATTCCTGACTTCTTCCTTATAGAGGGTGGCACTGGCAACATCGAGGCGGCGGAAGGGGAAGTGGTCCACGGGGTGCTCTATTCCTGCCGCAGCGAACAGCTGGAAGTGCTGGACGAGCTGGAGGCTGTGGGAGTCAGCTACCGTCGGGTCAAGACGATGGTTACCACCTATACAGGACGCTCCGTCTCGGCTTACGTATACCTTGGTATCAGCGAACGACTGCAGGAAGGCTATCAACCTTCCCGACGTTATCTTAACATTCTGCTCAAAGGGGCCGAGCAGATGAATCTGGACCCGCAGTATATTCGCCGACTCAAGGCGATCGAGGTGAGGCCCGACCCGGTGTTCAGACCCTTCTACTTTCCTACTCGTCCCTTACGGATTTTTTCAAAAGAAGATCTTAAGAGTCAAGCTTTCCATACGGCTTTGGCCGGTGCCGTTTTCGATATGAGCAAGGCCCGACCCGAACATGCCTATATTCGGGATTTTTTTGCGGCTAAGGATATGACTCTCTTTTTCCTCAAAAGAATGGACTCGAGTACCGGGCAAGAATCTCTCGAAGAAATATTCAAAGGTCTGATCAACGATGGGCAGAAGCGCTATTTGACCAACTATCTCCACGAATTCGACCGTGAGTACCAATTTGTAGGCCAAATGGACTATCGGCTCGACCTCTCAAGAAACACCCAGGTCCAGCGCGCTTCCCCTAAAAAACCGCGGGAAGAGGTGCCTACCCGCACGGTCATCACCCAGGCCGAGCGCATCAATCGCATGCTGGGCCACGAAAATCTCGGATCGCTCTCACTCTCTCGCGGATTCATGCCGCTCGAAAATCCCAGACTCAAGCTGCCAGAGCCTTTCCATATCTGGGACGATATAGTGGCCAAACTTCCCGAACTCTATCGCACTCTGGACTTGCGCAAGGCTATCGAGGCGATGCCTACCCTCGACGCCAGCGAAGATCACCTAGCTGACACCTATCTTTTGCGAGCTGGGGCAGTGCTCGCGATGCTTTCGCACGCCTATGCCTATGTTGAAACCGATCTACCCAGTAAACTAGCACCTGCATTGCACCTACCCTGGGCCGACGTTAGACGTCGCTTGGGGCGCGAACAGGAGGTCTTGAGCTACATCGATCTGATCGTCTATAACTGGCGTTTTATTGACCCTGAGGCCGAAGACCCCTTTCGCGTCGAAAACATGCGACTGTTAATTCCTACGGTAAGCAATCAGGAAGAGCAGCATTTCTATCTGACGCAAGCTGAAATATTAGCTCGTTGCTCCCCCATCATCGGCGCTATCGTCCGCAGCCAAGAAGCTGTGCGCATCGATGACAAGCTCGGCCTTGCCGATGAATTGAACCTCATTATCCGCTGTCTAAGCCGGGTCGTTCACGAAGCGCTGCCCAAGATAAATCCCAATGCTGCAGCCGAGAGTCATGTAGATCCCGTGGTCTGGGCGAAAACGGTGGCACCCTTTGCCGTGCCGGTGCAGCCCGGGGTCCAAGGGCCGAGTGGGACCTCGTCGCCCATCTTTAACCTCCTCGACACTTTTTTTGGTCGAAAAAAGCACGCGACCTTTCTTGGTAAGGAGATCAAAGAGCTTAGGAGTACCTACCCAGCTTTCTGGCAGGATTTCATCGACGCCACAGCCCAAATTTCCATTCCGGATTATGTTCGTCAAAAGGAAGATGAAAGCCTCATGGGCCTCTTCCGAGAAGCTTTCGAAATCTATGCGGGCAGGAACGGATTTCTGGGACGGCATCGCATGAAAGTCTTTGGCTACCTTGAAATCGCCTTCAAAGTTGGCCGTTCGGTGACGATCGGCGGTTTTTCGGGCGTGTTCAAAGACCGTACCTGGGAACAGGTCGATGCTGAGTTGGAGTATTCACGACTCGAGCGTCTCGAATCATTTCCTAGTCGCTGCCACTACGGAATTATCAAATCGGTGGGGCAGACGCATCTCTCTGGTCCCCAGAACGTTAAGCACGTCGTGATCGATGTTTCGGGTGCGGGGATACGCTACGCCCCAGGCGATCGCTGCGGCATTCTGCCAGAAAACTCCGAAGAACTGATCGAAAAGACCCTAGCTGCTCTCGAATCCACCGGCGATGATCTGATTCTCTTAACCGAAGAGTGGGTGCAGGCAGCCCACTTACGCTCGGGCTACGAGGCTAGCAATAGCCTCAATCTTCGCACCTTTCTCCGCTTTGCGAAGATTCGTCCGGTCGTGCCCCGTCTGGCCGAAGCCCTGCACGCTCTGACTCAGAACAAGACTCTGGCTCATGCTATCAAAAATCAGAACACAGCTCGCTGGGAGCTCTGGGACCTCTTATTGCTTTTGAAGAAAGACGGCTTCGACCCTTCTCGCCTTTGGCGGAGCGATTATCACTCGCCCGCTCACATTGCGCGGGTCGTTCCACCTGAACAGTTTCGTATGTATTCAATCTCGTCGGCCATGGAAACTCAGGCAACGGCGAGCGAAATTCATCTGACCGTGGGCCGGGTGCGCTATCAGGCAGAAGGCGACGACGGTCCTACCGAGCGTCTCGGTACTGCGTCCAACTTTCTCGCAACCAGCAACGGCAGCAAGAACCTCATCTCCTTTATCATCGATCATCCGCCGCGCTTTTGTCTGCCGCAGGATCCCAGCACCCCGCTGATTATGATAGCCGGTGGAACCGGCTTCGCTCCCTTCCGCAGTTTTCTGGCTTCGCGTATGCATGATAAGGTGAGCGGCCCTGCGTGGATCATGCTGGGACTTCCGTCCCGGGACTACTTTTACTACCAAGATGATCTGATACCAGGACTCGCGCAAGGCTCCTTGCGACTCGATGTTATTTTTTCACAAGAGGATACGCGCCCGGTCTTTAAAAAGTCCTCAGCGAATCATGGGAAGTTCACCTATGAATCTTCCCCTCGCTGCCACATCCAGGACCTGCTCCTCCGAGAAGATACCATCCAGCAACTGTGGACTATGCTGCAAAAGCCCGAGGACGGTGGGAGGGGAGCCTACCTTTATATTTGCGGCCGAACGCGCTTTGCGAAGGCTATACTAGAGGCGCTTGAACGTGGCTTTTCCCGCTTCTTCAGCGGTTCTCCAGCGGCCCGTCTCAAAGCTGCTCATCAGAGTCTTTGCGAAACGGCAGCCGAAGGTCGCTTCATGCAGGAAGTGTTCACGCATGCCCGCGCTTGGGAAACGGAACGAGTCCAGTACGATATCTCTACCGTAGTCGATCACAACAACAGGCTGAAAGGCTATTGGATGATCATCGACAATGTCGTCTACAACATCACTGAATTTATCGGGATGCATCCGGGCGGCGCGACAGTCCTGATCAACTACTGCGGATTGGATGCCACTCAGGGTTTTACCAAAGTCCATCACGGCCACTCAGAAATCGAAGCCATCCGTGATATGTATGAGATCGGTGTGGTTCGCCAGCTGGATTT
Source organism: Oligoflexus sp. (assembly GCA_041736305.1). Taxonomy (GTDB): domain Bacteria; phylum Bdellovibrionota_B; class Oligoflexia; order Oligoflexales; family Oligoflexaceae; genus Oligoflexus. The sequence goes on along the minus strand of JBGSTX010000083.1, from coordinate 10 downwards.
TAAGGGAGTG